>JAVETY010000023.1:0-10410 GCA_034005815.1 Sulfurimonadaceae bacterium | reverse complement strand
TAAATACATTCCACACCATGAAAGTAGAAACAATATTTCTAAATCTATAAGTTCAGCATTGTTAAAACGTTCTTGAAGATAAAGCTCTTCATAACGTGGCATACCCTTAGCCATTGTATCCAACTGTATACTTTTACAAATTTTTATAATCCATTTTCTCTCCAGCTCATTGAGCTGGATTGGATCTTTCACCCAAAGAGCAAGAAATTTATCATGCTCTTGAGGGTTAGTATAATAAAGTTTGAGTTGTGTAATAAGAGGTGGTGTGATATTAAAAGTAGCTTTCATATTCTCAAAACGAGACATCATCCATGGCATGTCATAATAATCTTTTATGGCATGTAAAAAAACCCAAGGCATTTGCATAATACCTTTGACATCTCTATAATCTGGTTGATGCATATGCCATACAAAGCTAAGTTTCAAAGTAATTCCTTTTTATTCATCTGCCCAAAGAGCAATTTTCTTTATATACTCTTCTAAAAGAGCTTCGCCTGCTTTTTTATCTTTTGCTTGCACATAAAGATTAAGATTTTCAGTGTATTGATCTGGAATCATAAGTAACCAATCGGTATCATTTTTCCAGATTTTCACCCCATCCTCAGAAGAGGATTTATAACTTTTTGCATCTTCAAGGAACTTGCGCATCATTTTCCCTTTAAGAGATTGTTTGCAAGTTACTTTTGTCATCTTATAGTAAAAATCTCCAACACGCTCTAGCAAATCGGAAAGTTTCACACGATGACAACTTAAAAGCTCCATTATTTTCAAACTTGCAAAAATCGCATCCCGCGTATATCCAAACTCTATAAATGAAAAGTTTCCATCAACAGTCGCAATAAGATCATACTCATTGAGTTTTTCAGGTTTAAAAGTGGAGTATTTACCTGATTCTAACACTAAATTTTCATATTTTTTGATGTCTGGTGACCAAGTTGGTAAAAATACTTTTTTCGTTACACCCTTCTCTTTTGCTTCCATATCTAAAAGTTCTAAAACTGTATAAAGTATTTCGACCTTATCAAGAATCTCACCCTTTTCTGTTACGATACTTAGTTTTTGCGCATTCGGATAGATAATAAGCCCCATATCAAATCCTAAGTTTTTTACAATCGAGCTAATATTTGAAAATGATTTTTTCTCTAATGCTGCTACGTTTGAGAGTTTTTTCTCATCATAATACGCATTGAGTATAATATTTTCTACACCTAGATTATTAAGAAGTGATGGAAAAATATGCATCGTTGTCCCATGCATCAAATCGACTGCCACTTTAAAACCACCGCATTTGATGATACCATGGCTTATCTGTTCTTCTATCTTTTTAGTATATGCAGAAGTTTCCATATAATGTCTACTCTCAATAACACTTCCAATTTGAGAAAAATCAACTCTTCTAAATTTTTCAGTAAAAAATGATTTCTCGATTGCTTTTGCAGAGCTTGTGCTCACACGCATTGCATCTTCATTAAAAAGAGTAATCTCAGAGCTTGTCGTATCTACTAAACATCGTTTAAAGTGTGCACCACCCATTAAACTAGGATCATTTGCTAATGTATAACGCAGTACAGATGGTGGCACATTTTTAATATCAAGTACATTCACTCCAGCAGAAAGAAGTCCACCTAAAAATGCACGTTTGAGCATACGTGAGCTTTTATCATCATCACGTCCTACAATTACACGCGCACCTATTGGCATATGTGCAGCAAAAGCTTCAGCTAGTTTTGTAGCCATCTCACATGAGAGCTCAATATTGCTTTTTCCTGAAACACTTCCGTTTTCAAAAATAGAGTTTTTATATTTACTCCCTAGAATAAGGCTACGAGTCACAATGGAAGCTGGTTCAATAGTTTTATCTGGCCAGATAATCACATCTTGCTCAAATGATGCAAGCTCACCAACCTCACACCCTTCTGCTAAAATAAGTCCCGATTTTGCTTTAACATTTTTATGGATAATATTATCATTACAAATAACACAATTATCGAGTATAACATTTTTGCCAATCTCTGTATTATCCCAAATCACACAGTTACGAATCTTTGCAGAGTGTCCTAAAACAACATTATCACTTATGACCGTATTGTTAAGTTTGACACCTTTTCTTATCTCTACATTTTTTCCTAAAAGAACTGTTCCTATAATTTCAACGCTCGGATCAATGCTATATTTTTCTGTACTATATAAAACTCCATCAGGAAAGTTTTGTTTATTTGCCATGATATTAAATTTTACTTTGTTACTCAAAATATCTTCATAAACTTCACGATAACTCTCAGGATTTCCAACATCACGCCAGTAACCATCGAGTGTACAACCCATCAAAGTCACACCTCTTTGCATCAAAAATGGAAAAAGCTCTTTACCAAAATCATAATTTTCATTTTCAGGGATATAATTTAATATCTCAGGTTCTAAGATATAGATACCCGTGTTGATAGTATCACTAAACACCTCACCCCAACTTGGTTTTTCTAAAAATTTCTCTATTTTATGTTCTTTATTAACTATAACAACACCAAACTCTAAAGGGTTTTCAACAGATGTAATACCTATAGAAAGTTTAGCTTTCTCTTTTTTATGAAAGTCGAAAAGTTTTTGAAAATCAAAGTCAGTTACTAAATCTCCACTAATAATGATGAAGTTATCGTTTCCGATATGCTTTTGCGCAAGTTTAACAGCACCTGCTGTCCCGTAGTCATTATCAGGAAGAACATAAGTGATTTTGATTCCCCATTCACTTCCATCTTTAAAATAATCTTGAATAATTTCGGGTTTAAAATAAAGTAAAACAATAAACTCTTGAATTCCCAAATCTCTTAGCATAACAATGGTATGTTCCATCATCGGCTTATTCATAATTGGTAACATTGGTTTAGGTCTTGAATGTGTTAACGGTTGGATTCTTGTTCCAAATCCCCCTGCCATAACTACTGCTTTCATATTGCGCTCTTCCTCCTTATTAAAAATGTTGTTTATTTATATTTTAAAATCAAATAGTGAGTCATAATACTGATGCGCCATACGACCTGAGTTAAATTCAACCTCAATCTCTGACATAGCATTTTTCATAATCTCTACCCACTCTTTTGGTTTGTCGTAATACATAGGGATGATAATTTGTTCTAACATATCCATCATGTTTTTATTGTCTAATCTATCTTGTTCTGCAATACTTAAACGATAATCAAGTTCAGGAATTGTAAACGCATTTTTCCCATCTCTTGCAAACTCAGGATGCCATCCATCATTGATAGAAAATTGGATAGAACCATTCATACTCGCCGACATTCCACTTGTTCCACTTGCCTCACGAGTAATACGTGGAGTATTTAACCAAATATCACTTCCTTGTTTTACAAGTCTTGATAAGCTTAGCTCATATCCTGTAAGAACAGCAATATTTTTATATGTATGACTGAGGTGAATAAGTTCGTTAAAGATTTCTATAGCACCGTAATCTGTAGGATAAGGTTTACCCGCCCAGATGATTTGAACAGGAGTCTCTGTATCTTCTATAAGTTTTACGAATCTATCAAAATCATATTTTAGAAGTCCTGGACGTTTGTACTCTGCAAAACGGCGCGCCCAAACAATGGTAAGTATTTCAGGGTCAAACATCTTTCCTGTTTGATCTGCAACCTCTTCAAATAGTATCTTTTTAAGGTGTTTTTTACGTGCTAATACTTCATAATCTTCATGCTCATCTAAAGCACGTAATAAAGTTTTATCAGCCCAATATTTTCTATTTTGTGAGTTTGTAATAGGTATGATTTCACATCTACCCTCTACGTGTGCCCACATATCATTGGAAACTATGGCATGTATCTTCGATACTGCATTTGCACGTTTTGCAAAACGTAGAGCACCCACAGTGAGACTAAATGTATTGTCATGTTCATAGCCACTTATTTTTCTTACAGTAGGTAAATCTACACCTGCAAAAAATCCCATCTCATGTAAGAAGTTAATCTCGTGCGTTTCATTTCCAGCAGCTTCTGGTGTATGGGTTGTAAACACAACTTTTTCACGTACTTCTTTCATATCTTTATATTTGCCATATAATTCAAATACAAGTGGTAAAGAGTGCCCTTCATTCATATGGTACACATCTACTTTGTGTTTGATAGACTCTAACATTCTTGTTCCACCAATACCCAAAACCATCTCTTGAGCGATACGCGTTCTCTCATTTCCATCATAGAGTTTATGTGTGATAGTTCTTGAGAGATAATCGTTCTCTTCTATATCAGTAGTGAGTAAAACCATCGGAGCTGAACCAAAGATATCTGGATCAAGATAAAATCCTTTGACATATACATCTTTACCATTGATTTTTACAACTATTTTTTCAGGAAGTTCTTTCAAAAAATAATAAAACTTCCTTGTATACTGAGGGTTTAAAGTTCTATCTTCGTTTCTATTTTGGTCATAATAACCATAACTCCACAAAATCCCTACGCCAACGAGATTTTGTTTCATCTCATAAACACTTTTCATATGTGAACCGGCTAAAAAGCCCAAACCACCAGAATAAATCTTTAACGCCTGATCGATGGCGAATTCCATAGAAAAATAAGCAACCGAAGTTGCATAACGTGAATTTATATCATATTTGTGAAGTTTCATTCTATCCCTTGCATTGTGTTAAAAATCTGCACCAAGCATAAAGCACCTATAAATGCCAAAATGTCTCACTCATAGTGTACCTACACTACTAAGTGTTACTATACTTAATCATAGTCAATCTTCACTTATACATTAATTAATAAGCACTCTTAACTATCTTTCATGAACAAAGAATATCATTTTATATATAAAAAATGTTATTTAATAAAAAATTGTAGGAAATAAAAAGTTTAGGCACCTTTGTGTGCCTAAACATAATTAATGCTTATGGGAGTGTTTTTTTTGTTTTGATTCTTGGAGAGTTTGCATCATCATTTTATATTGCTCTTTGTTCATAATAGAACGAAATTCAATAACTGTATCGATATGTAAAGAGGTGATTTCACGTTTGAGTGCTTGAAGTGTATCTAGCTTTTTGGCTAATTGCTCTTTTGTTTTTCCATGCTTCATCACCTCCTCATTTATCTCTAGTTCAAGTGCTTCTGCCTCATCAAACATGGCATGCATCTTTGCTGGCATATCACCAATAATCGCTTGTACTTTTGCATCTTGTTCTGGTGTAAAGTTAAAAGACTCATAATTTGGAATAATCGCTTTCATAGGGTGTGGAAGTGCTAAAACTAATCCCATTTTATGATTATTACTTGCTATGAGTGTAACACTACTTAGAAGTAGCGCTAGAACTGTTGTTGTTATTTTTTTCATTTATAAATTTCCTTTGAAGTATATTTTAAAGAGTGCATTGTAATACCTAAAATACAATATCTTCTCGTATTTTAATTGCTTTTTAGTAGCTCTATGTGTTATCAAGGGTTAACTGCGAACGCAGTTTCTCCCTGCGTCTTTTGCACTATACAAAAGCGTATCTACTTTTTTTGTTAAAGTTTTTTCTGTATCACCAGGCTCATACTGTGCCACACCAAAGCTACATGTCAATTGGATACCATAATTAAAACTATGATTTTCAATAAGCAAGCGTAATTTTTCTGCAAGCTTTTCAGCTGGAGGCAGAGGTGTATTTATAATAACCATAAACTCCTCACCACCCCATCTTGCAAACACATCTACATCTCTTATATGCTCTTTTACTATCCTTGCAATTTCAGCAAGAACATAATCACCTATATCATGTCCATACGTATCATTTACCTTTTTAAAACGGTCTAAATCAAACATAATAAGAGAGAAGTCTGTATTATAACGCTCTGCTTTTCTAATCTCATTATCAAGCAAATTATCAAATTTCTGACGGTTATAGATACCTGTGAGTTTATCAAGATTTGCTCTTTCTTCTAGCTCTTGTTCGCGTAAAAGCTGTTCTGTTATATCTTGAAACGAAAGAAAAGTTTTATGCGTATCCTCAAAAAACTCCGTATTAAGTTCAAAAATACGCACTTCACCTAAAACTTTATCTATCATCTTCACACGTTGTGGTGTGTAAGGATGTTGATGAAGGTACTCATACCAATCTATCTCGCCCATATCTGTTTGTAAATATCCATCACCGGGTAAGAAAAAATCACATACACAATCATGCTCTTTTTTAAATTTTTTGATATTTTTATAACCAAAAAAACGAAGAAATGCTTTATTTGCATCTTGTAATTTTTTTCCATCCGTAACTGCCAACATTTGATGCTGAGAATCTAAAAGATTTCGTACATAAAGATGATGCATACACATCTTTCTATAATAATAAAAGACTATTGCACCTACAAAAAACATCAAAAATCCATCAAATAATGCTCTTCTTAAAAGTTCATATTTTGGAGTTTTTTCTATATCTACAATAAGATAAGAGATTACACTTCCGTCACATCCTTTCAGAGGAAAAATACCCATAGTTTTATTAAATGCTTGATCTTTATAATAGATAACAGTAGGCGATTCTTTTGTAAAAGCCTCTTTAAATATTTCTTCTTGCATCAATCCTCTGCAAAGAGCACAATCTTTATACTCTTGAAGTGCGTAGTTATTGACACTCAACGCTTTATCATCAACTATAAAGTTCTGATAACTTTTATGCAATTCTAACTCTTCAACAATTCCTTCTAGCACTTCTTTTGGAAAAAGAAAAGTGTATTGAGCTTTGTTTGTCTTCTCCATCTGGTCTACAAGTGCTTCTAAAGAGAATGCATATTGATACATCCCGACATATTCTCCATCCCAAAAAAGTGGATAGGAAAAATAAAATGCTTCTCCATAGCTATCGATATCAAGCCCTTTCTCATATTTAAACTCTTTTATACTAGAAGAAACCATCTTACGTTTTAAGATGGAATCACCAAATATTTTTGGGTCATGAAAACGATAAAATACTACACCCTCTTTATCTATAACACTCAGTCCTTCGAGTAATTCATGCTTTTTAAGATTATAAAAATCTACAAATTGCTCTTTAAGTTGCTCTTGAAGTTGCTCTTTTTTTGCATTTGAAGCCCCTTTTGCCTGAGATAAGATATGTGCCATCGTGTCAGCGTACATGGCATGAAAAGTATCATTTGAAAGTTCATATGCATTGATAGATGCTTCAAAATTATTTGTTACTCGTGCAACAATATTTTGATAGTTTTCATTAATGTGATAGTTGTAATCACTATAAAAATAGGTAAAAACACCCACTGTGTAAACAAAAAAAGCGAGAAAATATTTCATATTATGATACTTTTTATTATATTTTAGATGATTTTAACAAAAAAATCTTTATACTTCATCCATGATAAAGATAATTGTACTATTTTTTCTTTCTTTTTGTTTACTTTTTGGCGAACAAAAAGAGCTTCGTGTAGGTTTTCTCTCTATAGAAAGCAGTGAGATGCTTTATAAAAAACTAGCCCCTTTTGCAACATATCTAGAAAATCAAACAGGGATGAAAGTCTCTTTATATGCAGGATGTGATTACAAAGATACTATAGACAAAATCACAAATGAAGTGTTAGATATAGTTTATTTAGGTCCTGTTCCCTATATAAAAGCAAAAGAAAAAAACCCCTTATTGAAAATAATAGCTTCACTTGAAAATGCTAATGAAGATGCTTTTAAAAGTGTAATTTTTGTTAAAAAAGGCTCGAACTTGAAAACACTTCCTGATTTAAAAGGAAAAACTTTCGCTTTTGGTTCACGTAACTCTACTCTTTCCTACTACGTTCCAATGTATATGCTCAAAAAACAAAATATAGATACCCAGCTAGAAAGGTTTGCTTTTTTAGGAAGACATGACCGTGTGGCACAGTATGTGATTATGGGAAAATATGATGCAGGAAGTATCAAAACTTCAGTTGCAGAAAAATATAGTGATTATATAGAGGTGATAGCACGTTCAGAGCAGTATGATAATTTTCTTTTTCTTGCATCATCTCAATTAGATGATGCAACTTTTACCAAGATACAAAATGCCCTTTTAGAGCTAAAAAATGAACAAATTCTCAAAGCGTTTGATGCAAACAGTTCAGGTTTTATCAAAAAAGAGGATAAAGAGTATGATTCACTCCGCAAACTCGTAAAGATTGTTGATATGCTCAAGCGATAAACTCTTTTTTACTTATATCGTTTTAACCAATATAGAGATAAAATCCCTTCAAAATTTTACTTACGGCTCTTACCTATGACATTACATGAACTCCACACACATCTAACAAATCAAAAAACAACAGAAGAATTTCAAAGATTATTTCACGGTCGTGGCGGACTTTTTGAAGAGTATAAACACCTCACGATTGACTCCATCGACACCATTATAAGTGTTGCTTTTTATGCACCAAAAGAGGATGAAGAAGAGATTATAGAGATGGTAAAAAACTTTCTTCTCTCTTCGGGGCATGCTACCCTTATCGTACAAAGACGTTACGATGGCGGCGCAAGAACTGAAGTAGTTTTAGGCGAAGTCCCAGAAAGCGCTGTCGCTATTGAAAATGGGATGTACTTTAAGTTAAATCTGCTTTCTAATCAAAACAGCGGATACTTCCCAGATATGAAAAATGGTCGCACATATGTGCGTGAACATGCCAAAGATAAAAATGTTTTAAATCTCTTTTCATATACCTGTGCTTTTAGTGTTGCTGCCCTTTTAGGTGGTGCAAAAACAGTTGTCAATGTAGATATGAGTAAAGGCGCACTTTCTACAGGAAAAGCAAATCACACACTTAATGCGCTTGATACAAGAGGAATAAGTTTTCTCCCTTACAATATCCTCAAATCATTCTCAGGAATCAGAAAAAAAGGTCCCTTTGATATGATTATCATCGATCCACCAAGTTTTCAGCGTGGAAGTTTTGAAGCAACAAAAGATTATATAAAAATTGTGCAACGCTTAGATATGCTCAGTGATGAGGATTGTATAGTTATGGCATGTCTCAATGCTCCTGAACTTACAAGCGATTTTATTATCGATTTATTTAAAGAGCATGCACCTCAATTTGTTTTCTCTCATAGATTAGAAAATCTAAAAGAATTTGCAAGTATTGAAGAAGAAAAAAGTCTCAAAAATCTTATTTTTATAAAAAAATAGTTATCTAAAAGTAAGTTTGCTACATTTTAACTACCTTACTTATTAATAAATAATATAAAATACCTATTTTTATTAAACTTTCATACTATATCTACTAAAATTATTAAAATTATTTATTGATGGCTAGATATATCTATAATTTTAGGGGGAACTCTATAATGGAAAAAACAAAAATCTTACAACAGCTAAAAACTGCAAAAACTGCGCACAAAAACTGGGTAACAAAAGCAAAAATGCTTATCAATGGTTTTGATATAGAAGCAGATTCGATTCCTATGAGTGCTGATGCTTGTGAGTTTGGAAAATGGTTTCATCATGAAGCCAAAAAACTATCTACAATTAGCTCTGCTCCTTTTGAATGTATGAAAGATATCAATGTTTATCATACTATCTTGCATAATACATATGAAAATATCTACAAAATCTACTATACAAATGAGAAAAACTCTTTTTTCAATAAGCTTTTTGGTATCAAAAAAGAGGTAACACAAAAGGAGAGAGAACTTTCAATGCGTTATTTTCATGAGATGGAAGATATCTCTCATAGACTTATAGAAGAACTTAATAAGATGGAAAATAGAATAATGAGAATGGATGCTACAAAGCTAAATACACTTAGTAACTAGAGCGTGTGAAAATCACACATACTCTATAATGACATGTCATAACTCTTAGAGACAATAATCTGCTAGAAGTCCTGCTTTTACAGTTTTATATTTCTCTTCACCCGCTAGTTTTTTCACAATCGAAAGCCCAAAACACATAGCTGTTACTGGTCCTTTTGATGTCATGACATTATCATCTTCTACAACCATTGCAGTATCATTGTAACCATCAAGACGAATCTCTGCTTCAATCGATGGATAACATGTATAGTTGTGTTTTAAAACACCTGCTTTATGAAGTGCCAAAGGCGCTGCACATATTGCTCCGATAGCTTTATTTTTCTTATCCATATCTTGTAATATCTCTGTAACTTTAGCGTTATTTATAAGTGCAAGTGTGCCATCCCAGCCTCCTGGAAGCACTATCATATCGATATCATCTACGCTTAGAGTATTTATATCACAATCAGTTTCTATTGCGATGCCATGTGCACCTTTTACAAATTTTGTTTCTCCTATATGAGCGATTATTACCTCAATCTCACCACGTCTTAAAACATCGATGATGCTCACCGCTTCAATCTCTTCAAATCCTGTTGCAAGTGGAACTAAAACTTTTTTGTGTGACATTAATTATCCTTTATATTTGGTATGTATCTCTGGCTA
>JAVETY010000022.1:0-20696 GCA_034005815.1 Sulfurimonadaceae bacterium | reverse complement strand
CTTTAAAAGCACCATTTCTTGAATAAACTTCTGTACCATCTGGAAGTTCTAGACGAAAGAAGCCTTTTCCAGTTACAGCGATATCAAACTCATTATCAGTTTGTTTGAGGCTTCCCTCTGAGAATACTTTAGTAATAGCAGTAGGACGTACACCAAGCCCCACTTCGATACCTGTAGGACTTTTTGTTACGTCACTTGTTGAAGTCCCAGCATAATTCATAACATGGTACATAAGGTCAGCAAACTCAGCACGAGACTTTTTAAAGCCTATAGTATTTACGTTAGCAATATTATTCGCTGTTGTATCGATTTGTGTTTGCATCGCCAACATTCCTGTTGAAGCTGTATAGAGTGATTGTATCATCTGTTATTCCTTAATTATGCTTTTTTAGCTAGTTTATCGATAGCGTCACGGTTCATTTCGTTCATCTGTGTATCCATTGCTTTTTGATACATTCCCACTAATCGGTTTGTCTCAATCATCGCAGTCATCATTTTAATCGCATTAACATTACTTTTTTCTACAAATCCTTGTAAAACCGCCCCACTCTCATCTATGTTTTCTAGAGCTTGCATATCTTCATAGTAGTAAAGATTATCACCCTCTTTTTTCATCATTGCTAAGTTTTGAGGTTGTGCTACAAAAAGCTTTGCACTTGCTGCAAGTGTATAACTATTTGGAACATTCACAGAAAGCTGTCCATTTTTATCTGATGCGATAATGCTATCTTGTTCTGTAAAGTTGATACCTTGGTTACTTTGGAAGTAATCACTTGGTAAAACTTCAAACCCTTGTTTTGTAATAAGTCTACCCTCATCATCTTTTGTAAAAGAGCCATCACGAGTTAAGCGAATCCCTTGTGGTGTTTTTACAACAAAAAAGAGATTCTCACGTGAAAGTGCAAAATCAAGATCATTTCCTGTTTTTTGCATCACTCCAATCGATTGGTCTGTATAGTGGTCTACTATCTGTGGAGCTTTTGTTATTGCACGGTTATAAAACTGTGCAGCTTCTACCGTGTGATTTTGGTTTGGAAGCTCATCTCTTGCTTCTTTATAAAGTCGCATAAAATCACCTACAATTAGATTATCTTCCTTGAATCCAACTGTATTTACATTCGCTAGGTTGTTGGCGATGGTATCAAGTCTATTAAACTGTGCCACCATTCCAGCTGCTGCGTTATAGTATCCTGTCTGCATGAAATCCCTTTTCTTTGCATCATTTTCCTATCTTAAGCAATGAGTGTTCCAAAATAAGAAATTGATAGATTCTTCACAAAAAACATAGAAGTTCAAGTGTCTCTTAAGTAAATCTGGGTATAATCCACTCTTTAAAAAAACTTAAAATAGTTAAAATTCCCTTCAAAGGCCCCTCGCATATGACCGTAAAAGAATTAAACACAGCAATTGAAAAGTTTTTTGCAGATATAAAATCAAAAGATTGTGCGACGTATGAATCGCTTATAGCTCTTTTTGATAAGCAACCTAGCGCTGCTCAAGCAAAAACTATATTTAAACTTATCCAAAAACACAAAACATGTATCCACACTGCTTCAGAACATGCCAAGAGACTTAACCTCAAAGAAGCAGAAGCACGTAGAGATGCGCAAAGAAAAATGCTTGCAGATAGTGATGGAGAAAGCTTCGACATCCTAAAAGAGCATGAACTTCTTGAATGGTCACGTTCAGATTCTCCTGTACGTATGTATCTACGTGAGATGGGACAAATCCCACTCCTTACAAAAGAGGAAGAGATAGAGATCTCTAAAAAGATAGAAAATGGTGAAAGTATTATCATCGACGCTATCTGTTCTGTTCCATACCTGATAGAATTTATACTCGATTATAAAGATCCACTTATCAACCGCGAAAGAAGAGTAAAAGAACTTTTCAAAAGCTTTGAGGATGAGAAAGAGGAGAAAGAGGATGGTGATGAAGAAGAAAGTGAAGTTGATGAAGAGATAGATCCAGATGAAGAGAAAAAAGCTCTCTCAGCAAAAGATAAAAATCGTATTGACAAAGTAACTGTAAGTTTTAAAGCGCTTGAAAAAGCAAAAAAAGAGTGGGCAAAAGTAGTTGAAAAAATCCCTGAAGGACTTGATGAAGAGCTTACAGAAGAGATTGTTAGCTACTATCTTAATGTTACGTTTAAAAAATCTATCTTAAGAGAGAAACTTCTTGATTTAGGACCAACTTCAAAACTTATCAATGAGCTTGTGCGTGCAATGGAAAATGCCCTTAAAAGTGATGAAGGGTATGATAAAGAGCTGAAACGTCTTGAGTATAAACTCCCACTTTTTAATACAACTCTAAAAGCAAACCATAAAATACTTGTAAGTAAAATCTGTGATTTAACAAAAGAAGATATCGCAGGAATGGTGCCAGAAGCTACTATGGTTAGTACTTATATGGAGATAAAAAAACTCGTTCAAACCAAAGAAGCATCAAAAAATAGTTTTGATATGGAACCTGATAAACTAGAAGATATTTTAGAGCAGATAAAGCGTGGTAAAAATATATCTGAAATCTCTAAAACAAAGATGGCAAAATCTAACCTCAGACTCGTTGTATCGATTGCAAAACGTTATACAAACCGTGGATTACCATTCCTTGACCTTATCCAAGAGGGTAATATTGGTCTTATGAAAGCAGTTGATAAGTTTGAATACCAAAAAGGATATAAGTTCTCCACCTATGCAACGTGGTGGATTCGTCAAGCAATCAGCCGTGCAATCGCTGACCAAGCTAGAACGATTCGTATTCCTATTCATATGATTGAGACGATTAACCGTATTAATAAGATTATGCGTAAACACCTTCAAGAGCATGGTAAAGAGCCAGATGTGGAAACAATCGCTGAAGAGGTTGGACTCTCCATCGAGAAAGTTAAAAATGTTATCAAAATCACAAAAGAACCAATATCACTTGAAGCTCCAATAGGAAATGAAGATGATGGACGTTTTGGTGACTTTATAGAGGACAAAGCTTCTCTATCCCCTTCTGATGCGATTATGAAAGATGACTTACGTGTTCAAATAGAACTTGTTCTAGAACAACTCAACGAAAGAGAAAAAGCAGTTATCAAACTTCGCTTTGGAATTATGGAAGATGAGAGTGATAGAACTCTAGAGGAGATTGGTAAAGAGCTCAATGTAACAAGAGAGCGCGTACGCCAAATCGAATCAAGTGCAATTAAAAAGCTCAAACATCCAAAAGTTGGACGTAAACTTAAGAATTACATTGAAGATTAAAACAAGCTAGGATCTTTCCTGGCTTAGTCTACATAAATATTTTTCCCTACAAAATACGCACTTACAATCCCCACCAAAAGAGATGGCAAATAGATTGCTATATCTAGCAAATCATTATTTTTTAAAGCGATAAACCCTAAAAATAAAAAGAGATAAGGGATAAGTCTAAAAAGAGAAAATCCCCCTTTTACTCCATCCCCTAAAGCATGAAGACTCAAAGTTTTAATCTTTTTCTTTTCCTCTTGTACAATAGCTTTAAAATCTAAATCTTCGAGTGGCACTTCATTTATTGGTGTTTCATCATAAAGTTCGTGTGGATCTTCTATAATCTCTAAAATATCACGTTTATCTTCATAGTTTTGTGATGCCACTTGATTGTACACCATCTTTTTATATCCATACATTGAACCCATAACAATAAGAAAACTACTTAAAAATGCTATCTCGAGATTGATAAAAAATTCAAATGATATAAAGTATCCAAGTAGAATAACCCCTTGGATAAAAAGAAAAAGCTTCATGCTTTTTACTATTTTAGTCATCATCTTCATCATCTTGAAGATATTTTTTGGCTTTATAGCGTGGTTGCTTCGCTAGCTCTTCAAACTCTTTATATTGTTTAGAATAGGCTTTATAAACATTTAAAACTGCAGCTGCAATTCCTATAAAAACACCTACCCAGAATAAAGCCCCTATATCTGTCCACTTTTTCAGTAATATCCCAAGTCCCACCCCCATAGCAGTTGCTACAACTATAGATATACCCAAAGAGAGGCTATCAGCCCCCTCTATAAGTGCTTTATATTTAGGTATCTCTTCTTCTGTTTTTTCCAGATTATTTTCTGGATTTTTTTGCTCTTTATCCATTTTGAATTTCCTTAAAGACTTTACCACTTGCCACAATTGCCTCTTCTATAAGAGCATCGCTGATAGCTGTAGAGATAAATCCTGTTTCATAAAGTGAACATGCGAAGTAAAACCCTTCCGCTAGCATTTTAGAATGGAATTTTGCAAAAAGTTTTTCATCACTTTTTGTTGCATCTGCAAAGTTTTTGACTGGATTGTCATTGAAGAAAAAGCCAAACATACTTCCACGAACATCTATTTGCATAGGGATTCCACAAGCATTTGCTTCTTTTTGCATCCCCTCTACTAATCTTTTTGCTCTTTTTTCTAATACATTTATTACGCTTGCATTTGCCTTTAGCTTCGAAAGAGCCGCATAACCTGCTGCCATCGCTACTGGATTTCCACTTAGCGTTCCTGCTTGGTATACAGGTCCCTCAGGTGAGAGCTTAGCCATGATCTCAGCGCGCGCACCAAATGCACCCACAGGCATACCTCCACCGATTACTTTTCCAAGTGTAAGGATGTCTGGTTGTACCCCTGTGATAGACTCCGCACCGTGAAGTGAAGCACGAAAACCACTCATAACTTCATCAAATATAAGAAGTGCGCCATGTGCATCACATAAGGCTCTTAGCTCGTGTAAAAACTCTTTATCAGCAGGAACAAGTCCCATATTTCCAGCGATTGGCTCGATGATAACACACGCAATATCTTTAGAATCGGCAAAACATTTTCTTACACTTTCTATATTGTTATACTCAGCTAAAAGTGTGTGTTTTGTAAAGTCAGCTGGAACTCCTGGTGAGCTTGGATGTCCAAAAGTAGCAGCGCCACTTCCAGCTTGTACTAAAAGTGAATCACTATGGCCGTGGTAACAACCTGTAAACTTTATAATATCATCACGTCCAGTAAAACCACGTGCAAGACGGATAGCGCTCATTACAGCCTCTGTTCCACTACTTACAAAACGTACTTTTTCGATAGAGTCAAAAAATGAGATAACAAGCTTTGCTAGTGCACTTTCAGCTTCTGTTGGAGCACCAAAGCTAAGCCCATTCTTTACCGCTTCGATGACCGCTTTTTCGATACTTTCATCTCTATGTCCAAAAAGTAATGGTCCCCAGCTTTGTACAAAGTCTACATAACGGTTACCATCTATATCTTCGAGATACGCACCCTCACCCTTATGGATAAACAAAGGTGTCCCACCTACACTTTTAAATGCTCGAACAGGAGAGTTCACTCCCCCTGGAATCAAAGTTTGTGCTTCATTAAAAGCGTTAATAGATTTTTGTGTGCTCATATTTTTCCCTTATTTTTTGGGTAATTATAACGAAGTAGTATTAATCTAGATTAGATATAATCTCCGAAAAACTAATAATTTGGAAAATATGAATCGTTCAACTTTTGCTCTTTTTGTAGCCGTACTTATCCATCTGTTGATTTTCTCTTTTTTATGGTTTGTTTTAGAGAACATGCCAAAGAAAAAAGAGGCACCTACCCAAGAAGAAAAGATGAAAATATCTCTAAAAGAGTACATGCCAAAGAAAAAAGAAACAGCAGTTATTCCTGATACACTAAAAGCTAAGTCGATGCCAAAAGGGAAACAACTTAAAGAACCTATTGTGTACCAACCACAACAAAAATCAAAGCCAGTAGAACTCAACAAACCAAAAGAGATAGTTGCGCAGGCGCCAAAACCTATAATAGAGCTCTTACCTACAAAAGAATCTTTTATACCGCTTAAGGAATCAAAACAAGATCAAAATACCACAAAAGAGAAGGTAAAAAAAGAAGAAGAATCAAATCCTTTATACGCATTTCTCTCACAAGACAATACTGCTAATGAAACAAAAGAGGAAATACGAGAAGTTTCACATAAAAGTAGTGTAAATCAAAATCTTAAAGAGCTTTATGGGGATGAGTTTGGCAAACTCACACAAGGGCAGCAAAAATATCTCATAGATAATCAAGAGGTTATGCGCCGTATAACACAAGAGGTACTTAATCGTGTGGCAGACGTAAATATAAACCGTAATTTAAATGTCAATCGTGACAATATTGTAGAGTTTTACCTCCATCCCAACGGAGATATGACCGATTTTAAATTTTTAAAGCAAAGTGGCTATTATGTTTTAGATGACACAACAAAAGAGACTATAGAATATGCTTACAGTCGTTATCCACGACCAGAAGAAACTATTTTAATACGTTATATCGTTCTTTATAATTTAGCTCGCTAGTTTTTTATGGCATGCCATAAAAAATCACTTCTCGAGGAGTGCTAAAGCGCCTTTATAGATAGGCTCATCAATAAATCCATACTCTTCATCTACAAATCCTGTTATCCCTTCTGCTTCATGCATAAGGAATAGTTTTACTATAATTTGTGCTCGTTTTATCTCTTCCTCTTTATTTATAAATGATCGATTCACAATCTCACATTGCGCGGGAGTGATACACCCTTTTGCCATAAAGCCTAGCTGTTTTTCTAATGCCACCCAGACACTAAACTCTTCATTGTTTTTATACTCTTGATAGACAAATGAGACAGGTTTTATCCCTTGTGCTTTGGTAGTAATAAGAAAATGACTCAGCATATAAAGTACTGTTGGATTCTCTTTTGTAATAAGTGCTTGGGGTAGCCCCATATCTGCAAAGAGATCTAAGATTCCTAGATAAAAAGTCTTCACTCGTTTATCGATACGTAACTTATCAAGATTAGCCCATGCCAAAGCAGTTTCAATCGAGAGGTGTAGCTCTGTCTCTTGATTTAAAAGATCTAAAATAGATTTTACCTCTTGTGGAGTTTTTATCTTTGGAACTCGCACCGCATCTGGCATAAATTGGTTGAGATACGCTATCTCATCATAGCCTCCCTCATCAAGCGCATTGACACGTACGATAAGCTTTTTATCGCATTTTTTATAATGAGATAAAAAGATAGCACAAAGTACAAGTGCAAAAGGTTTTTCACGCTTGCTTACACCATCTTCAAGATTAAGAATAATTGCATCAGCTTCAACAGAAGCAATTTTCGAGAGATGTTTAATATTATTACAAGAGAGCATCAAAACAGAGCGGTAATCCTCTTTTTTATTGATACTGCGAAAAGCTGGGCTTGCAAGTGCATCTAATGCCAGCAAATCTTTTTCTTCGTAAAGTTTTTCTAGTTGTGTTAAAAATGTATCTTCCATATTATTTCTTTTTTTGTGGTTGTTTTTTTTCTTGTAGAAAAAAATACAAGGAGCGAATCTCTTTATCTGTTAAAAAATATCTTGGCATCCCCACTAAACGTTTATTTAAAGCATCTGAAAAAGTTTTATAATCAAGCATATTTATAGCAGGCGCACTAAAATTTTGCTCCTTTTTCTTATGTATATAATGGGCAATAATCTTCCCCTCTCCATACTCTCCATGGCATTTAAAACACCCTATCCCGCGTGGATTTTTATAGAGCTGTGAAGCATATTCCATTGGGGTTATAAAACTAGCTTGTGCATAAACCCAAACAGGAAAAAGTAAAAAAAACAGATATTGCATTGGTAAGCGCCTTTTTATTATAAAAACGATATATTAACGAAAAAATTATTTATGAGGTTTAAATGCAATTACTTGATGGAAAAACACTCGCACTAAAGATTGAAGATAAAGTCAAAAAAGAGGTCAAAGAGTTCAAGTCATATTCTAACAATGTCCCAGGTTTAGCAGTAATTTTAGTGGGCCAAGACCCAGCAAGTGCTGCATATGTCAAAATGAAGAAGAAAGCGTGTGATAGAGTTGGATTTTACTCTGTAACACATGAAATGCCCGCAGATATCTCTCAAGAAGCGATAGAAAAAACCATCACGATGATGAATCAAAATCCAAATATCGACGGCATCCTTATCCAACTCCCACTTCCTAAACAAATAGATACAACAAAACTTTTAGAGCTTGTAGATCCAGCAAAAGATGTAGATGGTTTTCATCCCTATAATGTTGGACGTCTTACAACAGGACTTGATGGTTTTGTACCATGCACACCACTTGGTGTAATGGAATTACTAGCTGAGTATAAGATAGATGTGAAGGGCAAAAACTGCGTTGTTGTAGGAGCTTCTAATATCGTGGGAAAACCTATGGCTGCACTTTTGCTCAATGCAAATGCCACAGTTGAAATTTGCCATATTTTCACAGATGATTTAAAGCGCCACACACTTGCTGCTGATGTAATTTTAGTAGGAACTGGCGTTATCAATCTTATCAAAGAAGATATGGTAAAAGATGGCGTGATTATCATCGATATCGGTATCAATCGTGCACAAAATGGCTCACTTGTAGGAGACGTTGATTTTGCTAATGTAAGCAAAAAATGCTCTTATATTACACCTGTTCCAGGGGGCGTAGGTCCTATGACAATTGCAATGCTACTGAGTAATACCCTCAAAGCTGCAAAAATCAACCAACAAAAGCAAAACTAAATGAAAATTTTTTTACATAAACTTTATAAATTCTCTAATTCATGGACAGGGACTATTGTTATTGTCCTTTTTGTAATTTTCTTTATCGCACAAGCGTTTCGCATACCGAGTGGTTCCATGAAAGATTCCCTCCTTATCGGAGACCATCTCTTTGCTAAGAAATTTGCTTATGGTATCGCTATGCCACATATCCCTTTTTTAGAGATGAGTATCATGCCATGGAGTGATAGACTCCGCCTTGTAGATGGGGATAAACCAGAACGTGGTGATATAGTAATATTTCGTCCTCCACACAATACGAAACAACACTTTGTAAAAAGATGTTTTGCAGTAGGTGGAGATGAAGTTTTATTTGTAAGTAAAGCTCTCTATCTCAGACCACATCAAGGTGATACCTATATAATAGAAAATTATCCAAAAGAAAAAATAGTTACCTATTTAGATAAATTATGGGTAAAAAATCCATTTATGGATAAACACCATGGTATCAATTATGATGATAATCATGATATTTTCAATGACCTGTTACATTGGTTTTTGGAAAGAGAAGTGGATATGGAACCTGTATTTTTAAAAGATTTTTCACTCCCAATCTATACATTGTCTAATAAAAACCATTTCAATGCATTTTATAAAAAAATCGAACAAGATACATATTATATGATTGGTGATAATCGTGACCATTCAAACGATAGCCGTTTTTGGGGCGCTGTTCCTTATGAAAATATAGAAGGAACTCCTTGGTTTGTTTATTTTTCTGTGGATGAAAACTGGGAAATTCGTTGGGATAGAATGGGTAAAACACCTACTGACTTAGAGGGTGATAGATACTTAGAGCGTGCTAGAGCTGAAAGAGCAGAAAAGTTAGACCATGGAATCTATTGATCTCTTAAAGATACTTGCTGCTGTTTTAGCACTTGCTATTGCTATTATAGGGCATGAGATTATGCATGGTTTAGTAGCATATCTTTATGGTGATACTACTGCTAAAAATGCAGGACGCCTCTCTATTAATCCTCTTGTGCATATCGATTTAGTAGGTACTATTATTGTTCCTGCTACCCTTTACTTTCTCCCTATGCTTTTAGGTGGTGAGAGTGGATTTTTATTTGGTTGGGCAAAACCTGTCCCTATTAATATGCGCACCGTTCACGGTCGTGGCGGATACAATGCTGCAATGCAGGTAGATTTAGCGGGAATTGTGTATAACTTCACCCTCGCCGCTTTTGCTTCTATCATTTTAGTAAGTATGGCAGCACCTACTACAGCAGATAGTCTTGTGTATATCTTTGGATATATTTTTGTGATGCAACTTGTGATGATAAATGTGATTTTAGGGGTTTTCAACCTCTTACCTATTCCTCAGTTTGATGGCGCACATTTTCTAGCAAACCTTGCGTCAAAATACAAAATCAGTGGAGTAGCTGAGTTTTTTCATAGGTACGAAAGATATGGAATTATTTTTGTTCTTGTTTTGCTTATGACTCCACTCAAAGATTATCTACTTATTTTACCCGTACAAATTATTTTAAAATTATTACTAAGCTAGGAGAAAAAATGAAGTTTTATATAGGAACTGATCACGCAGGTGTGGATCTTAAAGACTATACAGTCACATTACTAAAAGAAAAAGGGCATGAGGTGATTGACCTTGGTCCTTTCAATAAAGATAGAGTAGATTATCCTGATTATGCTATAAATGTATGTGAACATGTCTTAGCAGATAAAGCTTCACAAGGTATTCTTATCTGCGGTTCAGGGATTGGGATGAGCATGGCGGCAAATCGTTTTAGCGGTATCCGTGCTGCACTTTGTCACGATGCTTATACGGCAACAGTAGCACGTGCTCATAATGATGCAAATGTACTTTGTTTTGGTGAGCGTATAGTAGGAAAAGGTGTTGCAGAATCTATAGTAGATGCTTGGATTGCAGGTAGCTTTGAGGGTGGTAGACACTGTGGCAGAGTTGAGAAGATAGAAGCTATTAAACAGCTCTAAATTAAAGGATATAACATGTTTTGGGAATGGTCACTTTTAACAATACTTTCTATCCTTTGTGTCTATCTTTTTGTAAAGATGTATTACTTTAAAAGTATCACCAACAAAGAGCAAAGAAGTAACGATTTGATGAAGCTCACGCTTCAAGAAGCAGAGATTTTGATACGCAAATATCAAATCCAACTCCAACGTGCTTTAGGAAATGTAGATATTTTAAGTGAAGAGCTAACAAAACTTCGTAATGAACTAAAAGTTCTCAAACAAAGAAATACAAAACATAGACAAGAAACTGATAGACTTACTAATAAAATAAAAGCGCTAGAGGGTCGTATCGACGCTCTACTCTAAAAGGAGAAACCCATGCAACTCAGTACAACTGAAAGAAAAATTATAGAGAGTGCTATTCGAGACATAAAGGACTTTCCAAAACAAGGTGTAGTTTTTAAAGATATCACAACACTTTTAAATGATGCAAGAGCCTATGGTGTTTTGATGAACCATCTTTATCTTAAATATAAAGATAAAAAAATAGATTTTATCGCGGGAATTGATGCAAGAGGATTTATTTTTGGTGCGGCACTTGCACAAATGCTGAAAGTTGGCTTTGTACCTATTCGTAAAAAAGGGAAACTTCCTTACACTACTATAAGTGAAAAATATGCACTTGAGTATGGAATGGATGAGATAGAAGTACATCTTGATGCTTTTAGTAAAATCCCAAATGCACGTGTACTTCTTATAGATGACCTTATAGCAACAGGTGGTACAGCGTGTGCGGCAGCTAAACTTATCCATCAAGCAGGTGCACAGTGTATTGAAGCATGTTTTATAATAAACCTTACTTTTTTAGATGGTCATAATAAACTCAAAGAAATAACACCTATCTATTCTTTAATCGAGGTAAACTAAATGTATATCCCAAAACCTTCAAAATTCGATCCAGATAAAGATGGACACTATGGCATGTTCGGTGGTCGCTATGTGCCTGAAACACTTATGCCGGCACTTTTAAATCTTGAAAAAGAATATAAATCAATCCGCTTTGATAAAGAGTTTTGGACTCTTGTTGATTATTATCTCAAAGATTATGTTGGACGTCCATCACCACTCTACTATGCACACAATCTCTCAGAAGAGTTTGGTGCAAAAATCTATCTCAAGCGTGAAGATTTAAATCATACGGGTGCGCACAAGATAAACAATGTTATAGCACAAGGTCTTATGGCTAAACGTCTTGGATATAAAAAAGTTATCGCTGAAACAGGTGCTGGGCAACATGGTGTGGCTACGGCTACAGTTGCTGCACTTTTAGGTTTAGAGTGTGAAGTTTTTATGGGCGCAAAAGATGTGGCACGTCAAGAGCTTAATGTATTTCGTATGAAACTCCTTGGTGCAAAAGTAAATTCAGTGGTAAGTGGAAGTAAAACTCTCAAAGATGCTATGAATGATGCAATCCGTCACTGGGTTACAAACACAAGAGATACTTTTTATATCATTGGAACTGTGGCCGGTCCACACCCATATCCTCTTATGGTACGTGATTTTCAAGCGATTATAGGTTGCGAAGCACGTGCACAAATTTTAGAAAAAGAGAACCGTCTTCCTGACTATGTCGTGGCATGTATTGGTGGTGGAAGTAATGCTATTGGATCATTTCAACACTTTTTAGAAGATAAAGAGGTGCAATGTATTGGGATAGAAGCAGGTGGACTTGGTATCGAGACAGATAAGCATGGTTCCTCTCTTAGCAAAGGGAGACCTGGGATTTTACATGGTCAAATGAGCTACCTTTTACAAAATGAAGATGGGCAAGTGCTAGAAGCACACTCTATATCTGCGGGGCTTGATTACCCTGGAATTGGACCTGAACACTCTTTTCACAAAGATAATGGCACAGTTATGTATGACTCTGTAACAGATGATGAAGCGATGGAAGCGTTTGTATGGCTCTCTCGTAAAGAGGGGATTATCCCAGCCTTTGAATCTTCACATGCCATAGCATATTTAAAAAAAATGAAAAATATAAAAGATAAAATTATCATCATCACCCTCTCCGGTCGTGGTGATAAAGATATGATTCAAGCAAAATCTCTATTAAAATTTGACTAAATCCAAAGGTAGTAAATGAAATTAGAACTTATAAAACAAACGATAACAAAAGCAAAAGCTGATATCCTCGTTGTATTTTTAACAAAAGAGGATTTAGAAAAAGATACAAATAACAAACTCCTCACTCAAGCAGGATTTAAAGCAGAACAAGACTCCATTTGTTTTTTACATGAAAAAGCAATTTTAGCAATTGGTATAGAGGATAAAGAATCAAGCTCTCTTAGAGCTGCTTGTGCTATAGCTATAAAAACTCTCAAAACGACAAACTATACAAGCGTAAAAACAGAACTTACCGATGCAAGTTATGTAAGTGCACTTGTAGATGGATTTGTTTTAGGTGGATATGATTTTAACTTTTATAAATCAGAGCCTAAACCAATTACAATAGAAAAGATCTCTATAACATGTGGTAGTGATGATTTTGCATCAATAGAAAAGAGCTTCAATGAGGCGCTCATCATTGCAAAAGCAACAGCTTTTACACGTGACATAGTCAACAAAGCTCCACAAGAGATAAACCCTGAGACATTAGCACTTTTAGCGAAAAAACTTGCATTTGATAATAATCTAGAATGTATCGTTCTAGATGAAGAAGCACTTCTAAAAGAAAATATGCATGCGATGCTTGCTGTAGGTCGTGCATCTATCCATCAAAGTCAACTTATCCATATGACATACAAATCTAAAAATCCTAAAAAAGTAATCTCACTCGTTGGTAAAGGTCTTACATACGATAGTGGCGGACTAAGCCTCAAACCTGCTACTTCAATGGTAACGATGAAGATGGATAAAGCGGGAGCTTGTGCGGTACTTGGAATGATGAAAGCAATCAGTGAACTCGGTCTTGATATAGAAGTACATGGCTTTATCGGCGCGGTTGAAAATATGGTAGGTGGCAATGCCTATAAACCTGATGATGTCCTTATCTCTAGAAGTAAAACAACGATAGAGGTACGTAATACTGATGCTGAAGGGCGTTTAGTTCTTGCAGATGTACTTGATTATGCACAAGAAAAAGTGCAAGCTGATTATCTCTTTGACTTTGCAACACTCACAGGTGCTTGCATGGTGGCTCTTGGGCAATATACGACAGGAGTTATGGGACATTCACATTCCTTAAAGCATCATATGTATGAAGCAGCAAACAACTCAGGAGAGCTTGTAGGCGGTTTACCATTTAATAACCATCTTAAAAAACTTCTCAAAAGTGAGATAGCAGATATATCAAATGTATCTTCAAAACCTTATGGTGGAGCGATTACTGCAGGACTCTTTTTAGATAAATTTATCAAAGAAGAAAACAAAGATAAATGGCTTCACTTTGATATAGCTGGTTCTGCTTATACAGAAACTGCGTGGGATTGTAATGTATATGGGGCAACAGGAGCTGGAGTTAGGCTTATGTGTAGTTTCTTTAGAGAGTTAAAGTAATTAGTGTGCAAGGGGCTTTAAAACCTCTTGCATAGTTAAACTAGAGTTTACTTATTTTAGATTGTTTATCATAGTGGCGATTTGAGGTATTGTGAGTGATTCTTCAACAGCACCAAATTCTACAGCTTTCTTTGGCATGCCATAAACGATAGATGATTTCTCATCTTGTGCATACGTTCTCGCACCTGCTTCTCTCATCGCTAAAAGCTTTGCTGCGCCATCTTCACCCATCCCTGTGAGTATCACCCCTACTCCCATTATCCCAACCTCTTTTGCCATAGATGCAAATAAAACATTGACACTTGGTTTGTGAGAACTTACTTTTGGATAGTCTTTAAGTGTTACTTCATATCCTAGAGTAATCTTTTTTACTTCCATATGTAAATTTCCTGGAGCAATTAAAATTCGCCCAGGCAAAAGCTTGTCGCCTTCGCTTGCTTCTTTTACATGAGTATGAGGCAACATTGTATTTAATCTATCTGCAAAAGATTTAGTAAATCCTGCTGGCATGTGCTGTGTAATTACAATAGCTGGATGATTAGGTTTGAGTTGTTGTGCTAGCCCCTCTATAGTTTGTACACCACCCGTCGAAGCACCAATTGCAACTATCTTCTTGGAAGCTGGCATGGCAGAATTTTTTCCATATTCATCTTCATTCAGTGTATATTTTCTACTTGCAATGTTCGAATTAAAATGTACTTTAGATTTTGATGCAGCGCGTACTTTATCTAGAAAATCTTCTGTATTTTCATCAAAAAAATCACCAAGTTTTGCATTAGGCTTATGGACAATATCTACAGCACCCATTCGCATAGCATCAATCGCCGCACTACTTCCAGAACCAACCATCGTAGAGCAGATAATAACTGGAATTGGCTTTTGTTGATTTATGAGTTGTAAAAACTCCAAGCCGTCCATCTTAGGCATCTCAATATCTAATATAAATACATCAGGAAGCCCAGTGGATTTAAATACTGTAAAAGCATCCACAGGATTTGATGCAGTGCCTATAAGTGTTATATCTTCTACTCTTTCAAATATTCTCTTAAAAGCATTTCGAACGACAGCTGAATCATCAATAGCAAAAACTTTAATCATTAAAAAAACTCCATGTCATCATCTGTATTACTTACTACATCTTCATCTTTTTGAGTTATAAATTTTTCTATTTCTGCACAATTTTCGAGTAGTGATGCATCAAGATAGTGTATATCAGGTGTGTTTGGTTCAATAAATATATATTGTTTCCATGAACTTAAATCATTAATAAGTCCATAAATATAAAATCGAAGCGTATTTTTTTTACTCTCATCAAGAGCTGCAATATCGAGAGTTGTTAGAAATTCTGAAAGTGATTTTAGTGAAAAAGCGATATCTTCAAATTCAATGGTTCCATGGAGAACTCGTACATATCTATCAAGAGTTTCCACAACAGCATCAACAATCTCTTGGTTGAGTTCATCTTCAAGGAAAAGATTGTTTTTCATTTCACTTTCATTTTCATTTAATTCATCAAGAAGATACTGTTCAACCTCAAAATCTTTTAAAAATTCAAATGCACTTATTTTGGCTTCATCTTTGTAGTGCATTGTATTAATAGTACTTGTGTTGATGACAGTTTCAGTGACACTTGATAATACTTCACATTTTGGTATATCCGCATCTATTTTGCTTATCTCTTCTGCTTGTGAAACTTCTATTTCGATAAGAGCTTCTTCTTCTGTTGTTCTTAGTGTGACATGTGTGTGTATTTTATCTATAGTATTTAGATATTTTTGAACGCTATCTTGATGTTGCTCGCTCACATGTAATTGAATTACTAACTTGTTATCACCTATATGCTCAATAGATACTACAAAGAAATTTAAATGGTGTAAAGAGTCAATCAATACCTCATAAATAGAATTTAATTTTTTCTCTAAAAGATCATCCATAGTAAAGTTTTTTTCTGAGATTAAAATATTGAGTTCTTCCCAAAAAAAGTTTATGTCTTGATTTGAGGAGACGGCAATAGCTCTAGATTTTGCAAGTTTCGCCACTGTTTCTGATAGCTCTACAGGAATATTCGTTGTGTTAATATGACGCGTAAATTTTTGAATCGAAGGGCTTTTATTTAATAATAATAATTGCGATATGATCAATTCAGAAAATGTTTTCGGGATAGTGTAATTTTGAAATAGTGATGAAGTGTCTTTCGATTTAAACACAGTTTTTAGTAATTTTGATGTCTGAAAAAATTTGTCTTCATGAAATGCCAACATTAAAAATACAAAAGCTAAGCGGATACGTGCTGCATCCTGATTTGATATTTTATAATGTCTTACAAGGAAATCTAGCAAATAAAGACTTCTTCTGCACTCTTCAAGGATATTATGAAATCTAATTATCCCTTTAATGAAATTATTCTGAAAAGTTGCAGCATAAAAATTAGAACGCTGTATCATATGGATTAAAATCTGCTTTTGATACCCTAGCTGTGCATCAAAGATACCTTTAAATTCAAGCGTATAGAGCTGCTCTTTTATATTTAAAGGGATAGTATCTCCATAAATACCTACAGAAGCACCTTTATACATCAGTTCATCATTTATAGTGCTTCTTAACTTGTTTTCACTTTGTAAAAGATAGTTATAATCTACAATCACGATATGTGGATGTCCATAATTGAGCAAAGTGAGCTTTTCTATAAGCGCATCATATGTATCAAAATAAACGACATTCTCCAGTTTTTCAAAGAGAGACACCACTTTTTCTCTTTGATTTAAACATACAAAAATTTCTACATAATTTCTTTTCAAAAGAATTCCAATTCACTTTTATCTTCATTTTTATATGATGATAAAATATTTTTAATAAATTCTATATTATTCTCTAAAGAATGCTTTACTATATACGTGTCTTTCAAAACTCTATCAACAAACATATCCATTATGTATTCATTTGTATCGTCGATAATGGCACATATATAATCAAGTGCATACAAGTATTTTGGTTCAATTTTCGTAAAATCCAAATCTTTAAGATAGCTAGCAAAATCTCTAAAAACATCAGAAAAATCTGCTGTTTTAGCATTTCTACCAAATGTATCAGCAATCTCAAAAAGCTTATCTGCTATTGAATTGATTAATTCTGTGGAAAGTTCACCACTTTTTAATAATTTATTTAAATCTATCAATTCATCAACAATAAAAAGGGAACTTCCCTCGTACATATCAAAAAATTCATCCAAGCTCATATCAATCTCATGAACACCCGAAATGATTTTATTATCTCTTCTACTTACTGATTTAATGGTATAAAAAAGAGATAATTCTTTAAATAGTTTTCCTTTAAGTTGTTCTATAGAAAAATCGTTAAAAAGAATAGCATCTAACTTTCCAAGCAGACTACAATCTAATTCACATTTTTTATTATCAAAAATTCCTAGAATAACCAATCTTGATTCATGATTTTGAATTTTTTCAAAAAATTGAGATGCTAAAAGATAGTCAATAGTAAAATCTAAAATGACTATATCAATCTCATTATTCATAAAAGTCAAACTTACATTACCCAACTCATCAGCATTTAAATTTCTTTGAATAGAAAGATCAAAATATTTACTTATCTCATCATAAGCAGTATAGTTTTCTGAACTAATAAGTAATGTTTTATAACCTTGTGCTAAAAATTTCAAATAGTGACTATGTTGCTTCGTTATCATTTTCAATCTCCATTATTGTATCAAGCTTCGAGAATGCGGGTAGTATCACATCTTCATAATAGGTTACGGATGCTCTTTGAATATAATTTTTAAAACTAATGAGTTTAACTTCCTGTTCCTTGGAAAACTCTTTCTTATTTAATTTTAAAAACTTTGAATAATCCCTATGCATATGTGCAATTTCATAAATGGTCAAACCAAAACGTCTACTATATTTTATTATGTCATCATCTAGCATAACCAAATAATTTTCACGATCATTGTCAAATAAATAGGTTTGAACACAGTTGGCATTACTTAAAATTCCCCTTGGATCTCCAAAGAAGTTATCAAATTGGTAGTGAATATAACGATGATTTTTAGCGCGATTGAGTACAAATACAATTTTTAAATCTTGACTCATATCTTTAAGCGTTGTATAGATTATACTTGAGTTAATTGCATCTTGCTCTCCATCTAACAAAGGGATGATAGCAAGGTCTATAAAGTGAATCATTCCAGTATCTCTGAGAGCCTCTAAAAATATTGTTGTTGTTTTATTCCCGCCAATATCAAGACATGCACTCTCATCTCTTGATAAAATATCTACAATATTTTCTTTTATAATCATTGGGTCTACTTCGATAATCTCTCTTTTAGTAAGTCCACTGCCTCCATAACTTAATGAATCATTATTTTCATCATCAAAATCATAAAAAGAAACTTGTTTTTTTGTCTTCTCATATAAATAGGGTGCAATAAGTTGCATAGACATCGTACTTTTCCCGACACCACCCTTGCTCGATATTATAAGAATTTTCATGTTTTTATTATTTGTTTCCATAGTATTACCTTTTTTTTCTGTATATGGCTGTTTTGATTTGCTCTAGTTGTGAAATATCCAACATATTTAGATTTTCTGTATGAGATATATAAAAATATCCACCCGGTACGAGATGCGCAATAACATTATCTACCACCTTTTGCTTCGTTGCTGTATCAAAATAGATCAAAACATTTCTTAAAAAAATAAGATCAAAACTTCCAATCTCACCTTTTGGATCCAATAGATTACCTTGTTCAAACTTTATATTTTCAATTAAACTTCTATCAACTAAAAATTTTCCTTCATAATTATTTTTTCCTTTGAAACAATATCTCAAACGAAAATGAGAAGGTATTTTTTCTATCCAACGTTCTGGGTATAAACCAACTCTGGCTTTTTTAACAACATCGGAGTTAATATCTGTTGCATATATTTCCCAACTATTTTTAGGGAGTAGTGTATCTAAAAGCATAGCAATTGAATATGCTTCAGCTCCTACACTTGCGGCTGCACTCCAAACTCTAAATTTTGATTGGCAAGGATGATTTGGGAGAATAACCTTTTGGAGATATTCAAAATGCTCTATCTCTCGAAAGAAATATGTTTCATTTGTAGTGAGTAGATTTACCATTTCGGTACGCTCTACTGGATCAACTTGTACAAGTCTCAAGTAATCGGCATAACTTTGTAATTGATAATAGATAATTCTTTTTAAAAGTCGACTTTGAACGAGAAATTTCTTATTATCGTTTAAATTAATTCCCGCATCTTGAAAAATTAATTTTTGAAAAACATAAAACTCATTATCTTGCAGTAATGGATAAGCCAATTAGTACCTTTATAGCATCAATTTTTGAATTGATTCACCTAATTTAAGCATATTAACTTTTCCTATAATCGCATCAACTCCAAATTTCATGAGTTCTGTTTCCATTACATCATTAGACATATTTGTATGCACAACCACTTTTATACCATCGTACTCATGGTGTTCTTTAATATATTTGACAACTTCTTTTCCACCCATCACTGGCATCTCAAGGTCAGTAATAAATAGACCTATCTCCTCAGGTGGTATCGTTGCTAGTGCATCAATAAGTTCTTTTCCATCTTCATACATATTATAATTTACACCCAGCGAAATAAAAAGTTCTTGCACCATATTGCGGATAAATCTACTATCATCAGCAAAAATGATTCTCTTACTTGTTGCTTTTAAAGGCTTAAACTGTTTTGTATACGTATCATTCTCTTTATTGACCTTATCAAAAACATCTAAGAGCATCTTATCACTATCAAAAATAATACAAAGTTGTTGTTTTCTACCTATTTGTACTTTAGTAATAAAAGAGCTTTTTTCATTATTTTCAGAATTATCTGTCATCGTATCAGCAGGGATATTGACAATATACTCAACACGTTTTACTACAATACCCATTCTATGCCCACCGTAGTGTGCTAGTACAACAAGCTCATATTCACTATCATCGAGTACTTTGTTTCCATACCATCTATCAAAACTAACTATACTTGTCATATTTCCACGAATATCTGCTGTTCCTAAAATCAAACCATTATTATTATTTTTAACAATGCTTAAATCTTTATAAACAAGTAGTTCTTCAATTTTTGAAACATTTTTTGCGTAGTATTGATCATCACTCCCTACAAAAATAAGATATTGACTTGTATCATTTGCATTTGTACTTACGAGTTTAATAAGGTCTAAATCATCATCTTCAATATCATCTTGATCATTTTGATAGGTTGTAATATCTTCTAATTCTTTATATGTTGCCATAAGTCCCTACTCTACTGCTTGAGATAATTCTTTAATATCTAAAATAGCTTGTGTATTGAGAATAGGTATATATTCCCCTTTGTACTTCGCCATTTTTGATATAAAACGTTTATTTACTTTTGTTCCAAATTCTGGAACATCTTTTATATCAGAGGTAGGGATATCATCAACTTCATAGACTTCATCTATAATGATTCCCATCTCAGTAACTTTATCTTCTCCGGTATAATGAAGTACAATAATCGAACTCTTCGGTCCTATTATCGATTCTCCAAACTTAAACCTA
>JAVETY010000021.1:0-20731 GCA_034005815.1 Sulfurimonadaceae bacterium | reverse complement strand
AGCTGGCCTGCACATTTTCCTATTATTGGTACAAATATTGAGCGTTTTGCGGAGCGTATTAAGATTATAAGTGAGGGAAGTTTAGAGATAAAACTCTATCCAAAAGATACATTAGTCCCTGCGTTAGCTGTTTTTGATGCAACAAGTAGTGGACAAATCGATGCATTTCATTCAGGCCCCTACTACTGGAAAGGGAAAAATCCAGCTTTTTCGCTTATTAGCGGTATCCCTTTTGGGTTTACTGCAGAAGAGATAAGTTCATGGATGCTTTTTGGTGGTGGATATGATTTGTGGCGTGAGCAGTACGCCAAGTATAACCTTTACCCTTTTATGGGCGGCAACACCAACATCCAAATGGGTGGGTGGTTTCGTAAACCTATAAAATCACTCGCTGATATGCAAGGATTAAAGATGCGAATCCCAGGTCTTGCAGGAGAAGTGTTTGCAAAGTTTGGGGTCAATCCTGTACTTCTTGCAGCTGGAGAGATATATACTTCACTAGAACGTGGTGTAATTGATGCTGCAGAGTGGGTAGGACCTGCCCTTGATCTCAAGATGGGATTTCATAAAGTTGCACCCTATTACTACTCAGGATGGCATGAAGCGGGTTCTATTTTAGAGATGACATTTAACAAAGCGTTTTGGGATAAACTTTCTTTTGAACATCAAATGATGTTAGATATGGCGTCGCATGAGATGAATGCAAATATGACATATGAGTTTCATTATGAAAATGTCCAAGCACTCAAAAAGTTTCAAGAGCTAGGAATTGAACTATTACAATTTCCAGAAGATGTCACAAAAGCAGGAAAAGTAGCGCTCAAACAAGTGCTAGAGGAGCTAAGTAGCCAATCACAAGATTTTAAAACCATTAACGAATCTATCCAAGGATATCTCAGAGATTCTATATTATGGAGCGATGTAAGCCTTAAATACTATCTCAACGAGCGCTAGATATTTACTCTAACTAAGCTATACTTGCGTTTTAATTTTTGTAGGAAGAGTTTTACTTGAAAAAAATCGTTCTCTCTGTTATGTTAGCAAATGCACTTTTTGGTGCTTCCTTTACTCTTCAACTCACTGATATCTCAAATAACCAGACTATAACAAAAGGGGTTATTAATGATTCTAAAAAGAGTTTTAAATCTGATGAAAACGGTACATTTCATATAGAAACGGAAGAAACCCTTCTCCATGCCAAGGGGTATGGTTACCGTCCACTCTCTTTTGTGCATGATAATAACATAACAAATATTATGTTAGAGCCCATAGAGATTCAAGCACTTTACCTCAGTTTTTGGGCTGCAAATGCCACGTCACCACGTACAAAAAATATATTAAATATCATTGATGAAAATGCTGCAAACGCTATCGTTGTAGATATAAAAAACGAGTATGGCTCCACCTCTTTTAAAACCTCTTTTGCACAAGCTAATAGTTATGGCGCATACCACCAAAGAACGAACCGCGATATAGAGGGTTTTATGGGACTTATGAAAGAGAAAAAAGTCTATACAATTGCTAGAATCTGTACTTTTATGGATGATTTACAAGCAAGTAATAACCCAGAATATGCAATCAAAAGAAAAGATGGTTCTATATGGCGTAATCACGATGGCATGGGATGGGTTGACCCTTTTGATAAACGCTCCCATGAATATGCAATTCGCATGGCGGAGGAAGCTGCAAAAGTTGGATTTGATGAGATAAACTTTGACTATATTCGCTTTCCAGCGCGTGATGGACTTGTCTATTCCAAAGAGAGTACGCTAGAAAATCGTACCAAAGCGATTGAAGAGTTCTTAGAACTTGCACAATCTAGACTTAGAAAATATGGAGTCTTCGTTTCTGTAGATACCTATGGAAATATCTTTTGGGCAAATAAAGGGGATGATAATAATATAGGGCAAACGGTTGAATCGATGGAAAAATATGTTGATTATATTGCACCTATGCTCTACCCTTCGGGTTTTGCCAATGGCTCTTTTGGATATAAACATCCTTCAGAACACCCTTATGTAGTTATCAATCGCACTATAGTTAATAAACATGAGAGCATTGACCCTATTCGTGTTCGTCCATGGTTACAGTATTTTAAAGATTATGCACATAACAAAAGAGATTATAAAAAGTTTGAAGTTCAAGAACAAATTCGTGGTGCACTTGATGCAAATACAAGTGGATGGATGGTTTGGTCTCCTTCGAGTCGTTACCATTTAGAATATTTTCAAGAGGAGAAAAAAGAGGAGATAGAAGTTGCAACAAACCCTTAGAAGGGTTTGTTAAAATATGCTATAACGAAAATGGATAAAGCTTAAAATCTCTTCCATATCTTTTATAACAAGTTGCATAATATCTCCACGCGTACTTCCTGCAAATATTCGTGACATCATATATCCATTGGAAAGCCCTAGCATCACTCTGCCATCATTGCGCTCATATACTGCAATGCTAAGTGGCATTTGCATCGCCATCACTTTTGTAGCATCATCACTTAACATCTTCGCCGAATACTCTGGATTACAAAACTTTACAATTTTTACTTTTTTCATATTTGGTGCAAACTCCAAAACTGCTTCTCTTTGATCGATAATATCGGTAACTTTCCAGCCCTCTTTCGCATTAATATTGCTTGTGAGTAAATCAAGCGTTTTTTCAAAATCGTAATTGACTTGTACCTCTTTAAAAAGCATCGTTGGTGCTGCAAATTTAAATGACAACATGCCAAAGAAAACACCAATTACAATACCCACTGCTACACTCATAAATATAACTATTTTTTTCATTATTCTATCTCCTCTATACAAATTTTTTGTTTTCTTATCTCAAGTATCGTTCTATAGGCTACAAATACAACAACTGAGGTTGTTAAAAAAAGTAAGATATAAGAACCAAAGAGTAATAAATTATTGTGAAATACATTTTCCAACATTATGGTTGCAATAGTAAGAGCAGCGAGTGGAAATGTATAGGCCCACCAAGAGATGAAAAACTCTTTGGTATCAAACTTTTTAATCATAAACAAAAGGATAAAAAAAGTTAAAAGCGCTAAAAAATAAAGCGACATACTCACCATATCAATAGATCCATAGCTCATTTTAAAATAGCTTACAAATCCAATTGCTGGAGGTGCTATAAAAATAAAAAGTGTCGGTATAAGCTTTTTTGACATAGGATTATGAAAGATAATACGGTACATAACCATAGTAAAAAGTACAAGCCAAAAAAACATCCCAAACGCAAAGAAAAAGATACTTACATACAGAGGTGCTGCATCTACTCCTATAATAGGTACCAAAACATTTCCTATGATAGGTATAAACCATGCAGGATTACTATGCACCTCTTTAAAAGGGTTATTAATCCAAAAATTCAAAATCTTTAAAGTAAAAAAGAGTTGAAGTGGTGCTCCAATATACCAAAGTGCGATACTAAGATTGGGTGCATAATCGTAATAAGCAATCGATACTAATAAAAAACTAATTGAAATAGTTGCAACAAAAGAGCTCTTGATAGGATGTAGAAACTCTTTTTTTACATCCTCTGGGTATAAAATAATTTTTATCATATATGCTATAAATATACCTAAAAATATAAAGGTATCTATCCATAATAATATCTCATAGATACTATAGGAAAATCCTAACGTATGGTACGCTTTACCAAAAGCAATCGTCAAGCCTGAAATACCCATTACAACTGCAAAAAGTTGAATAGGAAAAAAGCTAAGCGATCGGTATGAATGATCCATAATTCTCTCCTCTTATAAAAGTTATAAGAAGTATATATAATAAAACCTGACGTAGAAATTAAAAAATATTTGTTATTTAGTCGTCAAATGAAAGTTTGTGTAAGGAAATGGCTTTGAGCTCTTTGCGAAGAGTATCAGCATCTGGTAGGTATGAGCGAACAAGTGCATGAAATTCAGGTGAGTGATTCATATGAACGAGATGGGCTAGCTCATGGACAACTACATAATCAATAAGCTCTTTTTTTACTTTTATGAGTTCTTGATTAAAAGTGATACGGGCAAGAGAATCGCAACTCCCCCATCTACTTTTTAGTTTTTTTATCCGCATCTCTTTATAGGGAAGCTTCATAATAAAAGAAAAGTGATTGAGACGCATTAAAAGATGCTCGTGTGCATAGAGATTATAAAACTTATTATAATGATGTACTATTTTTTTGTTTTCATCCACTGAAACTGATTGCAATGATTTTTGAAGGGATTGTACTTCGTGTGCATCGATGCTTATTATTGCACCAAAGAGTAGCACTTCATCTTGTAGACGAGGTTTTTGAATGGTACTCGCTTGAGTGATTCTTTTACGAATCCATCCCTCTTTTGATTCTAAGAGTTGTAATACAAAAGCTTCTGAGACTTTTGGCGTTTTGACAATAATATTTGCATCTGCACCAATTTGGATATAACTATTTTTAAGATTTCGCTTGGTTATATGGGAGATTTCAAAATCTTTAAAACGAAAATTACGCATAAGGGATAGGATCAACTGCCTGCGCTTGAGCAAAACCATTTAAACGAAGTCTACAGCTATCACACGTACCACATGCCATGATTTCATTTGTGTAGCAACTCCAAGTTAGCTCAAGGGGAACTACATATTCAAGTGATTTTTGAACAATTTCAGCTTTACTTAGGTGTACTAAAGGGGTTTTAATAGTGAGATGTGTGCTCTCCTTTGTTCCTTCATTTATAGCATTTTCTATAGATTTGATAAATTTCTCTGTGCAATCTGGATAGCCACTGCTATCATCTTGTACCACACCGATAGCAATCGCCTCAGCACCCTCTTTCTCACCAATTGCTGCTGCCATACTTAAAAAAATACCATTACGAAAAGGAACATAGGTGGCTGGGACATCTTTTTCTACTCCCGTAGTACGAACTTCTACATTCGTATCAGTAAGAGCAGAACCTAGTTGCTTCAAAAAATTGATATCGAGGATATACCGATTAGAGATATTTAAATCATCACAAATCGCTTCAAAACATGCCAACTCTTTGACCTCTGTACGTTGTGCATAGTTAAAATGCACTCCAACTATCTCATATCCCTCTTGTGCCATCATATACGCACAAAGGGTAGAATCCATACCGCCACTCATGATGCAGATTATTTTTTTCTTACTATTTTGATTTTCCATGATGTAATTTTACCATATATTTTTTAGGTGTTTTAAAACAAAATAGTAATAGAATTGCGTAAATTAAATAAAGGAGTTATTTATGGAAATTTCATCAAATAATCCACAATCAGCAATACAAACTGAAGTTATTAAAAAAACTCTACAAACTGAGCAAGATGCGGTTACTCGTATTATCGAAGGTGCACAGGAAACACAGTCTAAACAACAAGAGATAGAGAGTGCTAAAAAAACAGGAATGGGTACAACTTTAGATATCCAAGGATGATAGAGCTTTTTAATAAAACTACCCTTGAGATTGATACAGATTTTCTAGAAACTATAGTCTTAGAGTTTACTAAGCGAGAGATTGAACTTATCATTACTGATAATGTTGAGATACAAGCCTTAAACAAAGAGTTTAGGGCTATAAATAAAGATACTGATGTACTCAGTTTTCCACTTGAAGATTTCCCTTTTACTCCACTAGGAAGCATTGTTATCTCAGAAGATCATGTAAAAGCAAAAGCAAAAGAGCATGGACACTCTGTGAAAGATGAATATACTCTTTTGTTTATCCATGGGCTTTTGCACCTTTTGGGATTTGATCATGAAACGGACGACGAGGAGATGCGAAAAGAGGAAGAGCGATTAGTAGAACACTATAATCTTCCAAAAAGTCTTATCGTTCGTACTGTAGAGTAGATTAGTTTATATAATCTAACTCTAAAAGTTTATCATATATCTTGGAAACAATCCCTCCAGCAGAAGCTCCACCATGTCCTCCATGTTCTACCATCACCATCACAACGTATTGTGGGTTTTTATAAGGTCCATAGCTAGTAAACCAAGCATGAGAGCGTGTATAATATTCCATTTCATGCTCTAAATCTCTTTTTTCTATATCTTGTAAAATCCCTACAACCTGTGCTGTTCCTGTTTTTCCTGCAATCGTAACGCGAGAATTTAGATACTGTGTTGCTGTCCCTTTTGGATAGTTACACACTTCATACATAGAGCGTTGGATAATAGGGAGCTTCTTTTTTTCATCATCCGTTAAAACATCTTGAATAATAGGTTCAAAATGTTGTGTTCCTATAAGTTTTGCAAAATGTGGTGTAGGGAGCTTTCCTGAGGCTATAAGAGCAGTATGTTGTGCTATTTGAAGCGGTGTAGTGAGAAAGTCTCCTTGCCCTATCGACATATTGACTGTTTCGCCTATATTCCATGATTTATTGTATTTAGTACGTTTCCAGTCACGTGAGGGAACGATACCTATAAACTCATTTGGTAAATCAACCCCCGTTTTTTGACCTAAACCATAACGGATAAGTCCTTCACTCATCTTTTTATTCCCTACAATGAGACTTCCTTTATAGAAGTAATCATCGCAACTCTCTCGTATCGCTTTTTTAATCTCTGTTGTTCCGTGCCCTTGCTTTTTCCAACAGCGAAATACCCTTCCACCTAAAGGAAGAGAAGCCTTACAGTCAACACTCCAGTGCTCATCCAAATCTGTTGTGATATATAAAAGACCTAGTCCTATTTTAATAGTAGATCCAGGAGGATAAAGTCCATTAATCACTTTATTTGTAAAGGGTGTCTCAAGGCTATTGGCAAACCGATTCCATTCATCATGTGAGATTCCTGATACAAAAGTATTGAGATTGTATTCAGGGAAACTACTTGCTGCGAGTATTGCACCATTAAGGTTCATAACTACCACAGCTCCAGCTTTTTTTTGAAAAAGTGATGATATATATTTTTGTAACTCTATATCCATATGAAGAGTAAGTTTACTATCTTCAATAGATGGCTCATAAAAAAGCTCCTCTATCTCTTGATTATTTGCATTCACTTTAATCTCACGAGAGCCAGCCTTTCCTTGCAGATAAGTGTTATAAAACTTCTCAATACCTGTTTTACCTGTATAACCGATAAGCTCTAAAAGTTTATCACCCTCTATATCTTTTTTATTGGCACGCGATACATATCCTATTGAATGTGCCCCAATTTCGTTATAAGGGTAGTAACGCTTTGGAGAGGGAACGATATTGATATTTTTTCTAAGATTTAAGATAGAGTAAACGGGCAAAATCTCATCATAAGAGACGAATTGCACTATATCTATAAAGTTATGATTATAAAGTGAGTCTCTTTTCTTATAGTTTTTTATAAGTTGTTCTTTGTCAAGACTTGGTAGAAGTGACATAACCATTTCTATCTCTTTATCAAATATTGCTTGATTTTTTTTTGAGAGCAGATGGGGTTTGAGTTGAATTTTAAACCCTAGCTCATTGATAGCAATAGGTCTATTATTTCTATCAATAATTTCACCACGTACAGGAGCTATAAGTTCTGTTTTGATTGTATTGTTATAGGAAAGTCTTTCATAGTAGGTATTTGATTCTACAGAGAGGTAAAAGACTCTAACAATAAGAGCAAGCCATGTTGAGATAAAAAGGAGTAGGATAAATTTTATTTTCACAAAAGGCTCACTATAAAAAATTCAATAACAATATAGTAAAGGATATAAAAGGTAAACGTAGGCATAGGTAAAAGAAAAAGGCTAGAGATAAAAGAAACAAAAAGAAAATATCCAAGATAACTAATAAGCACTGTTAAGAAAATAACACACCCTTTACAACTAGAAAACTTATTAAGTTTTGGGATAACAAACTTATGTATCAAAACAAAAAAGATAATCGTACTAAAGAGGAGAAACTCTTTTTCTGCTTCAAATAAAAGTAAACATATTAAAGCAAGGAATATTACTATCCCCTCTTCTTTTTTTAAAGCCTTCGATATGATCACAAAAAGCACAGCTAAGAGGGGTGGCATAAAAAGGTAGATGCTACTAAGACTCAAATACACCATAAAAGCTATGGTGTAGAGAAATGGCATCAAAGGGTTTTTATTAAAGATACTTCGTTGCATACTGGAAAATGTTTACATTTGATACAATCAGCCCATATTTTATGCTCGGGAATCGACTCTTTAGGGATTTCAATAAAGCCCAGACGTTCAAAAAAAGATTTTTTATAAGTGAGGCTAAGAATTTTTTCTAAACCTAAGATATAAGCTTCTTCTAGAGATTTTGTAACCATATTCTCACCTATTTTATCGCCTCGAAGCTCCTCTTTGACTATAAGAGAACGTATCTCTGCTAAATAAGGTGTATGGATATGAAGTGCGCAAAAACCAACTATTTCATCTTCTAAAATAGCTAAAGTATAAGAGCGGATATTAGTGGCTATCTCATCATCATTGCGTGGAAGAATAATCCCCTGCTCCACCTCTTTTAGAACAAGTTTTTGCATATTTGGAATATCTAAAAGGGTTGCTTTTCTAAAACTTACATCTCTCATAAAGGCTCATCCCCTTTTAAAATAGTGTAAAGTGTTGTTAGAATTTTCTCTAAACCTTTTTTTTTGGCACTTGAGACCATAAGCGCATCTGGAAACTCTCGTTTCAGTGCATTAAGCTCTTTTTGGTTGAGTTTATCTATCTTTGTAAAAATCTGCACGATATGTTGATTTTCTCTAGCATGTTGTATTAAAAAATCAGCCACTGATATATCTATATCTAAATGGGGATGGCGAGAATCTACAAGATGGATAAAAACCTTTATCTGCTCTCGTTGAGAGATAAAATCTGTAAGGTTTTGCTCCCAATCTTCTTTAAGAGATTTGGAAACTTTCGCATAACCAAAACCTGGCAAGTCTACAAGCTTTGCTTGAAGTTTATCCCCTGATTCTCTCTCTAAAAATGTAACATCAAAATAGTTTATAAGACGTGTTTTTCCTGGAGTGGATGATACCTTTGCTAAATTTTTATGATTTGTTAGAGCATTAAGTAAAGAACTTTTACCAACATTACTTCGCGCCATAAAAGCGACTTCTAACATATCTTCTAAAAATGGTGCACCTTTGATAGTAGCAGCGGAAGTTAAAAATTTTGCATCTACAATATCTACCATATTATCTCTCTTGCTTTGTATTGTTAAGGTCAAAAATCATAATTACAGGCTCTTCTTTGCCACCTTTTGCAAATGCTGTGCCCTCGATACTTTTTAAAATAACCTCTTCCCCGATAATCTCTTTTTTTTCATTGATTTGTTTAAGATTTACCTGTTTGAAGAAATGGTACTCTTTTTTAATCGGCAGATAGATTACCTTTTGAGCTTTTCCATAGTAGAGTGAACCATCCTCTGTGGTGATTACAAAAGAAACATCTTTTTCTGCTAAAAACTTGATTGGTTTTTGTTCTTTATCTAAATAGACTGTTACTTTACTTGCATTGAGCTCATCATGTTCTTTAATCATATTAACATTTCCCTCAAAAATAGAGATACCAGTTTTTTGATCAGAATTAAATGTTTCAGCCTTTATTTTGAGTTCCTCTGCTTGTAGCACACCTAGCAAAACGAAAAAAAGTAAATATTTTATCCTCATTGTACGCTCTCTTCTATGTAATATATAGCTTTAATGTTTTTTGAAAAAGTTTTATTATTTGTATTGTTTTGTTGCAACCAAGTTCCTTTAACACTATTTTTTCCCATAGTTGCTATGTAAGGAACTTTTGTTGTTGCTATCGATGCAAGACGCTCATAAGAGACCTCTTCCGTCGTAAATTTAAACCCATCTTCTCTTGTATAAATAATATCTCCTGTAAGTGTCACTATTTCGTTTTTATAAACGCCAAAGTTTGCTAACATATTTGCTTGGAGTTCTTTAGAATTGTCCGTGTAATCAATTTTATCTACTTCATATCTATTGGTAAATTTTTTTGCTTCATCACCTTTCATAAGGGTGATAAGGCCATTTGGAGTTAGCTCATGCAGTAAAAAATCTTCAATTTGAAACAGTGCTATCTCTCCATGCTTTTTTTCTTCTATATCCATAGGTTTAAAAAGAAGAAATATCATAAGCAACCCACTAAATATAGCAAGAAAGAAGTGATTAATTGTCATAACCAAAAGCCTAAATACTGCTCTTTTTGGTTATTTTCTTCTACAAGCTGATCTATCATCTCTCGTACTACGGCATCTCCACCTTTACGTTCGAGTACAGTTTGTACCTCTTGGCGCACTTCTAAAACTGCATCATTTGGTGTGAAACTTCTGCCCACCTGTGAAAGTATTTTGTGATCATTTAAATCATCGCCAATAGCCGCAACCTCTTTTAGAGAGATATTGAGTGTATTTAGAATGTTTAAAAGTATGGCATGTTTATCTTTAACACCTTGATAGAGGTGGGTGATTCCTAGTTCTTTCGCACGGTTGGTCACAATTTGCGAGTCTCTTCCTGTGATGATAGCCACTTCATTCCCTAAACGAAGCCATGATTTAATACCAAATCCATCTTTAACATTAAACTGTTTTGATTCTAATCCATTATTATCGTAGATTATTTTGCCATCTGTCAAACATCCATCAACATCTAAAACAATGAGCTTAATCATAAAACATCTTTTGTGCTTGGAATTCCGATTCTATCGTTTTTAGTAAGTGCGCGGCGCAATGCAACGGCTAAAGATTTAAACGCTGCTTCGATAATATGGTGTTTATTTTTACCTCTTTGTAAAACAATATGTGCACTTATTCTAGAGTTCAAAACAATAGCTCTAAAGAATTCTTCTGCTAGTTCTACATCAAAACTTCCAATTTTACCTTCGATATCTACCTCATACACTAAAAAAGGACGATTACTAAGATCTAAATCACAACTAACACACGCCTCATCCATTACAATAGCTGCGCTACCAAAGCGTTCAACGCCACTTACTGGATAGAGTGCTTCCGCTAAAAGTTGCCCTATTACAATCCCCACATCTTCAACACTATGGTGATCATCAATATGGGTATCGCCATCACATGTCACATCCAAATCTATCAAAGAGTGTTTAGAAAAACTCTCTAGCATATGATCTAAAAAACCAACACCTGTTTGGATTGAGCTCTTTCCCGTTCCATAAAGATTGAGTGACGTTGTAATATTTGTTTCTTTTGTTTTTCTTAATTTAGTTATCATTTTTTATCCTTCTCCTACAATAAATGCATCTTGAAAATGTCCTTGTGATTTATAATCACGCGCCTCTTCTTCTGTTTTAAAACCTTTTAGAAGCACTTTAAAAACTCTACCATTTTTTGTATCAATATCTTTTATAATTGTTTTATATCCGTCTAGTTTATCGTACTTCTCTTGAGTTGCGAGTGCCCCATCGATTTTACTAAAAGAGCCTATCTGTAAAGCAAACTCTCCATAAGTTGTTTTTTGTGGAGCATCTCTTAGCTCTTTGGCACTTGGTATTGCTTTTCTTCCCTTCACTTCAAACCCTAATACTTCTAAAGTAACAGGAGCCGTTCCAGCACCAACCATATCTATTTTTGATGCTGCGGTTTTTGAGAGATCTATGATACGTGTAGCAATAAATGGTCCTCTGTCATTGATACGGACTACCACTTGTTTTCCATTCCGTTTGTTGGTAACTCTTACAATAGTATTCATAGGAAGCGTTTTATGCGCTGCTGTCATATCATGCATGTTATAAGTCTCACCGTTCGAGGTGAGCTTTCCATGAAAATCGGGTCCATACCAACTCGCATTTCCCTCAAACCTATCTCCTACACCTACCATATGTGGATGGTAACGGATACCTCGAATCACATAAGGGCGCATTGTTGGATGAGAGTATGTTTTATTATCAGGTTGCGCGTGAGTATTGGCACTGGTATAGTTTTTTGTAGGAGCGTAGTTATGGGTTTGCACGCCCCTTGTGCTACAACCTTGTATCAAAAATACTACTAAAAAAGAGGAAAAAATATATCTATTCATAAAGTTTTAACCTATCACCAATTTTAAGTATATTTGTAGTCAAGCGATTTTGGAGTTTAATATTTTCAACACTTATTCTATAGCTTTTTGCAATCGATTCTAAAGTATCACCCTTGCGTACCATATAGTAAGAATTTGTTTTGACTTTATCCATATGTTGCTCAATAGGGATAACAAGTCGTTGCTTCAAACTTAGTTTAGAGCTTTTCATTTTATTAAAATCCATAATCACCTTATAGCTTACATTGTATTGTCTACCTATGTTATAAAGGTTATCACCACTTGTTACAACATGGATTTTATAAATATTTTGTACTTTATCTGGAGTATATTTTTGTTTAAAGTCTGAAAGCTTAATGTATGGTATATAAATATCATATCCACCTTTATAGGGTGGTACAAAGTCGTATTTTAGATGTCTGTTTAGTTTGTGTAGCTCACTGAGTGGAATTCCTGTTAGCTTCGAAACTCTACGTAAAGATTCTCCTGAAGCTAAGTTTACTTTTGCAATAGAGTACGCACTTGCTCTATTTAAGAGGTACTCGTACTCACTCTCTAGCATATAATCCTCATCATATCCAACAAGAGCAAGTGCGACTATCTTTCTAATATAAAAGCGGCTCTCTTTAGGGATATATTTTTTATCTTTATCCAAAAGGATTTTTAAATCATCGTTTCCTGCTTGTGTAATAGCTCGATTTAAACGACCTCCCCCGCAGTTATAAGCTATAGCTGCTAAATACCATTTACCAAAGCGTTTATGTAAATCGGTTAAAAATTTTGCTGCTGCTACAGTTGATTTGATAGGATCTCGACGCTCATCTACATATTCATCTATTTTTAAACCATAAAGTTTGCCAGTTTCTGGCATAAACTGCCATAATCCAGATGCACGTTTATTGGAGTAGGCTTTATTAGAAAAATTCGATTCTGCCATGACAAGATAAAGAAACTCAAGAGGAATGTCATTCTCAATCAAAATTTGTTTGATTGTTGGGATAAAAAGATATGCTTCTTCCATCGCTTTAAAAAAATGGTTATTTTTATACACTGCATTATTTTTATTTCTCATTTGATTCATAATTGGATCGTATAAAAATGAAGGTTCAATATCAAAAGAATTTAAGAGAGCTATCTCTTTTTGGTTGTTTGCAAAATTAGTTAAATTACCGTAAAGCAATAAAGGTATCAAAAAAATAATAAAAAATCTCATATACTCGCCTCTATATTTAAAGAAAATAAAAAACAGATTTTATCTAAAAAAGTATTAATTTTCCTCTAATAGTGGTTATGGGTGAGAATTACCCTTTAGATTAAAGAAATACAAATATGATATTAAAAAATATTAAAAAGCTTCATTGCATTATCTGTAGTGAGATTTCTTATATCTTTAGGTGAAATAGCAAGAAGTTCTGAGATTTTTTCAGCTACAAATGTTGTATATAAGGGTTCATTACGTTCCCCTCTGTATGGCATGGGAGTGAGATAAGGTCCATCTGTTTCTATGAGAAGTTTCTCTAATGGAATTTTAGGAAGAACTTGAATGAGCTTTTTAGCATTTTTAAATGTAACAACTCCACCTATACCAAAGTAAAATCCCTCTTTTGAAAGTGAGAGTAGCTCTTCATCTGCATTGTAGCAATGAAGTACACCACCTACTTCTTTGGCATGTTCCTCTAAAAGTATCTCTTTTGAATCACGTGAAGCATCCCTTATGTGAATAATTAAAGGTTTTTTATATTTTTTTGCTAATCGTATCTGTGCTACAAAAACCTCTTTTTGTTTCTCTTTTTCGGCTAATTTATCCTCATCACTTCCCTCAAGTCGGAAATAATCTAGTCCACATTCCCCAATAGCTACACACTTTTTATGATGTATATAGGCTTCAAAATCCAGCCCATCAAATGCTTCTACATCATAAGGATGCACACCCACAGCAAAATAGACTTCAGGAAATCGCTCTGCTATCTCTACAGCACGAGGGAGTGTTTTAGGATCTGCTCCAGGGATGATAAAACGTTTTACTCCACCCTCTTTTGCTCGCTCTATAACCTCTTCTAAATCATCATAGTAACGTTCATTATCAAGGTGGATATGTGTATCAACTATCATGTTTTTCACTCTCTTTTCGTTTTTTTGTATCATAAATATTCTTTCCCATAAGTAGAAGAAAAAACACACCAGTAACAAAGCTTACACATGCCATAACCAAAGAGTCTCTTTGAAAAAGATTATAACTAAGTACAAAGAGTACAGAGGCGATTACGAGGCACATATCTTCGCTTCTAACAACTCTTTGGCAAATTTTTTTGCTTCATTGGAGATAGCTTCACCACTAATAATTCTTGCTATTTCATCCACTCTTTGCTCAAATTTTAGCTCTTTTACTTGAGAAATATTATCTTGCTTATAGATTAAAAAGTGTTGATCCCCCATCGATGTGAGCTGTGGTTGATGCGATATAACAAAGATTTGAAAGTTTTTTGAGAGTTGTTTAAGTACCTTTGCAACACTCATTGATTCTTCTCCGCTTAGATTTGCATCTATCTCATCGAGCATCAAAACTCCACCATTTTTATGCATAAATTCTGATTTTAGTACCAAAATAGCCAGACGAAGTCTGTTAAATTCTCCTGTGCTTATCTTTTGAAGTTCAGTGTTATTTAGCTTTAACACCATAGTATCTTGTCCACTCAGGCTATAGTCACTTTTTTCTAGTGTAACTGACCCTTCTCTTAGGTAAAGCTCTTTGAGATATTTATTGAGATCCTTACAAAATGATGCAATCTCTCCTGAGCGTAAATCTGTTAATTGTTCTGCTAGTTTTTGTAACTCTTTTCTTAGAGTACTCTCTTTTTGTACGAGTGCATCTTTTGTAAACTCAATATTTTCATACTTTTGTAGTTCCTCTTTTTTACGCTCTTTATAAAGAAGTGCTTCTTCGATAGTGCCATATCTTCTTTTTAAATTTCCTAGTGCTTCTATACGGTTAAGCACCTCTTCGATATTTGTTTCATCTAAAGAGGCAAATCTCTCCGTAGCATTATCAAAAATAGCACGCAATTCATTCATAGCATCATCAAAAAAAGAGCTCTCTATATCTAGAAATTCTAATACACCACTTACTTGATGTTCAAACCCAAAGATAGCATTTGCTGCTTCTATCTTTTCCATCGCTTTCTCTTTTTGTGAAAGCTCTTTTTTTATTTGCATTAGCTCTTCGTCTTCTTCTACTTTAGGGTTAATATCTTCGATTTTTTGAATTTCAAAAAGTGCAAACTCTTTGAGTTCAACAATTTTCCGCTCTTCCTCTTCTATAGTTAAAAGTGCTGATTTTACCTCTTTGTGTTCTAAAAAACATGTTTGATATTTTTGTTTGAGTGCATATAAATCACCTTGTTTTTTTTCTATACGAGTATCTAACATGCCAAGAAGATTGTCATTTTCAAAGTCACTATAATCTTTTAAACTAATATGTCTTAGATAGCTACCACTTAGTTCTGTAATTGTTTTTCTTGAGATACTTTGGTTATTTACAAAGTAGCGCGAGTTCTCTTTTTTTATATGTCTAAAAACATTGATATCATGGTTTTCTATCCCATATGCATCTCCGTCAAGTTCCCATGCGACTTGTGATTCACACAAAGCTGCTTCACAACTTGCAAGTCCTACAGAAGATAGTATAGATTGCATCAAAATAGACTTTCCACTTCCACTTGGACCTGTAAAAACTACAAGACCACTATGAAGTTCCATATCAACGACATCAAAGCTCAAATAATCTTTTAGATAAAATCTCTCAATCAAGATCTCTCTCCCCAATTGAGTTTCTCTTTAAGTACATCAAAATAATTAAATTCCTCTCTATGGATAAGTTTTGCAGTTTTTGGAGCGAGTTTGATATAAACACTTTCACCCTCTTCTAGCTCATGGATATCTTGCCCATCAATAATCATCACCGCTCTATTTTTCGGTGTTCTCATCTCTAAAGAAAACTCTCCAGGAAGAACCACCGGTCTTTGTGTAAGAGAATGTGGAGAGATAGGGGTAAGGACAAATACATTGGTCATAGGAAAAAGCACAGGTCCTCCTGCTGAGAGATTGTACGCAGTAGAGCCAGTTGGAGTTGCAACGATAACACCATCTCCACGGTATGCATTAAATGGCTTCCCATCTACAAGTGTCTCAACATGAATCATATTGGCCGTAGATGAACGAGAAAACACGATATCATTAAAAGCAAACATAGTAATAGTTTCATCTCCTCTATATATTTTTGCTTCTAAAACTGCACGTTCGTCAACTCTATACGCTCCACTTACAAGCTTTGCTGCAAATTCTGGAAGTTCAGAGAGATTGACATCTGCTAAAAAACCGAGATTTCCTGCATAGATGCCTAAGACTGGTATGTTGTATCCCAAAGAGCGTCTTACCGCTGAGATAAGCGTTCCATCCCCACCTAAGGTGACTAAGATATCACACTTTTTACAAAGCAGATCAAACTCCATCCCCATAACACCAATCATCCCACCACTAATGCTATCTATATATGTTTCAATCCCAATTTCTGCAAAGATTTTTTTAATATCAAAAAAACTATTCTTCAACTCTGGTGTTGATGGGCGAAGTAATACACCTATTTTTTCAATTTTCTTTTTCAAAATCCAACTCTTTATCTTTAATTTTGAAGTTATTATACACTCTTGCTATTCAAATAAATAAAAGTATTGCAAATTGCCATAAAAACTTTTTTTCAAGCAAATAGCAAGATAAGGCTATTTTTGCTATAATTGCCCGAAAATTTTAACTAGGAATCTATATTTTGAGAACACATTACTGTACAGAATTAAATGAAACACATGTTGGTAAAGAGGTAATTTTAGCAGGTTGGGCAAATAGTCACCGTGACCATGGTGGAATTATTTTTATAGACTTGCGCGATAAAAGTGGACTTATACAGCTTGTATGTGACCCTTCAGATAATGCAAATGCACATAAAGTTGCTGATGGTGTCCGTGATGAGTTTGTTCTTATTGCAAAAGGGAAAATCCGTCATCGTGGTGAGGGACTTGTCAATCCACGCCTAAAAACAGGTGCGATTGAAGTTGTGATTGACGAGCTTATTATTGAAAATAAAAGTGCAACACCCCCTTTTGTCATTGGTGATAAAAATGTAGGTGAAGAAACTAGACTTAAATATCGCTATCTTGAACTTCGCGATCCTGATATGTATGAAACATTCCGTCTTCGCTCAAAAGCAGCAATTGCAGCAAGAAATATCCTTGATAAAAATGGTTTTCTCGAAGTTGAAACTCCTATCCTTACAAAATCAACTCCAGAAGGTGCAAGAGATTATCTCGTTCCTTCTCGTGTTCATAGTGGTGAGTTTTATGCACTTCCACAATCTCCACAACTCTTTAAACAACTTTTAATGGTGGGTGGATTTGATAGATATTTCCAAATTGCAAAATGTTTTAGAGATGAGGATTTAAGAGCAGATCGTCAACCTGAATTTACACAAATAGACGTCGAGATGAGCTTTTGTAACCAAGAAGATGTGATGAAAATCGCTGAAGAGCTTCTTGTAGCTATGTTTGGTGCGTGTGGTGTCGATATCAAACCACCATTTAACCGTATCATTTATCGTGATGCTATGGAATGGTATGGTTCTGATAAGCCTGATATGCGTTATGACCTTAAAATGGTAGATGTTATCGATATATTTGAGAGATGTGATAATGAAATATTCTCAAATCTTGCAAAACAACCAACGAAAAACCGTATCAAAGCGCTTCGTGTCCCAGGTGCTGACTTAGTATTCTCAAAACGTGAAATGAAAACATTTGAAGACTTTGTACGTAAATTTGGTGCAGGTGGACTTGGATATTTCCAGATGAAAGAGGATGGTCTTAAAGGTCCACTTATTAAATTCTTTAGTGAAGAAGATATTGCACTTCTTATAGAAAGAACTGAGCTTGAAGTGGGTGACGTTGTATTCTTTGGTGCAGGTGATAAAAAAACCGTACTTGATTATATGGGACGTTTTAGAATTTTTGTCGCTGAACATGAAAAAATGAACCTCGTAGATAAAAATAGCTATGAATTTGTATGGGTTGTTGATTTCCCTATGTTTGAAGTGGAAGATGGAAAAGTAAAAGCGCTTCACCATCCATTTACAATGCCTAAAGATACCGACAAAGAAAATATCGAAGATATCGACTCTATCGCTTATGATATTGTTCTAAACGGTGTAGAACTCGGTGGTGGCTCGATTCGTATTCACAAAGAAGCACTTCAAGAAGAGGTATTTAAACTTCTTGGTATTGGGGAAGAAGAAGCAAGAGAAAAATTTGGCTTCTTGCTTGATGCACTTAAATTTGGCGCGCCACCACACGGTGGATTTGCTATAGGATTTGATAGACTGATGATGCTTCTTTCTAAAAAATCCAGCATCCGTGATGTTATTGCATTTCCTAAAACACAAAAAGCATCATGCCTCCTTACACAAGCTCCAAGTAGTGTAGATGCAGAGCAATTAAAAGAGCTTCATATTCGCCTTCGTGAACAAGTTAAATAATGAAAAAACTCTTCCTTATTATCGGAGCTCCTGGCTCTGGTAAGACTACTGATGCAGAGCTTATTGCACAGGGTAATGACACGATAACACACTACTCTACAGGTGATATGCTCCGCGCTGAAGTTGCAAGCGGTTCAAAGCTTGGTCTTGAGATAGATGGTTATATTTCAAAGGGTCTTATCGTTCCTATAAAGATAGCGATAGAAACTATAGTACATGCCATCAAAAATACCCCTACTCCCATTATAATCATAGATGGATACCCAAGAAGTATGGAACAGTTAAATGCACTCGATACATATCTGAGTGTTGATACATCGTTAGAGCTTTGTAGTGTTATAGAAGTTTATGTGAGTGAAGAAACAGCGCGTGATAGAGTTCTTGGTCGTTCTAGAGGTGCTGATGATAACACTGAAGTTTTTAACAATCGTATGAAAGTATATATAGAGCCACTTTCAGAGATACAAACTTTTTATAAAACGAAAAATCTTTTGCATGTTATAAATGGAGAAAGAACAATCGAAGAGATAGTGGCTGAGATGGAAAGTTTTATAAAGTCTAAACTATAATCTATTTTTGAACTTGAGCGAATGTATTCAAAAAAGCAGAAAAAGAACTTCTAGAAGAACTCTAGAAGTTATATGTAGATTGGGTATTAACCTAGCTTAGAGATGATAGCTGCTTCAACATCAGCTATTTTTGCCGTGCCATCAACAGTTATATACGTTAAAGTATCAAGTTTAGATGCTTGATCTTTATAGTAACCTACAAGTGGGCTTGTTTGCTCATGATACACTTTTAATCTATCTAAAACCACTTCCTCTTTATCATCAGCACGTTGTACTAACTCTTCTCCTGTAATATCATCTTTACCATCTACTTTTGGAGGATTATATGCTAAATGGTACGTTCGTCCCGAAGCTAAGTGTGCACGACGACCTGCCATACGAGTAACAATTTCAGAATCCGGAACATCAATCTCAATTACAGCATCGATAACAATTCCTGCATTTTTGATAGCATCTGCTTGAGCAAGTGTGCGTGGAAAACCATCTAAAAGGTATCCATTTTTACAATCAGGTTCAGCAATTCTATCTTTGACTAAACCAATAATAATTTCATCTGTTACAAGTTGCCCTGCGTCCATAGCAGCTTTTGCCATCTTGCCCATATCTGTACCTACTTTTATAGCAGCGCGGAGCATATCACCTGTAGAAATTTGTGGAATGTTATATGTTTTAGTTAAAAATTGAGCTTGTGTACCTTTTCCAGCACCTGGAGCTCCTAAGAGTATGAGTTTCATGTTTATCCTATATTTTTTAGTTATTGCAATTATATAAGGTTGTAAGTAAAAATAACTATAAATAGTATATTTCTTTTAGATTTTCTGATAGTATTTTTTTTTGTTTTTTAAGATTAAAGTGTATATAATCCAATGACCTAATAAAGAAGGATAAAATAATGGGATTAGTTTTTTGTAGAGGTTGTGGAAAAGAGATTCATGAAAGTGCTCCAACCTGTCCACATTGTGGAGCTACGCAAGAGTTTAAGATAAAAAGAAATATTTTTGCTTTAATCTTTGTATCTTTAGGTTGGTTCATACTTTTTTGGTTGGGCTTTTTATTTATCAGTGGCATAGTTATTGGTTTTATGGACCCTGAAAATGCTCAGGATGCGGGAACTGCATTTGGAGAAGAGTATGGATTTTCATCACTTGTCATCTCTTTTATACTCTCTACTGTTTTAACATATATTGGAAAACTACCAGGAACATATAAAGTAAAATAAGAAAATACTACATGCCATGGCATGTAGTATCAAATATTTCTACTCTTCTTCGAAATCTTCGTCATCTTCATTTTGGGCTTCGAGAATATCTTCATAAATCTCTTTTGCTTCATCCTCTTCTACATCACCTTGGATAATATCATTGAGCAAATCTTTTAAATCTGCTTTAAACTCTTGAAGATCTTCAATCTCCTCTTTTGTTGCTGCATCAGCATTTTTTTTATCTGTAATTTCTTCAAAAATTTCATCAAGTCTTTCATCTATATCTGGAATCACATCCATTGTGATTAGCTCTTGAAGTTTTTTTATATAAGACATTTTTCTTCCTTAAATTATTTATGATATGATACTTTAAAAATCACCTATTTGTATAGTAGATCGGAAG
>JAVETY010000020.1:0-20833 GCA_034005815.1 Sulfurimonadaceae bacterium | reverse complement strand
TGGCTCCATTCCGAACCCAGAAGCTAAGCCTCTCATCGCCGATAATACTGATCCTTGCAGGATTGGAAACGTAGGTCGCTGCCTAGCTTTCACAATTTATACTTCTTCTTACTTATAACTTCACATTAAAAACAATCATAATCTTTACTACAATCATTAAAATAACTAAACTTCAAAACTATCAATCACTTTACTTACTTACTATTGTCATTTTACTACTATTTATTTATGACATGTCATAAGTGATTTCTTAACGCTTAGAGCTTAATACTTGATGACATGTCAACAAGCTATTACCATTAATAGACTATTATCTAATTCATTTTAAAAGAGGAAATTATATGTTACTTGATACAGATTGGAAAGATTTATTAGCAGAAGAATTTGATAAAGAATATTTTTTACAACTACAATCTTTTGTAGAGCAAGAATATCAAGAAAAAACTGTTTATCCAAAATATGAGAATATATTTCGTGCTTTTAATCTTATGAAACCTCAAAATGTAAAAGTTATAATTATAGGACAAGATCCTTATCACGGAGTGAACCAAGCCAATGGTTTGGCTTTTTCTGTTTGTGATAGTTGTCCTCTTCCTCCATCGCTTAAAAACATATATAAAGAACTTGCCACTGATTTAGGATGTGAGATATCTTCTAGTGGTAATCTTATAGAGTGGGCAGAGCAGGGAGTGTTACTTATAAATACAATCCTCACTGTAAGAGAAAAAGAACCATATTCACATAAAAATAGGGGATGGGAAATTTTTACCGATACACTTCTTGGTAGACTTTCCCAAGAGTTTGAACATATTGTTTTTATATTATGGGGTGCACCTTCTCAAAAAAAAGAAAAATTGATAGATAGTACAAAACATCTTATCATCAAGTCAGCTCACCCCTCACCACTCTCTGCATATAGAGGATTTTTTGGTTCTAAACCTTTTTCACATGCCAACAATTATCTTCACCTAAATGGAAAAGAATCTATTGAATGGTGTCTTAATCGATAATGAATTGTGCTTTGATGGGGAGATGGTCAGAATACCCTTTTCCTAAATGTTTTTTAGGAATTTTCTTACTCATTTGCCATCTATAAATCTGTTTTTTATGAAATAGATAGGGTTTGTCTAGATGTGTAATTGTACTAGATTTGTAGTACATCTCTTTAGGATTTAAAAGTGCTTGTGAGATAATAATATTGTCTAGTACCTCTTTGTTGCCACGAAAGATATAAGTGTAGCGATTTTCTTCATCTGTGTCGTACCATAGGTTATAAAATGATTTATCGCTATATTTTGTATCTTTAGCTTTTTTCTTTTGATCTTTAGTTTTTAAAACATCATTTATTGCTGTTTTACCATTTGTATCGTTGTGCTCTCTCTTTCTTAGAAACTTTATGTTCTCTTCATAGTCAGAGTTAAAATCACCCATTATAATAATATTTTTATCCAATCCTATCTGTTTTATCCGTTTGATTAGCTCTCTTGCTGAAGTGATTCGATAGCTCTCAGGTTTGCTTTTTGCTCTCCAATGGTTGATGAAAAGGTAAAACTCTCTCTTGTCAATTTTATATTTTACTTCTAAGATATTACGTTGGCTGAGTGAAGAGGTAACTGCCACTTCTTTTGCATAAACAAATGGATATTTACTTAAAAGTGCGACTTTTACGGATGTTTTTTTCTTATCTGCAATGCTATAGTATTGGTAGTAGATACCTTGCTGTTGAAGCTCAAAGCGTAAATCTTTAAGTGCTTCTAGAGACTCAATCTCTTGAAGTGCTAAGATATCTACGTCCAAATCTTTGATCACTTTAGAAAGATTTTTGAGTTTTATTGTATAATTTTTCTTATTCCATTTAGTAGCAGTATTTGGAATATACTCTTCGTATTCGTTTCCATCATGTACTAAATCAAAGAGATTTTCTACATTATAGCTTCCTATATGCAAGACTCTCTCTCCAAAAAGTAGTGAGAAAACGAATGATAAAAGTAGGAATATTCTCAAACATCAATCCCATTTAAACGTAAAAGATTTTCAGGTTTTACTTCACGACCCATCAGTTCAACAAAAAGCTCTTGCATAGTTTGTGAGCCACCTTTTTTTAGTATGATATCTCTATACCGTTTTGCTGTAACTGACTCAAATACACCCTCATCGATGATATTATAAAAACAATCCGCACTTAGAACTTCCGCCCATTTATAACTATAGTATCCAGCAGCATATCCACCTGAAAATATATGTGAAAATCCATTTTGAAACTTGTTATAGCTCGGTGGTGCTATAAGAGATGTCTCTTTTCGAAGAGTATCTAAAAGTGTTTGAGCCTCTTTTGCATTATGTAGTTTCGTATGGAGTATAAAGTCAAAGAGTGAAAATTCCAACTGTCTTAGCATCCCTAAAGCGGAGAGAAAGTTTTTAGCTTTTACAAGTTTATCTATCATATCTTGTGGAAGAATTTCACCTGTCTTATAATGTTTTGCAAACATCTCTAACACTTTTGGCTCATATGCAAAGTTCTCTAAAAACTGTGACGGAAATTCTACTGCATCCCACTCAACACCATTCACTCCACTTACTTCATTTTCCTCTACCTCACTAAGTAGATGGTGGATAGTATGTCCCATCTCGTGAAAGAGAGTTACTACATCATCGTGACGTAGAAGTGATGGTGCAGTCTGGCTTGATGGTGGAAAATTACATACTACAAAGGCAGATGCGAGTTGTATTTTGTCATTTTCATCTTTGCAGTGGGTTTGCCAGTTGTGCATCCAAGCACCACCGCGCTTCCCTTTTCTAGCTTCTAAATCAAAGTATATTTTTGCTTTGAGCGTTCCATCGAGGTAGAGATAATACGCACTTGCTTTGGTGTCCCATAAAGGCTCGTCTAGTTTTTCAAAGGTAATTCCAAAGAGTTTATCTAAGAAAGTAAACATCCCATCCATGACACTCTCTTGCTCAAAATAAGGGCGATAAAGCTCTTCATCTAGCTCATATTTCTCTTTTTTTAGCAGTTCACTATAATATGACATGTCATAACTATTTAGTGGTTTTTTTGCTAATGTTTCTATCTCTGCAAGCTCTGATTGTGCTTGTTTTTTTGCTTTTTGACTTAGCGTGTTTAAAAAGTCTAAAACACTTTTTGTATCAGGTGCCATTTTACTTGCTAATGAGTACTCAGAGTAACTACCATAGCCTAGAAGTTTACTCATCTCATCTCGAAGTGCAAGTATCTGTTGTAGTATTTTTTCATTTTCCGGTGCACGAGTTACATAAGCTTTGTAGAGAGTTTCACGAATTTTTTCATTTTTTCCATAGGTCATATAGGCAATATACGAGGGCATCTGTAGTGTAAATCTATATTTAGTTACGCCATTATCAAGAAATTGTGCAGTTTCAATCTCACTCTCAGGCAATCCATCTATATCTTTTTCATCCGTGATGATGTACTCATATGCATTTGTAGCATCTAAAAGATTTTGGGAAAATTGATTAGAGAGTTCACTTTTTTCTATATTTATCTCTTGCAAGCGCTCTTTTGTTTTTTCATCAAGATGCGCACCGCTGAGTTCAAAGTTTAGGATATTGAGCTCTAAAACTCTTTTTTGCTCTTGATCTAATGCACCTATTTCTTTCGTTTGAATCTCTTTAAAAGCTGTATAAATATCTAGATTTTGTGAGAGCTTCGTTGAATATTCAGTGAGTATTGGAAGTGCTTCTGTGTAGGTCTCTTGTGTTTGTTTGGTATTATTTACTGCATTGATATGGGAGAGTGGAGTGAAAAATCGTTCCAATTTTTCCTCTAACATTGCTAATGGTCGTACAAAATTTTTATAGGTTTTTTCTTTTTGTGTTAAAAGGTTTGTAACCGCCTGATTATTACTCTCTAAAAGAGCATTTAACTCCTCTATAAAATTCTCTAGATTGACACTAAATGGTATAAATTGACTCATTTTTTTCTCCTTAAAATTATTCATCTTCATCACGTTTAAGTGCTATGGCATTAAATTGATTGATTAAGATATCATCATACTTATCAGCGTAGCTCAGTAGTCTCTCAAATGCAATTTTACCCTCTTTTGTCGTGAGGGATGTATCGACTATGAGGTAGGAAAGATAGATGATATTTTCACTAATTGAAAATTGTAAATAGGTGAATTCCTCATTGATCTGAAGTAGATAATCATACAATGCATCGATATGTTCTCTTGGGAGTGAACAAAGTTTTGCATCTCCTATGATAATGCCATTTTCATAATAGTTGATATCGATTTTAGCACTTCCTCTTTCTATCTGCCACGATGCTTGTGAACGGCGTGCAAGGGTGACATTGACACCCAAAGATTCTAAAATATCTTCTAAAAGCTTAGTGGTGGCTGTTGGTTTGTACCCTTTGCGTCGTCGTTTTGCGAGTTCAAGTTTACTTCCACAGGCAGGGCAGTAATCATTGACTATATCTTTTTCTTCAATGATATTTTTACAAGAAGAACATTTAATAACATTGATTTTTTCTAAAGCTAAAAATTCTACAAGTGCTTCTTGGATGTAATAGTATGGCAGAGCAAAACCTAGGTTATTGGAGTCTTGGATAATAAATGTATTCATCCCAATCACTTCTCCTTTGATGTTTAACAAAGGACCTCCGCTGTTTCCAGGGTTGATAGCCGCATCAAATTGGATATATTCTAAATCCCCTTGAAGCCGTGCAGCTTTACTAACAATCCCCTCTGTAGAGGTATAATTGAGCCCATAAGGGTGTCCAATCGCAATAGCTAAATCACCATCTTCGATAGTATCTTCTGAAAGTAGAAGTGGATTTTTTGCTTGAAACATTCCATCATATTTGATAAATGCTAAATCAAAATAAGAATCATCATACACTACACTGGCAATACAACGTTTTATTTTTTTTGCACTAATGACCACCTCTTTGAGGCCACTCACCACATGGGAATTTGTAACAATAATATCTCCTATTATAAACCCTGTACCACTTCCATAAGGAGTCATAATTTGGATAATATTGTCTATATATCGGTTAAGAATTGCTTGTGTATTCATACGTTATATCTCTTCAAAATTAAGGTTTTTCAGACGTAGATAAAAACTATTGCTAAATTCATTGAGTGAAGTGAAATTAAGCTCAGACCCAAAAGGTTTGAGGGATTTAAACCTTTTTTGATAAGGTTTGATAATATCTTCGATTTGGGAAATGATGGCTCTTTTAGCAAAGTTGTTTTCCTCGTTTTTATAAAGAACCGGATAGCCAAGGGCTTCTAAAAATTGAGGGTTATAGATAGAGATAAGCATGTGCAAGAGTGATTTTATCACAGGGTGCAAACCATAATTATATAGCATGTAAAGTGCAATATATTGATGGATGGTTGGGATGATGAGTGTATGGCGATTATTTTTATACCAGCGAACTTTTAAAAGAGATTCACTAATGAAAAGATTCATCTCCTCTTGCGAGGTTCTATCAAGTGGATTGAAAGTATATTTTGCATTAAAAAACTTCTGTGAAAATGTTTCAAAATCAAACTCTTTTATTTCACTGATATACTCTTTGAGCTCCTCATTTTTGCTCTCTATAGTAGAAGAATCTTCAATAAAATATTCTTGTATTTTACGGTTGAGATGGTGGAACATATCATACTTTGGAACAAGAAGATAATCGAGTTTAAAAAGAAGTCCTAAAGTTGCAAATGCTTGCATTCCAGCATTGTCTGTTGATGGAAAAGAAGCGATAGAGAGCTCATATTCCCCTATCCATTTATGTAAAAAATTATATTTTATCTCAAGCTCTGATGTTTCTAACATTTTTGTATGGGATGTATCTTCAAGAGGAATTTGCTTAAATTCTGTACGGATATACTCTTTGTCAAAATCTCCATTCAAAGCAAGTTCACGTAAAGGATAAAAGATTTTTTGAGGTGTCATTGTGATGTTATCAAGATAGAGTTTGAGTTTTATATACTCTTTATCACTAAAATAACTACAATATGTAAGATTATAGTTACGCTCTAAGAGGTGACGTTTGAGAGAAACGTTGGCATGTTCAGCTTTGATGAGGATAGTTTCTGCACAAAAATGCTCTTTTGTAACATACCCTTTGATAATTGCGGTTCCTTGATAAAGGGTGAAATCGAGCCTATTTTCTGTTTGTGTTATCTCTATATTCTCGTTTGCTACATCATTTGTAAAGTTTTGTTGCGAACGCAAAAAGTATTCATACGCTTTTAATGTTTTTTGTTCCATGAATGCTTCATACGACTTTGTAAAAAGGTCCTCTTCATTTTTAGAAATAGAGGCGTTTATACCTCGTCCAAAAGGGTGTAAATAGTGTGTTTTTTTCTTAAAAAAATGAAACCAGCTCAAACCGACCTCTCTGTTAAAATATAAAAGGATTATATAGAAAACTCCCTTAATGGAGACTCTTCTTATCCCAAAGCATTTTTAAAGAGAATTTTAAGTATAATTCGCGGATTTTATAGATAAGGTGTATCATGACTAAAAAGCGCGTTTTAGTTAAGTTTTCAGGTGAAGCTCTTGCTGGTGAAGCAGGTCATGGAATCGACACAAAGATTTTAAAGTATATTTCAGGAGAGATAAAATCTCTTGTAGATGCAGGAATAGAAGTGGGTATCGTCATTGGCGGTGGTAACATTATTCGTGGTGTTACAGCTGCACAAGATGGAATTATCAAACGTACTTCTGCGGATTACATGGGGATGTTAGCAACCGTTATAAATGGTATTGCTATGCAAGAAGCGTGTGAGCATGCTGGACTTGAAGTACGTATGCAAACAGCTATTAATATGGAACAAATCGCAGAAGCGTATATTAATCGTAGAGCGATTCGTCATTTAGAGAAAAAACGTGTTGTTATTTTTGCAGCGGGAACAGGAAATCCTTTCTTTACTACCGATACAGCAGCAACACTAAGAGCAGTTGAAATTGGAGCTGAAGTAATAATCAAAGCAACAAAAGTAGATGGTGTTTATGACAAAGATCCACATAAATTTGAGGATGCAGTGAAGTTGCCAGAACTCTCTTATGAGCAAGCACTTCAGGACCAAATCAAGGTTATGGATGATACAGCGATAGCACTTGCCAAAGATAATAGATTGCCAATAATTGTCTGTGATATGTCAAAAAAAGGTAACCTTTTAGATATACTTCAAGGCAATATGCAAAACTGTTCAATCGTAAAATAAACTTCAAGGAAACAATAAATGAGAATAGAAGAATTAGTAGCTAAAATTTTAGATGATAATAAAAATCTAGACCGTTACCAAGTTGCTCTAGCAGTTGCTAAAAGATCAGACCAGCTTTTAAATGGTGCAAAAAGCCAACTCAGCATTAATGTAAAAAATATCAAAGTTGCAGATTTAGCTTTAATGGAACTTGCTGAAGGTCTGATTGTAGTAGATGGCTTTATAGATAAGGAATAGTTTTGTTTCTGAGTCAATTTGATATAGAAAAAGTCAAACACATCCATGACGTTGACTCAGCTACGAGCTACCTTTTTGAACATATACCTTCTTCAGAGCCGCTTCAACATGCTATAAATTATGCAGCACAAGCGCATATCAATCAGTTGAGAAAAAGCGGTGAACCTTACCTCGTACACCCTATTTTAGTAGCAGGAATTGTTGCAGAGCTTACAGGTTGTGAGTCTATGACAATTGCAGCACTTCTTCATGACGTTGTAGAAGATACTGAGATTGCAATAGAAGAGATAGTTGCGATGTTTGGTGAAGATGTTGCTCACCTTGTAGATGGGCTTACAAAGATTGATGATATTAGAGATGCAGAGCTTGTCTCTTCCAGCTCAAATGACAAACTTGTAGTCTCAGCACTCTCTTTTAGAAAAATGTTACTAGCGAGTATAAATGATGCACGCGTTTTAGTGATAAAACTATGTGATCGCTTACATAATATGCTTACACTCGCACCTCTACCTCCTCATAAACAGATACGAATATCGGAAGAAACACTTGTTGTGTATGTGCCTATCGCACATAGACTAGGGATCTCTTACTTAAAAAATATCTTAGAGGATTTGAGTTTTACTTACCTTTTTCCAGAAGAGAAACATCAGATAGACAACTACCTCGATACGAACTACCATGCCATAGAGATGAAGCTTGAAGATTTTAAAAAATCTATCCATATGTTACTTGTTAAAAATGGATTTTGTGAAGAAGATTTTGAGATACTTTCACGTATAAAACACCGCTACTCAATCTACTTAAAAATGCAAAGAAAAGGGATAGGAATTGATGAGGTACTTGACCTTTTAGCAGTGCGCATCATTACAAAAGATCCTGTAAAGTGTTATATGATTTTGGGACTTATCCATCTTCATTTTCAACCACTCTCTTCAAGGTTTAAAGATTATATAGCGGTTGCCAAAGATAATGGATATAGAACAATTCACACGACAGTCTTTTACAATACTGCGATTTTTGAAGTGCAGATTCGTACCTTTGAGATGCATAAAACTGCAGAACTTGGAGTTGCGGCACATTGGAAATATAAAAGTGGTGAAAAAGATGAGGTTAAACTAGATTGGCTTAAAAACTTGGGCTATCAAAATGAATCTGTTGAAGATTTCTATACACTTATCAAAAATGATCTTTACATTGAAGATATCGTAGTTTTTTCTCCATCAGGGGAAGGTTTTACACTTCCACGTGGTGCTTTAGCTCTTGATTTTGCATACGCAGTTCATACTGAAGTTGGAAATAAAGCGATAGGGTGTTTAATCAATAAAACAAAAGCACCACTTTTAAATGAGCTTAACAACGGTGATATAGTCAATATAGAACAAGGACAAGAACTCATCACACGATGTACTTGGGTAGATGTAGTAAAAACTTCTAAAGCAAAAAGCAATATCCGTTTTAATTGTAATATGCGTCTCAAAGATATAAACATAAAAACTGGTATAAATATGTTAGCTGATGTTATGCGCCTTAATAAATCACGCGTAGAAGAGTGGTTAGAGAAACAAAATTGTGAAAATATCGCACAATTTCCAAATGATATAGAATTATTTAAAAATGTAGTGTATAAGTACACACGAGAAATCAGTACCAATAGTCGTTTTCGTAATTTTCTTTCACGACATCGGTTTAAACTCAAATCTTATGCTATAAATGGTTTAGAAATTTTCAGTGTTCGTGGTGTGAGTGATATTGTATTTGACTACTGCTGTCACCCTAAACATGGAGATGAAATCATGGGCTTTTTTGAAAAAGGAAAAGTACATGTTCATCATAAAATGTGCCAAAATGGGATTAAAAAGTTAGAAGCAAATGAACCTATGGTGTTTGTAAGATGGGAAAAATTAAATATTTTTCATTATAGACTTATTGCATCGCTTCATAATGAAACAGGGGCACTCGCAAACTTTTTAACCTTTTTAGTAAAGCTCAATATCGATATAAATCTTATTGAACTCGGAAAAGAACCAAACGCATATATAAAATATTGTGAATTAGGATTTGATTCAAAAGAATCAGATATTAATAAACTACGATTAAAGTTAGAACAAAAAATAAAAGTGATTCATCTCATACGAACAGATGATGCTTATAAAAATTAACCATATAGAAGGAAAAAAGAAACGATGTTACAAGAAGCTTTACGTGAAATCCAAAGAGGAACAGCAGAGATTATAGATATTGAAAGGATTGAAAAACTTTTAAAAGCTTATCTTGAAGAGGGAAAAACCTTTAGTGTTAAAGCAGGGTTTGACCCAACTGCACCCGATCTACACCTAGGACACACTGTACTTTTACAAAAATTAGCTACGTTTCAAAAATATGGAGCAAAAATACAGTTTTTGATAGGGGATTTTACAGCCCAAATAGGGGATCCATCAGGAAAAAGTGCCACACGTAAAACGTTAACACAAACAGAAGTTTTAGAAAATGCAAAAAGTTATCAAAATCAAGTATTTAAAATCTTAGATCCAAATATGACCGAGGTTGTATTTAACTCAGAGTGGATTAATAAACTAGGCGCTTCAGGGATGCTCACACTTACTACAACATTTAACGTCGCAAGAATGCTTGAGCGTGATGATTTTGACAATAGATATAAAAGTGGAACTTCTATCTCCATTAGTGAGTTTATCTATCCATTGCTTCAAGGATACGATAGTGTTTATCTCAAAAGTGATATAGAGATAGGTGGAACGGACCAAAAGTTTAATCTTCTTATGGGGCGTCATATGCAAAGAGCATATGAGATAGGCAAAGAGCAGTCTGTGTTAATGATGCCTATTTTAGAAGGCCTTGATGGCGTACAAAAGATGAGTAAATCTTTGGGGAACTACATTGGTGTAACAGATGCGCCTAATGATATGTATGGAAAAATATTAAGTATTTCAGATGATCTTATGTGGCGTTATTATGAGCTTTTAAGTACAAAATCTCTTGCAGAGATAGAAACAATAAAAGAGGGTGTAACTGCTGGTACGCTTCATCCTAAAAAAGTAAAAGAGAATTTGGCTATGGAGATAGTTGCACGTTATCATTCAGAGGAAGATGCAAAAAATGCAGCTGCTGAGTTTGAGAAAGTACATGCAAAAAGTGAAATTCCAACTGATATAGAACAATTTAACACAGAGGGTGAAATCTGGATTGCAAAAGCGTTAGTAGATTGCAATATTTGTCCCTCAACATCGCAAGCTAGAAGAGATATTAAGCAAGGTGCTGTTAAAATAAATGAAGAAAAAGTCAGTGATGAGCAACTACAACTGACACAAGGTGAGTATATCTTACAAGTTGGAAAAAGAAAATTTGCAAAATTAAAGGTGGATTAAATGAGTTTTAAACCATTAAAAATCGGAAAATATATTATTGAAAAACCTATCGTTCAAGGTGGTATGGGTGTTGGTATTAGCTGGGATCAGCTAGCTGGAACTGTATCAAAAGAGGGTGGGTTAGGTGTTGTTAGTTCTGTAGGTACTGGGTGCTATGAAGACCAAGTACATGCCAAAAAACTTGTATCAAATCGTCCTTTAGATGCTATAAACTTTTATTCTAAAGAGGGTTTAACTGCAATTATGAATAATGCAAGAAAAATTTGTGGTGATAAACCTCTTGCTGTAAATGTTTTGTATGCGATAAATGATTATGGACGTGTGGTCACTGATGCTTGTGAAGCAGGGGCAAACATCATCATTACAGGTGCAGGTCTACCTACTAATATGCCAGAGTTTACTGCTGATTATCCAGATGTAGCACTTGTGCCTATCGTCTCTTCTGCAAAAGCTCTTATGATTATTTGTAAAAGATGGCAAAAACGCTATAACAGACTTCCAGACGCAGTGGTATTAGAGGGTCCTAAAAGTGGAGGGCACCAAGGTTTTACTTATGAGCAATGTGCTCTCGAAGAGAACCAACTTGAAAATCTAGTACGTCCTGTGGTAGAAGAAGCTGCAAAATGGGGAAATATACCAGTTATTGCAGCAGGTGGTATTTGGGATAAAAATGATATTGATTTGATGCTCTCTTTAGGTGCCAGTGGTGTACAAATGGGAACTCGTTTTATCGCTACACATGAGTGTGATGCGCACCAAAACTTCAAACAAGTGCTTATCGATGCAAAAGAGGAAGATATAGAACTTATGTCTTCACCTGTTGGATATCCTGCGCGTGGAGTTCGTACAAACCTAACACAATTAGTTGAAAAACGAGAAGGTCCTGCGATAAAATGTATTTCAAACTGTGTTGCACCTTGTAATAGAGGAGAAGAAGCCAAAGCAGTTGGATTCTGTATCGCAGATAGACTCAGCGATGCTTATTTTGGGAATACAGAATTAGGACTTTTCTTTTCAGGTACCAATGGCTATAAAATCACTGAGATTATCTCAGTTAAAGAGCTTATGGATAAATTAACACAGGGTGAATAGTTCGCGTATGATTCGTTTTATTTTTGTTCTTTTCTTTGTAACGACACTCTCTCTTAGTGGTGCAACTAATGACCAAGATATCTTAGATCGTGCAGCTAATTATATGAACAATGAAAATAAAAGCGATTATTTTCGAGCATACAATGATTATAAAAATCTTTACTTACGCTCTATTATGTCTGAAGATGAGGAACTAAAACTCCAAGCACTTCGTGGCATTGTAAAGAGTGGTCAAAAACTTCATATTGATGTAGTGCAATACTCAGAAGAGCTTATCGCTCTTGATAAACTTCCCCCTCCATTAGAGCAGACACCAGAGACAAGAAATGATACAAAACAAGAGATAAAAGTGACAGCGAGTAATAAACTAAAAGCAGTCAAATGGCGCAATGAGCGTCTTGTTTTAATTTTTGAAAAAAATCTAGCAAGTAACCATATCAACTACTTTTCTCTTGAAGAAGATGCAAAGAAAAGTTATAAATATATTTTTGATATCCACGCTTCTATGCTTACAGAATCACAAAACTTAAGAAAAGAGGGTGTCGAGAGAATCAAACTCGCACAATTCAATCCAAATACGCTACGTCTTGTTATTGAAGATGATAATAAAATAGATATACGATTTAAAAAAGAAAATAATGAACTTGTAGTCCTCATCAAAAATATAAAAGAACCAACGAAGGCTCCAGTACAAGTGGCGCTATCAGTAAAGCAAGCAAAATCAAAGGTCTCAAAACAAACAAAAATCATTGTAGTAGATGCAGGACATGGTGGAAAAGATCCCGGAGCAGTAGGATATAAAGGCTACCGCGAAAAGGTGATAGTTTTACAAGTTTCAAAAAAACTAAAAAAGATTTTAGAAGCACGTGGTTATAAAGTTTATATGACTCGAGATAGTGACAAGTTTGTTAAACTAAGCCATCGTACAAAATTAGCAAATGATAAAAATGCAGACCTTTTTATCTCTGTGCATGTGAATGCTGTAGATGGAAATAAGGCAAATGGAATAGAAGCATATTTCCTCTCCCCATCTCGTTCTGAGAGAGCGAAAAATGTAGCTGCAAAAGAGAACTCCGCAGATATGAGTGATATGAATTTCTATGGTAAACAAAGTCTTCTCAATACTTTAAATAGCCATAATATCGTAGCATCAAATAAACTAGCAATAGATATGCAACAAGGGATGCTTCAAGAGACAAGAGCGCTCTATAAAGATGTTCGTGATGCAGGTGTCAAAGAGGGACCTTTTTGGGTATTGGTTGGAGCTTTAATGCCTTCTGTTTTAGTAGAGGTTGGATTTGTAACAAACCCAACAGAAGCAAAACGGCTTGTAGAAGAGAAGTACCAAACAAATATTGCTTTGGGAATGGCAAATGGAATCGATCGTTATTTTTTAAATAACGGTAATTAAATGTATAACATGCCATCTATTTCATGGCATGTTGCTTTGTTATTTGGCTGCTAACTCTCTTGTCGTAGCTTCTTTATCACTTAGTAGTGCTTCAATTTGTTGCTTAGCTTTATCATACACAAACTGCTCTTTAAAGCCTAATATACGTCCACCTGCAGCATTTGGATGTCCACCACCATTTGCTATCTCTTTTGCTAATATTGCTACATTTACTTGATTGTTAGCTCGTAGACTTAACGTTCCTTTATAGCTTACATCCACAATAAAATCGTATTCAGGATGTGCTACTAAAAAGCCATTACCGATGATAGAAGTATTACCAAGTGCGTAGCTCATAAAACCACGGTATCCTTTATAATAGATAGTCATCTCCTCTTTTTTCATTCCTAAAAGATTGACAATATATTTTGTTGCAAGGTTATCGAGAGTATCGTTTTTATCCTCTTTGAAGAACTCTTTTTTTAAGAGGTGTATCTTCTCATCTAAAACGATAGGCGCATCTGGCTGTGAGAAATAGCTTGCAGCTTTTTTAAGAAGAGAGATTTTATAATCGTTATCTTCTTTTGGAAACATGATTTTATTGAGCTCTCTTGTTTCGCTAATAAGACGCATACATACTTTGCCATATTCAAAATTTTCACGTTCCTCTTGTTTCCATAAATCTACTGCATTGACCACATCTACAAATGCACAGAGCCACTCAGGTTCGTTCAGAGTAAAAAACTCTTTTGCATAATCGTATGTAATTTTTGTGGCACTTCTCAAGGTATCAAGTGTGTACCACGAATAGAGTTTTGCACTCTCTTCTCCCGTTCCATGATGATCTAAAAGTACAAGATGGATATCAGCTTTATTTTCATTACGCTTGCGCACTTCTGCATCTATCCATCGTGACTCATCGGCTGTGAGGTTAAGGTCTGTGACAAGTATCATTGATTTTTCTTTTGATCCATCTATCGCTTCTAAAATCATATCTAGCTTTTGACGTACTTCTGGACCATAGTTCGCGTTGTAATTTATTTTTGTGTAGGGTGTAAAACTTAGCACGAGTTGGCAACTATATCCATCGAGGTCAGTGTGTGAGAGGTGATGTATTATTCTATTTTGCATTATAATCCTTAAAAAAATTGATTGTATATAACATGTTATTCAATTGAAACTGAGCCCATTACTTCAAATTTCGCATTGGAATCTATCTCTGCGTGTGAGAGAGTTACCACATCAAGTGAGAATCTTTCAAAGATTTCAGCAACGGCGCGACGAAGAGATGGGTCTACGATTATTACAACAGGAGAGATCCCTTTTTGAAGCAGATCAGCTGCTTTTTGACTTGTAGCTTGGATGAGTTTGTTTATCTCTCCAACGTTGAGTAAAAGGTTGCGAACCCCATCTTGCTCTTGTGATTTATCAAGCATGAGTTGTTCTGATTTTGTATCAAAAGTTAAAAGTCTGATAATTCCATCATCTCCAGAATACATCTGTGTAATGATACGTGAAAGGCGTGCACGCACTTGTTCTGTGATGATAGTTACGTTTTTTGTGTACTCTGCGATATCTGCGATAGTTTCTAGAATGGTAAGCATATCTTTGAGTGGTATTTTCTCGTGTAAAAGTGCTTTAAGAACACGTTGTACAAGCCCAATATTTGCCACTTTGAGAAGATCATCGATGATAACAGGGAAATCATTTTTGATTTTATCGATAAGTGTTTGTACCTCTTGACGTGTAAGAAGCTCTTCTGCGTTGCGTTTTACAAGCTCACTCATATGTGTAGAGATAACAGTCGCAGGGTCAACAACTGTATAACCATTGATGATGGCATCCTCTTTTTGTTCAGGTGCAATCCAAAGAGCATCAAGTCCAAATGCAGGCTCTTTTGTCGGCTCCCCATTGATATCGCCCGTAGCCATTCCACTATCCATCGCAAGGAATTTATCAGGTGAGATTTCCCCTTCACCTATCACAATCCCTTTGAGCAAAATTTGATACTGTTGGGGTTTGAGGTGAAGATTGTCACGAATACGTACTTGAGGCATTAAGAAACCAAAATCACTTGCAATTTTACGGCGCATAGAACGGATACGCTCTAGAAGGTCGCCCCCTTTATCACGGTCTGCAAGACGGATAAGCTGATAACCAAGGGTGAGTTCTAGCATCTCTACTTTGAGGATATCTTCGAGTGCAGATTCTTCTTCTTTGAGTATTTCTGCGTGTGATTTTACAGGTTTTGTTGTAGCTGTTGCTGCTGTTTCTTTATCTTGTTGCGCTTGAGCTTTTGGAGTAAGAGCACCTACATTTAAAATAGTAAGTTCCCCTTTTTCATATTTGTATATCGCCCAACCAAGACCTGCAAAAAGAATCCCAACAAGCCCCATGGAAGCAGTTGGAAGTCCTGGAACCATTGCAAATAAGATCATGATAAAACCAACTATCATAAGTATCTTTGCACTTCCTACAAACTGATTGATAGCGCCATCAGCAAAGTTTCCACCATCACTTGAGGAACGAGTGATAATGATACCCGTTGCAGTAGAGATTATAAGTGCAGGGATTTGTCCAACAAGTCCATCACCAATTGTTAGAAGTGTAAAGGTCGCAGCACTCTGGCCCACATCCATATCATTTTGAAAAACACCAATAAGAAATCCACCGATAATATTGATAAGAGTAATGATGATTCCAGCAACTGCGTCACCTTTTACAAACTTACTCGATCCATCCATTGCCCCATAAAAGTTAGCATCTTGGAGGATTTCAGCACGTCTACGTTTTGCTTCAGCATCATCGATAAGCCCGGCATTTAAGTCCGCATCAACCGCCATTTGCTTTCCAGGCATAGAGTCAAGTACGAAACGCGCTGCAACCTCTGCAACCCTCGTAGAACCCTTAGTAACAACCATAAAGTTGATAAGTACTAAAATTGAGAAAACAATAATCCCAATAACATAGTTTCCACCTACAACAAAGTTTCCAAAGCTCGTAATAATACTACTCACTTCATCAGGTCCCTCGTGCCCATGACTCAAAATCATCCTTGTAGTAGCGATATTGAGAGCGAGCCGAAAGAGTGTGATAATAAGGATAAGAGTAGGAAAAGTAGTTAAATCTGTTGGTTTTGGAATATAAAGTGAGATAAGTAAGATTAAAACTGCCATAGCAAATGAAATGGTTAGCATTACATCAAGTAAAGCAGAAGGTAGAGGAACAATGATAATCGCTAAAATCGCCATAACAAATACAACAACACTTATATCTTTATTGCCTAAAAGAAAGTTAAGTGCTGTACCTACTTGTTGTCTAGTGGTGAGTTTACGTGCCAAGAATTACGCCTTACTCTTCATCAAGAATATCAGCTAAAGTAAGCGTAGCTAGAAAAGTATCTATCTTTCCTTGAAGCTTATTTAAAAAAGGCCAAATGGTGCAAACGTCCGCTTTTTTAGAGGGGCAGTTTTGCATAGATGGGGAGCAGTCAAAAACACTCGGAGCTTTCCCTTCAACACAAGACATTACTTCAAGCATAGAGATATCTTTTGGGTTTTTAGCTAGCTCAAATCCGCCATGTACCCCTTTAAAAGAGTTTAAAATATCGTTTTTTGCTAAAGCTTGAAGAATTTTTGCTAAAAAGCTTTTTGAGATAGATAGTTCGCGTGAGAGTGTATCACTATCAACGGGTTCTGTAGCTCTAGATAAAACAATGAGAGATAATATAGCGTATTCGCTAGCACGTGTGATTAGCATGGTCTTGAAATCTTTTAAGAATGAAATATTTTATTTAAAGAGTGATTATACCTTAAAGAGATTAAATTATTATTGACTAAAATTAGATAAAGAAAACTTTGAGTATATTCACGCTTCAACTTTGATGTATAAAAACATGAACGTTAGATTATTCTACCAATCAGGAGGCTATTATGGCTTTAGATCAGGCTAAAAAACAAGAGATAATTGCGAAATATGCTCGCAAAGAAAACGACACAGGTTCATGTGAAGTGCAAATCGCACTTTTATCTGCAAGAATTGCAGATCTTACAGGACACCTTCAAACATTCAAAAAAGACCACTCATCAAGACTTGGTCTTTTGAAATTAGTTGGACAACGTCGCCGTCTTATGAGATACTTCAAAAGAACTCAAAAAGATGCATATCTTAAACTTGTTTCTGATTTAGGTATTAGAGATAATATCTAAATCTTTAACTTTCTAGTTAACGTTTTTGGGTCAGAGCTTTGTAGCTTTGACCCTTTTTTTTCTTCATTTTTTACTCAACTTCTAATTTTATACAATATATATATTCACCTAAACATATATTTACGATAAATTATGCTTTATCATAAATACTTTTTTCTTTCAAAATAACAAGAGCTTTCTCATGGTTATTTTCATCAGCGTAAAAATACTCTTCTAGAAGTGGTTTGATTTTATACTCTTTTACAAACTCTAAATCTTCATCATTTTCTATTTTCATAAAATAACTATGTCCTAACATGTAATCTTCGCCAAGAGTTTCTTTTATAAATATATTTAGTTTATTTAATAGATTTTTTGCTTCAACATGTAGAACTAAATCTTGATTTGGTTTCATCTTTAAAAATGTAAATCTTCGTCTTAGGGCGATATCTATGGTTGCTATAGATTTATCTGTCGAGTTCATAGTAGCGATGATATAGAGGTTTGATGGAATGCTAAATTTTTCTTTTGAGTATGGAAGCGTTACTTCATAAATATCTCTTTTATCCTCTTCTATAAGAGTGATAAGTTCTCCGAATATTTTAGAGATATTTCCGCGGTTTATTTCGTCTATGACTATGTAGAAGTTTTTTTGCTTTACTGTATTAACATCTTTTATTTCTATTTTTTGTTTATTTTTAAAATCTAAAAACTTTTTCATAAAGTAAGAAAAGTATGTAGCGTGTTGTTTTGCCAAACCACTAATATTTTCAAGATTTTTTATCTCTTTTCTTTCACTTATATTCAAACTATACAGAAGTTCAATATCGCTGAATTTCATTCTTTGAGTATTACCCCAATTATCTCCTTGATATCTAAACGCATTATCTTCAATGTTTGTGATATATGCTGTCTCATTGATATCAAACTTATTATTTTTATCTATTTCATCTTGTATATAATCTTGAAATAGTTCAAATAATTCATTGAATTTCTTCTCTTCTTCTATAGTTTCTATTTGTTTGAGACTATCTTTAAGATTTTTTTTCGCATTATCTGAAATGCTTTTAAATATCCCATCTTTTCGTTCAATATTACCACTCTCATTTGGTCTAAAACCCTCTATGAAATCTTCATAAGAGTAGCTTTGATGAAAAGTTACAAACTCAACTCTTTTTTCATTTTTTATAGTTTCAAAAGTTTCATTATTTAGTTCTATATGTGAGTTGCTTGAGATAGTGTCAAATATCTCTTTTTGATTTTTTCCTTCTTCTATCATAGCAATTAAATTACGATAATTATGAGTTTTTCCAACTCCTGGAGCGCCGTATAGGATTATGTTTTTTATAGTAACAAAATGAGAATTATCTTTTTTTGAAAAACTATAATAATGAGATTGCTTTTTATTGAAAAATATCCACTGTATCTCTTCTGGCCATTTTTCTTTATTTATTATGCTCACAGTACGTCTATAACTAAAACCATAAAGTTCTTTTTGTTGAAAATCTCTATCATACAAAATTTTAAGAACTTTACCATCTTGAGGATTTTCTATTACTCTTCCAATTGCTTTAATTTTCATAACAGATACACTTTTATTTTGATTATCAAAAGGCAAATTCTTGGTTTTAGTATAACTCGATTTTAATGCAATATAATCACCAACTTTTATTTGATTAACAATATTTTCATTTGAGCCATCATCAAATCCATTTTCCCAAATACCTTTTTCAACAAATTCATCTGTTTTATCAGTATCTTCCCATGTAGAACCTAAAGCATAAAAATCATTTTCGTCTAGCATAAAATCTCCTCAACTCTAATTTTAATTTCCCCAATATACTCATCATAACTACATTCATCAAACCCTAAATCCAAACTCTTTATCTTCATTAAAATTTCATCCCCATTTTCTCCTAAAAACAAATCATGCTCAAAACTTTCTAAGTGTTTAGGATACAAAAGCATTGTGTTTTTTATATTGTAATTTTTTCCATACACAAACATCTGAAACTTATCATCTCGTTTTATATCTTGTTTTGTTTGGAGCTTTTTGTACTTTGTATCTATTATCAAGTCACCTACGATTATGTCAGGTTTGAGTATCAAATCATTGTACATGTCATAACTTTGGAGTTTAGTTTTTGGCTCTATTTCTTGTATCATTTTACCTACAAATCGTTCAAACAAAACATTCATATCAAATAAAAATGCAAAAGATTTTTTCTCTTTTTCAAAGAGTGGAATTGAGTGATTTAAAAGCATCATAGCAAACTCGAAACTATCTTTGTATCTGTTATTGATTCTGTTAAAAGGTATCATAAACCTATTTATATCAAATTGTTTATAGAGAACTTCATCAAGCACGAGTTCGCATTGTTTTAAGAGTTTTTTATCTTTGGTAAATGGCATAAGTGATTTTAGTGCGTATAAAAAGAATTGATTGAGCGTGTTGTTTATACTAAATTCATCATATTCGCAATAGATTTTCGCTTTTGTAAAATTATGTTTTAAGTTTTCATTGATGAGGTATTTGCCTCGAAGCGTTGTAAGGTTTTCTTGCTCAGTTATATACTCTTTGTAAACTCCACGCCCAAACTCTTTAAACAACTTTTGTGCAAAAAGCTGTATAAAAACTTCTAAACTAGTATGCTTTTCATTTTTACATGTTGCAATATCTTCATTCTCTAGTTTTATATTATGAGCGTACATCAACATATAGATAAAAATATCTAAATTTGTCTCTTCATTTTTGTTGCTAATTTTAGGAAGTAGATAATAGTCTTGATTGTCAAAGTTTAATATTCCACAATATTGTTGAGCTTTTAAAACATTCCAATCAGGTTTGAAATATTTATGAAGTGCAGGAGTAGCGATAATATGATTTTTTAAATCTCTATCGCTTACTTCACTGTACTCATAAATGATGTTCATACTAAATCTCCATTTTGTAACTGTTGCATATAGTTTTTAGCATCTTTATTAAAATAAAAGATGAAATAATATTTTTTTTTACTTCAAAAATATCTCAATCGCTCTTTTTAAATCCTCTTCTGTATCGATTCCAAAACCTGTACTTGCTACTTTTACCATAGCTATTTTCTTTTGGTGGTAGATTGCGCGGAGTTGTTCTAGTTTTTCTATATCTTCTATGGGTGCATCACTAAGGTTACAAAACTCTTTTAAACTTTTTTTGCTAAATCCATAAATCCCGATATGCCCAAAATAAGTAGCTCCTCCGCCACGGTTAAACGGAATAGGCGAACGTGAAAAGTAGATAGCATTGCTTGCACTATCGAGAACTACTTTTACAAGGTTTGGATCTTG
>JAVETY010000019.1:0-21042 GCA_034005815.1 Sulfurimonadaceae bacterium | reverse complement strand
ATTAGATATTGCGCTCAGTACAAAAGAAAAAAATGTACATATTAAAAAATCACTCTTTCAAGATTTGCATGCCGATATAAAACGACTAGAGGATGAAAGCATAAACCTTGAAAAGATAGTGCTACCTTTGAGTACAACCAATACAAAAAATACAAAAGTAGAGCCACAAAAGCCATATCATATAAAATTAGATAAATTTTTATTCCAAAATGGTTCTGTCGGATTGACAGATGAAGCTCTACGTACAAAACCGTACGTTACACTCGATAAAATAAATTTCACAGTAGATGCAATAGATTCAAAAGAAAAAACATGGCTCAAGTATGATTTTGGAATGCGTATAAATAAGAGTGGAACGCTTAAAACAGCGGGTTCATTACGCCATACACCACTGAAACAAAAAGGAACACTTACACTCAATCGTGTGTCACTTCAAGGGATTAATCCTTACTTAGATGAGCTTTCTTATCTCTCTCTGAGTGATGGATATATAAATCTTAATGCAAAAACAAGCTATGAAAAATCACTTAAAGCACCAGATGTAAAACTTTCAGGAAGCTTTAAAATGGAGGAATTTTTCTTAAAAGATACAAGAGATAAGAGCGATTTATTTAGTATGAATAGTCTCACGCTTGATGCGTTTGATTTTGAGATGTTTCCTAATCGTTTTTATGTTGAGACGGTACGTCTTGATAGCTTTTATCTTCATGCACATATAGATGAGAAAAAAAGCCTCAATCTTGCAACGCTCATGAAAAAATCTCCAGAACAAGAGGAACAACAACAAGAGAAAAGAGAGGCAAAAGAGCCATTTCCTCTCAAGATAGCAAAAGTACAAGTGAAAAATGGAAGTGCAAAATTTGCTGATCTTTCACTTCCTATAAAATTTGAAACACTTATCCATGATTTAAACGGGACTATCTATTCTGTGAGCAACACAAAAGGGGAAGCAAGCATACTTGATATGAAAGGGGAGGTTGACCGCTATGGAGTTACAACCCTCAAAGGAAGTATCGATAGTTCTAACCCGAAAAGTTATACAGATTTGAGATTTGATTTTAAAAACTTAGAACTAAGTTCAGTAAGTGGCTATAGTGCTTCTTTTGCAGGGCATAAGATTGATGAAGGAAAACTCTTTTTGGGACTCAAATACCATATAGTTGATTCACAAATGCAAGGAGATAATAGTGTTATCATTAAAAAAATCAAGCTGGGTGAAGCCTATAAGGATGAAAATACTACCTCTTTGCCACTTGGATTTGTGATAGCACTTCTTGAAGATAGCGAAGGAATTATAGATATAGACTTGCCTATTGTTGGAGACGTGGATAATCCTGACTTTAAATATGGAGCACTTGTTTGGAAAACAATTAGCAATCTTATTGTAAAAGCTGTCACATCACCGTTTAAGTTTTTGAGTGCGGCTATGGGGCTTGATGGAGAAAACTTAGATACTATAGAATTTGAAGCGGGACTATCTGAGATTTTACCACCTGAAAGAGAAAAGCTTGATAATATTGCAAAAATGTTGATTAAAAGACCTAAAATTGGTTTAAAAATAGATGCAACCTATGATGCAGAGCGTGATACAAAGGCGCTCCAATTTCAAAAGCTTCTTGATCTTGTTGTACAAAAGAGTGATAAGAAAAATATAGAAGATAAAAAATCAGCGATTACAGTAGAAATTTTACAAGATATATATAAAGAAACAGGGGATAGCAAAAAACTACAACAGCTACAAAAAGAGCTGAAGCAAAATTATAAGGGTGAAGCGTATCGTATCGAATACTTAAAAATGCTTGTGAAAGAAAGCTCTCTTTTACAAGAGATAACACAAGAAGAACTTTTTTCACTAGCCGAGGATAGAGGGAAAAAAATAACAGAGTTTCTTATAAGTGAAAAACTGATAGAAAGAGATAAAGTAGAACTCTCTCAAGTGATTGAAGCTAAAAAAGATATATCCAATCTCATTAAAACACAACTAGGAATAAAATCAATAGAAGAGTAAATTTCAAAATTTTCTCTTAGAGGCAAAAAGAATTAAGATATACTTTTATCTTGATTTGATGAGAAAGGGATGCGATGGCATTTTCTAAAAAGAAGCGAAAAGATACACTAAGTGGAATAGCTTTTGTTGCTATTTTTGCCGCAGCGGCTACGATGATAGCGAACATTCCAGCTGTGAGTTCTATGGGGATTTCTCCTCTTGTTGTGGGGATAGTTATAGGTATATTTTATGCCAATACTCTACACAATCAAATACCAAGTACGTGGGAGAGTGGAATCACTTTTTCAGGGAAAAAGATATTACGTTTTGCGATTGTTTTTTATGGCTTTCGTATAACTTTTGGTGAGATTATGGATGTGGGGATTGATGGCTTTTTAGTCTCTTTGATTATGCTCTCCACTACCTTTATACTCGGTACCTATATTGGGCAAAAGATATTTAAGATGGATAGAGATACATCGATGTTAAATGCTGCGGGTGCTTCTGTATGTGGCGCGGCTGCAGTGCTTGCAACAGAACCAGTACTAAAAGCAGAAGGGCATAAAACGGCTATCGCTGTTTCGATGGTTGTTCTTTTTGGAACGATTGCTATGTTTTTATATCCAGTACTTTATAGCTCTGGACTTCTTGACATGTCAGCGAGAGAATTTGGTATCTATGTAGGTGGGACTATCCATGAAGTGGCACAAGTTGTAGCGGTTCCTGCTTCTGTACAGTGGGCCAATGCTGCAGACGCGGCAGAGGCTGCTAATGCTGCTGTGATAGTAAAGATGACACGTGTGATTATGATTGCACCGATGTTAATATTGCTTGGGCTTTATCTCTCATTTATAACAAGAAAAGATGAAAATAGTGCTGGAGGAATGACGCTTGTGATTCCTTGGTTTGCAGTTTATTTTATCGGTATGGCTGGGTTTAATTCACTTGGTCTTTTACCTCTTGCTGTTGTAGATGTTATTAACGAGATAGATACATTCTTGCTCACTATGGCGATGACAGCACTTGGAATGGGCACACGATTTAGCAAGTTTAAGGGCTTAGGTCTCGCACCTCTTTATACCGCTGGAGTGATGTTTTTATGGCTTATGATAGGCGGATATTTTATCACGAAGTGGGTTGTTGCGACTTTTTAAGAGATATTTACTTAAGAGAGTTGTTTAGAATAATAGACTATAATTAACATCAAAAAAAGGGTGAAAATGTCGTACATGCCAAACACATTAAACTCTTTTTGGCTTTGGAGAGAAGTAAGCTCCAAGCTAGGGGTCTCCAACCCCGCCTATAAATACTGGAAAACTACCCCAACCTTGAAGCTCAACAACAAATATCTTTTTATACAAAAAAATACTCTCCCCCTTAAATACAACCACGTAGAAGAGATTTTAACAGATTTAAGCGGGTACTTACCTATTCGGTATGCAAGCGACAGACTCCATATGAGTGAACGTATATTTTCATATGAGAAGATGAGCCTGTATAAAGAGTTTGAGTATAAATATGTAGAAGATATAAAATTTGTCAATATCAAAAAATTTTTTAGGGAAAATGGGATTGTAGTTAGTAAAAACTCTTTGGTACATTTAGCAAAAATGAAAGATTTAGAACTTACGTCTCATTGTACTTTTTATAATCTCAAAAATGACTATGCAATTGTGGTGTATAACTAAATGAATAGTTTTTTCATAGAGTTCCGAGATCCTCTTTTTGGAATTATCATATTTTTTGCTTTAATATTTATTATTGCTTTTTTCTCCTATTGGTGGGGACGCCATAAGCAAAAAGAAGATTCAAGACATCTCGATAAATTTTTACGACAATTTCGCTCACTACCATCAGAAAATGAACTAAAAACGATGATACGTCAAGGGGGGCTTTCAGAAAAATCGTGGCTTTTACTTGCGAGTGCTTTTGATAAAAATGGGGATTATGAAAAAGCGATAGAGATATACAATGAGATTTTAAAAGTAACTACGAGTGATACGAGAGACACGATGTATCTTTTGGGACAAACGTACTTTAAAGCTGGATTTTTAGAACGTTCGAAACAGATTTTTTTAGAGATTTTAAAAAATAATCCACGCACCCCTCAAGCACTTCGTTATCTACTTTTGATACATGAATATATGAAAGAGTATACCCTGGCTCTAGAGGTTCTTGAGCCCTTAGATGAACTTAAAAAAGATGTGAAACTCGAGAGTATTTATCTACGCTCGCTTGCTATATTAAATCATAAGAGATTAGATAGTGAAGAAAAAACAAATCAGCTTTTAGAGATTTATAAAGAAAACCATCGCTTAGGATATATGATTTTTGAGTATCTTTTTCGCGTAGCTCCTGCTTTGGCATGGAAGCATTTTGATAGCTCGAAAAGTGAGAGGCTTATAGATGTTTTATGGAGACTACCACTTCAAGATATAGATTTTGAGATAGTTTCAAAAAATAGTTTTTTAAGAGAACTCTATAGTGCACGAGGAGATGTGAACTTAGCAGAGAGTAGTTTTACTTTTGAGCTTGATGTGCTGATTCAGTTGGAAAAAAAAGCAAGTGCAACGTTGCGTTTTCTTTACACATGTGATAATTGCAAACATACCTACCCATTTGTTTTTCATCGCTGTAGCCATTGTCATAGTATCGATACAGTTGTTGTAGAGTATACACTTATTAAAAAATATCATAGGGATTTTAGTGAAGAAAATAACTCTTTTCAGTGATGGAAGTGCACTTGGTAATCCAGGGCCAGGTGGATATGGAACCATACTTCGTTATGGAGATTCTGAAAAAATAGTCAGCGGGCGAGAAGAACATACTACCAACAATAGAATGGAGCTTTTAGGAGTAATCGAGGGGCTAAAGATGCTCAAAGAACCATGCAAAGTAGATGTGATATCAGATTCCTCTTATGTTATAAAAGGGATAAATGAGTGGTTAAAAGGGTGGATAGCAAGAGATTTTAAAAAAGTCAAAAACCCAGATCTATGGCATGCCTATATTGAAGCAGCAAAAGGACATGCCATAAATGGGATATGGGTACGTGGACATAACGGACACGAGGAAAATGAAAGGTGTGATAAAATAGCACGTGATGAAGCAGAACAAGCAAAAGCTTTACTAGAGAAAAAATAAGAGGGAGTTATGATAAAAAGTATAGAGAGCCTAGAGAAAATTCTAGGGTATGAGTTTGCAAATAAAAAGCTCCTTATCGAAGCACTGACACATAAAAGTTTCAAGCAGTCCTACGATAATGAGCGGTTAGAGTTTTTAGGTGACGCGGTTTTAGACCTTATTGTAGGGGAATACCTCTTTGACAAGTTTAAAAAATCAGATGAGGGGAAACTCTCCAAAATTCGAGCTTCTTTAGTAAATGAAGGGGGGTTTTGTAAGCTTGCAAGATCTCTTGATTTGGGTGAATATATTTATATCTCGAATGCTGAAGAGAATAATGGTGGACGTGAAAAACCTTCACTTCTCTCCAATGCATTTGAAGCAGTAATGGGTGCGATTTACCTTGAAGCTGGTCTTAAAGTTGTGCAAAAAATAGCAGTAGATTTGATTGAGAGAAATCATGAAGATATTTCACTCGATTCACTTTTTAGAGATTATAAAACCACACTTCAAGAGCTAACACAAGCGAGATTTGGTATCACTCCAGAGTATAAGGTGATATCTAGTCGTGGACCAGATCATAAAAAAGAGTTTGAGCTCTCTGTTATGATTGAAGATAAAGAGTACGCAAGAGCAGTTGGAAAAAGTAAAAAAAGCGCACAACAGGAAGCGGCAAAGATAGCGATTTTAAAACTTAAAAATAAAAAGCAGGATATAGAGTGAACAGTTTTGGAAAAAGATTACAATTTAGCACTTTTGGAGAATCTCACGGCAAAGCAATCGGTGTTTTAATCGATGGTGTCCCCGCAGGATTAGAGATAGATGAAGCGTATATCCAAAGAGAACTCGATAGAAGAAAACCAGGTAAAAGTGAGTTTGAGACAGCGCGTAAAGAGGATGATAAGGTTGAGATATTAAGTGGTGTTTTTGAAAACAAAGCTACTGGAACTCCAATTGCAATGGTGATATATAACACAAATCAAAAATCAAAAGACTATACAAATATCAAAGATGTTTTTCGTCCAGGACATGCTGATTTTACCTACTTTCACAAATATGGCATAAGAGATTACCGTGGTGGTGGACGTAGTAGTGCACGTGAAACAGCAGCACGCGTTGCAGCTGGAGCTATCGCAAAACTGATGCTTGAACAGCTTGGAATTACTGTAGAGAGCGGGATTTGTGAGATACACGGTATAGCATCACAAACATTTGATTATGCACATGCCAAGCAAAGTATCATCTACGCGCTAGATGCTGAAAAAGAGGAAGAGCAAAAGCAGGCTATCCTTGATGCAAAAAACAGACACGATTCCGTAGGTGGCGTTTCTCGCGTAGTGGTGAGAAATCTTATCGCTGGACTTGGTGAACCACTTTATTATCGCCTCGATGCAATATTAGCCGATGCGATGATGGGGATAAATGCAGTCAAAGCTGTAGAGATTGGGGATGGAGTTTTAAGTGCAAAAACTTTAGGCTCAGAAAATAATGACCCGATTCGCAAAGATGGTTTTGTCTCTAATCATGCAGGTGGAATTTTAGGCGGAATAAGTAATGGGGAAGATATAGTTTTAAATGTCTATTTCAAACCAACACCATCTATCTTCCAAGAGCAACATACTGTAACAACTACCAATGAAGAGGTTGATTTTTCTCTCAAAGGGCGACACGACCCATGTGTGGCGATTCGTGGAACAGTTGTATGTGAAGCGATGGCTGCACTTGTGATTGCAGATATGGTACTTTTAAATATGGGTTCAAATATGGATGGAGTTTTAAAGTATTATAAATAGAAGTTTATGATATGTGATAGAGGAGATTCCGTGTCGAGCACGGAATGACGAGTCTCTGTTATTATCAACCCAAAGCTCGTCATCCTAAGCCCTAAAAAAATATTTTGCTTTGCAAAAAGTGATTCTCTTATTTTGCTTCAGGATCTTATAAATCTATTAAAAGTTTAACATGTCAATCTATGACATGTCATAAGAGTTAGAGTTTAAAGTTGGACGATTTGATTATATTTTCTACAATATCTTGATAATATTTTTTATGGATATCACTTCCAAGAGCTACAGGTGGCTCACCTTTATCAGAGCCTTCGCGAATCTCCATTAGGAGTGGAATCGCTCCTAAAAATGGTAGATCATATTTTTGTGCTATTTTCTCTCCACCGCCACTTCCAAAAATATCATAACGGATATGTGTATCTGGTGCGATAAAAAAGCTCATATTTTCAACTATTCCAGCCATTTTTACACCAATATCTTTAAACATCATTACAGCACGACTCACATCATCAGTGGCTACAATTTGTGGAGTGGTAACAAGAACTGCTGCACTTATAGGAAGCTCTTGCGCTATTGTGAGTTGCACATCTCCCGTTCCTGGTGGCATGTCGATAACTAAAAAGTCTAGTTCACCCCACGCCACATCTTCTAAAAATTGAATCAACGCATTTACAGCTACAGAGCTACGCCAAACAAGAGGTGTATCCATTGTGGGAGTTGTGAGTGCCACACTCATGATTTTGATACCGTAGTTTTCTGCTGGAATGATTTTATTGTCATCATTCCAGTTGAGTCTCTCTAGGTCTGTATTGGTAAGTCTTGGGACGTTTGGACCATATACATCTGCATCTAATATCCCAACTTTATATCCCTTTTGTGCTAACGCAATTGCGAGATTTACACTGACAGTACTTTTACCAACACCACCTTTACCACTCGTTACAGCGATAACATTTTTTGCATAAGGGGCCCGATTATTAGGATTTGCACTATGTCCATAGTTGATATCTTTTTTTGGCTCAAGATTTCTTTTTGTAATATTAAATGATGCAAATTTTTGCGCAAAATTATCTTCGATAAGTTTTTTAACACTGAGATAAGAGCTATCACTCACCGTGAGAAGTTCTACATGTGCATTGTTTTTTTCTACTTTGACATCGCCTATAAGTTTTAAATCTCCTAAGGAGCGCTCTATATTTGGGTATTGTAGTTCATTGAGGGCTAATTTTAACTCTTTACTATTCATAAGGATTCCTTTGGGTTTCTCTATTTAAAAGTGATTTTGTAGCTTTTGTTTTTTGTACAAATATAGCAAACATCCCAGCAGCAGCAGGATAACTTTTGCTGAGTTCGTGGTAGGTTTCGATACGCTCATTTAAAAGTGTCTCTAATAAAGTTACCACTTGATCTAGTGTGTTATTTGTATCACTTTTATTGAGAAGTTCTTTAATAAGAAGTTCACGTGAATTCATTCCCATAGGAATATTTACTTTTTTTCCAATCTCTATAAATTCATTTGCAGTAATATAATTCCCAGAAAAAAAAGTGTTTAAAAAGTTGTTTTCAAGTGCTGAAAACTTACTTTTCATATGATTATTTCTGCGTTTCATACTCTTTGCTCCAGATTTACTTCAGCGGCTTTTGCAACGTTTGCATCACTGTCGCTTGCAAGAGATTTTAAAATATCAAGAGGTGCATTTGTATTTTCAGCAAGGCGCATACGCACCATTTTATCCGCATCATCTGCTAAGATTTTGAGTATTTTCACAGGTGTGGATGGATTGCCTGAAAGCCCATCACGCACGATCTTTTCATCACTAAAAAAACCTTCTAAAACCTTTGATGGTGTGGCTGGATTTGTAGCTACAAGTGCACGAACAAGATTGATTTCATCAGATGCTAATTTTGTAAGTACATCTCCAGGTGTATGTGGGTTTTTTGCAACTGCCCATCGTGCTCCCATGTCAGCTGGATTGGATGCTAAATCACGAAGTAGCTCCACCATGGTGTTACTAAACTCTTTTTCTCTCTCATAGACACTTGTGCGTAGGCTTAAATTCATAGCAACTTGCCCAACAATCTCTTTATGATCTCGAAAGCTAAAATAAATTTTTTTGATAAGTTCTATATCGAGAGTTCTATCATCGAGGGCTTCGAGGAGTGTGCTTTCATCATTAGATGCAATTGCATTTTCTATCTCTTTTTCTATCATCCAAACGCCTTTTTATAATTATTTGTAATAAATTTTTGTGAATATATCGAACTCTTGCTTTTTGTACTCTAAAAATAGTTTCTAGTTGATAAATTTAAGAGAATAGGGATAAAAATAGAGATTGTTATATAAATTATTTCAATACATTATATGTCAAAAAACCAATAGACGAAGTGTTTCATTTGGTAATAAAGTTTTGTGATATTTTTGTGATTTAATAGTAACATAAGAGACTGAACCATATAATGAGCAGGTAATTCCGTTCATTGTATTTTAAGCTTTATAAGTGATTAGTTTTACTTATAAAAATTATTACAATATTAAAATAAATAAAAGAAGGAGCACGGATGAAGAAAATGCTAAAAACATTAGTTTTTGCAGCTACATTAACACTAGCGCCGCTTTGTGCAAAAGAGGGTTATATTGATAACAATATTCTCATATCAGCTGAAGATGCTATCAAGTTAATTGGTAAAGAGGGTGTTATGTTTGTTTCGGGAGACAGCGATGACATTTATAAACTAGGACATATCAAAGGTTCTGTAGAGATGTATGCACACCACTTACATCATTCTGATATTACGGGCGATATGCATTGTGAACCTCTCTACCGTTGTGTAGAGGATGCTGAGGCTTACATAGGTTCGAAGGGAATAGATAACAATACTTTAGTGATTGCATATGATGACTTTAAAGGGCCAAACGCTACTGGTGTTTACTCTTTCTTTCATAGTTATGGACACAAAAATGTAAAAGTTCTCAATGGTGGACGTAATGCGATTATGGATATTGATCCAGCGCAAATAGAAGCTAACGCTATCAAAGAAGAGATAAAAGAGCATAGAACTAAAGAAAGAGCTGCTTCAAAAGAGCTCAAAGATGCAAAATCAGGCGAAGTAAAACTTGAGGCTTCTAAAAAAGCAGAACTTGAGCTTACTGTAAAAACTGAAAAAGCAGCACAAAAAGCATTAAATGCAAGACTCAAAAAAGTGGAAGAAGATCTTTTAGTTGTTAAGGGTGATGAAATAGTAACACCTAAAACATATAAAATCGACATTAACAAAATCGACCTTACTCTTATCGCAGGAAAAGAAGAAGTGAAAATTGCAATGGAAGATATTCTAAAAAATGGAAAAGATTCTAAATATGTGATTATTGACTCTCGTGGTATGGCTGAGATTATCGGCGATAGAAAAATGGATAATGTTGCTCGTGCAGGGCATATTCCAGGTGCTTTATTTCTTGAATGGAGTAAAATCTCAGATTTGAAAAACAAAAAATCTTTTAAATCCGCAAAGGAACTAAAAGAAGTGTATGAAAAATTTGGTATAACACCTGATAAAACAATCTATGCATATTGTATGGTTGGTGCAGGTCGTGGTTCTGAGCATATTACAGCTCTTAAGCTTCTAGGCTATGAAAATATTAAAGTATTTACAGGTAGTTGGGACGTTTGGGGTAATGATATGAACTTGCCACTAAAAAGATAAGGGAGAAGTGAAATATGACTAAAGTAATGAACAATAATCGTAGAAATTTCCTTAAAGCTTCAGGGATGACTGCGGCTTTGGTTGCTTCGCAAGGTAGCCTTTTTGCAAAAACAAATGTGATGAGTGTTGAAAACGGAAAACACGAGTATCCAAATACGAACTATACGGAAGATATGTACAGAAATGAGTTTTCATTTACGTATGGTAAAAAAGAGGAACATGGTTTTGCATACCACTGCGTTAACTGTCAAGGAAACTGTGCATGGGAAGTTTGGTCACACAATGGTGTAATCACGCGTGAAAACCAATCAGCGCGCTACCCAGTCATCAACGCAAAAATCCCAGACTTCAACCCACGTGGTTGTAATAAGGGTGTACAGCACTCACAAGTTATGTATCAAAAAGATAGAATCCTCTATCCAATGGTACGTACAGGTGAGCGTGGTGAAGGTAAATGGAAACGTGTAAGTTGGGATCAAGCAGCAGAGAAAATCTGTCAAGAGATTTTTGACACACTTACAGATGATAACCGTGGGCCGGATAAACTTATGGTTCACGCAGGTACAGGACTTTTAACCGAAGGTCGTCGTGGTGCTCCACTCCGTTTTTCTACGCAGTTAGGTGCAAACCGTATCTATCCATCATCATACCTTGGAGATATGTTCTCAGGTGCTGCTATCGCTTATGGCGAGGGTAACCTTGGATGTACTTGGGACTTTATGTATACAGTAGATACTGCTGTTATGTGGGGTGGAAATCCATCTGTATCACGTATTCCAGATGCTCACTTTGTTTGGGAAGGAAAATATAACGGTGCGAAAATCATCGTAATTACTCCAGAATTCAATGCAACTGCAAAATCTGCTGACCTTTGGATCCCTATCAAGGCTGGTTCTGATAATATCTTGGCAATGAGTGTTATCCACCAAATCATTGAACATAAAATGTATAAGCCAGAGTTTATGAAACTCTATACAGATTTACCATTTTTAGTAGATGTAAAAACTGAAAAAATGATCCGTCGTAATGATATGGAAAAAACAGATGATAAAGAGCTACTTTATAAATGGGATGAGCAATTCTATTGTATGAATGAAGCTACAAACGAAATCTATTTGATGCCAGGAACACTTGGACATGATACAAGAACACTTCGTTTGCCAAAAGAGGTAAAACCTGCATTAGAAGGTAGCTTTAAAATCAAAGACGTTCATGGAAATACAAGAGAAGTTGTCACTGTATTTGAGATGCTTAAACGTCAAGCAAATAAATTTGCTCCAGAAGCTACAAAAGAGATTACAGGTGTACATCCTGAAACTGTAACGCAACTTGCAAAAGATATCGCATTACCAAAAGTTGTAGAGATTACAACAGGATTCTCACTGAACAAATACTTCAATGGTATGATGACAATATGGAATGTTTCTTCTATTTGTGGATTAACAGGACGTATGGGGCCATACGGTGGACTCAACACAGAAAATGAGTTCCAACTCTCAGGACTTGATGCACTTTCAGGCTTTAGTGGAAAATATAATCCACGTTTTGGTTCTGGATTTGTTGGTGAGTTTATGAACGGTAACGGCATGAAAACATTTGATGATTATTTCGATGATGAAGATGTGAAACGTGCGCAAAATGGTATGAGTAAAAAAGAGTACATGACTGTACTAAGTGAAATACTAAAAGCAGGTGAGCACGGAGGCGCTAACAATACAAGTGATCATGGAAATGTTGTAAAACCTTGGTGGTTACCAACAACAGCACTTATCGTAGCTGACTCTACTTTTAGACGTAATAAAGGGAATGAGTATAGAAAAGCATTCCTAGGAAGACTTGATTTCTTTGCATATGTTGATTACCGTATGAGTGAAGCTGCGCAGTATGCAGACGTACTACTTCCAGCAAAATCTCACTACGAAGTGTATGACCTTAGAACTTCTCCAGGGTACCACCGTTTTACAAACCTTGCACAACCTGTTGCTAACATCAAAAATGTAGGCGAAGCTATGGATGAGTGGACAATGTTTACACTCTTAGCTAAGAAATTAGAAGAGATTGCGAATCGTCCACAAAACATTGCAAAAGCAAAAGTAAAAGATGAAGTACGTTATGCAAGACCAGGGTACCATGACCTTACAATCTTCCATAAAGAGTATACAAATACAGACGAAGAGTCTGAAGCAGAGGGTGAAGTTTATCTTGGAACGGACAAAATGGCTGTTCAAGCTGCATTAGAAAAATGTGCACAGTATGAGCCATGGACAATGGAAAAAATGTATAAAGTGGGTGGTTTCTTGCTTATTAATGATAAAGCAGCACAAACATCACCACTTTATTCAGATAAACCATATAACTCAAATGAGTACCACCTTTATAGATTTGAACCGCTTCATACAATGTCGGGTCGCCAAACATTTTATGTAGACCATGAGATGTATATAAGACTTGGAGCTGCTGCAAATACAGGTATGGAAGGTATTCGTCCAAATAGAGAGGAGACTCCATATGTACTTATGACACCACACGCACGTTGGTCGATTCACTCTAACTACAAAACTTCAAGAACTCTTTTACGTTTACAAAGAGGGGTTCCAGCGGCTATGATTAACCGTGAAGTTGCAAAAGTTAAAGGTATTAAAGATGGGGAAACTATCCGTATTTTCAATAAACTCGGAGAATTCTACGCGATGGCTAAAGTAAGTTCATCTGCGCCAGCTGATGGGTTGGTACTCGAGCATGGTTGGGAACCATACATGTATAAATTTAACAAAGGTCACAACGAAGTTGTACCTACATCTCTTAACTTACTAGAGATGGCAGATGGATGGGGTCACCTAAAATTTGGTGGTCTTTGGGACGGTAACCAGTATGCATACGATGGTGCTGTTAACTTTGAAAAAGCAAAAGTTTAAGGAGCATAGATGTCTAAAAGACAATTAGCAATGGTAATGGACCTGAACAAGTGTATCGGGTGCCAGACATGTACTGTAGCATGTAAAACTCAATGGACCAATAGAAATGGCCGCGAGTATATGTATTGGAACAATGTTGAAACGTATCCAGGAACGGGTTATCCAAAAAATTGGATGGACTTAGGTGGTGGTTTTGACGCAGCTGGCGATTTACAAGAGGGTGTTATTCCAAATCTTGAGGCAGATTACGGTGTGCCTTGGGATTATAACTATGATGCACTTCAAGGTGGAGCATCATTTGAGCCAAACGTAGAACCTACATGGGGACCAAACTGGGATGAAGATGAGGGTGCTGGTGTATTTCCTCAAGATAACTACTTCTTCTATCTTCCACGTATTTGTAACCACTGTACAAATCCAGGATGTTTAAGTGCGTGTCCACGTGATGCAATCTTTAAACGTGAGCAAGATGGTGTTGTTTTAGTTGACCTAGATAGATGTCAAGGGTACCGCTATTGTATAGCTGGATGTCCATACAAAAAAATCTATTTCAACCCAAAAATTTCTAAATCTGAAAAATGTATCCTTTGTTTCCCACGTATTGAGCAAGGACTTCCACCAGCATGTGCACAACAATGTGTTGGACGTATCCGTTTTGTGGGCTTCTTAGATGATGAAGAGTCACAAGTTTATAAACTTGTACACAAGTATAAAGTAGCAATCGGTCTTAGAACAGATTATGGAACACAACCAAACGTTTATTATGTTCCACCAACTGAATCACCTGTAAAGTTTGATGCAGATGGAAAAATCATTCCTGACTCAGGTCGTTTACCAATCGAAGAGCTTGAAAAACTTTTTGGACAAGAAGTTCATGGAGCTATTAAAACTCTTAAAGCAGAGATGAAAAAACGTAAAGAGACAGGTGAGAGTGAGCTTATGGATATCTTGATTGCATACCAACACTCAGATATGTTCCGCTTAGATAACAACTACTACCAAGAAGTTGCACGTACAAATGGACAAAAACCTTTAGCGCCTGTAGATAACCGTTATGTAGCTGGTAAATATACAAAAACATCCCACGAGATTAAATTCTTTGGCGGTGCAGCAGGAGGAAATCACTAATGAAAAAATTGATTCAATCTCTTTTAGCAGCAAGTGCAATCGCTACGGCGGTTTGTGCTAGTTCAGCTATCACAGCAGTAAAAGTAAGTGGAAATATTGATCAAGTGAGTTATGACTCTACAGTATGGAAACAAGCAAAAATGACAAAAGTAGCACTTTATCCACAAACAACGATTGCTTTTAATGATAAAAAAGCAAACGAGATAAATGGTGAAGCAAAAGCGATAGAAGCACAAGTGGGCGCTATCTATAACGCAACTCAAATCGCATTTATCATTAAATGGGCAGATGGTACAAAAAACGTAACGTATGCAAATACAACGGATACATATGCAGATGGTTTTGCAGTGCAATTTGCAACAGATTACAAAGATCCTAAAAAACTTCCATATATTGGCATGGGTTCTGATGGTCGTCCAGTTTTAATTCACCTCCAAAAAGAAGCGTATGGTTCGTATGAACCAAATGGAAAAGGTGATGTGGTTCATCAAGTAAATCCAAATCAAACAGACCTTTTTGGTAAAGATCTTAAAGCGTTTAACAAGAAAGTAAGATCTCTTGGAAATAACGATTATGAGAAAAACTTTATAGCAGAAGGATTTCGCTCTACTACAGAGATAAAAGATGGTTCAAGTAACTCATATGCACGTTTTAATTATGCGAATAGAGGTTGGACAGGAACACTTTCTCGTCCATTAAAAGACAACTATTTAAATCTTAATGCTGCAGCTATTCCTGTAGCATTTGCTGTTTGGGACGGTGAGAAAATGGGTCGTAATGGACTTAAATATCTTACAGGTTGGACAGCGGTAACACTTGAAGGTACGAAAGGTTCTACGGCACTGGTACAAGAACTTCATGGTAAAGTGCAAGGTGATATCCTAAAAGGGAAAGAGGTTGCGCAAAACAACTGTTCTGCATGCCATCAATTAGAAGCAACAGATGCATCAAACCCTATGGGACCATCTTTGACAAACATTGGTGGATATTCAAGTGTTGCATATTTAAGAGAATCAGTAATGGAACCATCAGCAGTTGTAGTTCCAGGGTATAATAGAAATGCACATAGTTCTTATGAGTGGTATACACTCGAAGAAAATGGGGCTAGAACATCAACTATGCCAGATTTTTCATGGTTAGAAAAAGATGATATGCAAAATCTGATCGCTTATTTGACAACTCTAAAAGCGGAGGTTAAAAAATGAAAATAGTAAGCTTATTAACATCAGCGTTCGTACTAAGTATCACCTTGGTACTAAGTGGATGTAACTCAGGTCCAGAAACACCTTCAAAAGAGCTCTCTAGCGAGTTAGTTCCTATGGAAAAAATGGGATTTTTAACAGTTGACTCATGTGCTGCTCAAGGTGCATTTTTAGATTGTTATCTTGAAAATTATATGTGTGGAACTGATGGTTGTTTCTTAGAAAATGACGCAGGTGTATTTACAAAAGTACAACTTGTTCTTTATTCACACGAAGATGGGGTTTCTTATAACGTAGATACAAGAAATATAGATATGAGACATATCGATAAAGGTATCAACCGTAATGATGTAACACTTATTGGAGATTTTAACGCGGCTACAAATACAATTATTGTAAAAGAGTTCAAAGCTCCACCACCACCGAAAAAGTCATTCTTTAAGGGATGTCTCTAATCTTAAAGCCTGCGGGCTTTAAGCGGTGTTTTTCTTATAACTTCCCTCTCTCTAGTGATTGCAACTAATCTATAAAATTTGCTTTGAACTAAGCGAAATTATGATAAAAATCCCACCACCTCTAGCAATAATAGGATAAAAATGAATAACGATTACAGACTCTATATATATGCTTTTTTATCTCGCACAATGGCGAGCACTGCTGATAAAAACTATGTGCGTGACCTTAGAAATAACAAAGATTTATTAGAACTTTTAGGGGAAGATACACAGGCGTGGTTTGCGGAGAATGATGATACACAAATACTCGATGCACTCAATGAAGATTACTCCTCCATGTTTATAATCAATACTCAACCCGTCGAATCATTTGTTCTTGATGCAAAAAATGAAACACTTGTAGGTTTACAAAATCCTGTTATGAATTTTTACTATCGTAATGGGTTTGAACTCAATATGGATCAAAGTGAACTTATGGCACCTGATCACCTCTCCATAGAGTTTGCTTTTATGCAAACACTTATTTATAGAGAGGAACAAAAACCACAATATCAATTTTTGAAAGAGCATCTTTTTAATTGGGTTGTTCCTTATATGATAGGTATGAAATCTATGGCACTTACTCCATTTTATAGTGATTTATGTGACTTTATTGTGGAGTTTATCGTGGCTGACTTTGAGTATGTCACGACAAATATAGGGGAGAATTAATGGCAGATCTTAGTTTTGTTCAAAAGTCAGCGCTCTTCTCTTATAGCGGTGTAAACTGTATTAGAAATGATTACTTTCATAATGATTGTCAAAAGTGTGTAGATATATGTCCTGTTGGAGCATTTCATATAGTACGTAATGCGGTAACTCTTTTTGCAAATGAATGTATCGAGTGTTCTGCATGTATTGGAAGTTGTCCTACGGAAGCACTTACCATTATCAACTTTGATCCAAATGCTTTTACATTGGCGTTTGATACGATGGAGAAAAAAACACTCTCTTGTAAAGATAATACAAACTGCTTAGGTGTTTTTGATGCGCACCACTATATCACGATGGCTCTAAAGTCTAAAGATGCACCTGTTTGTGACCTTTCTCATTGTGAGGGATGTAAGCTTAACGTTGATAAAAAAGTAGAAAGTTTTATACGTCAAGAGATAGAAACTGCAAATGACTTTTTGATTGCGTGTGGTGTAGGTGTTACAATTGAAAAAATAGAGATAAAACCTGAAGAAGAAAACCCTAAACGTACTATGTTTAAAGCTGCTTTTTCAAAAGCAAAAGATGCTGCAAAAGAGAAACCAGAGATAAAAGCGCTTACGATAGAGCATCAAAGAGATATAAATGCTCCTAAAGTTCCTCTGAAATTTTTGCATCTTAAAAATGCTATCAAAGATAATATAACGAAGTTTACAACCACCACACACACGACAAACTTTGGACTTTTTGCAGAGAAATCCATCTCTTTTAGTGCTTGCACAAACTGTGGTGAATGTGTACAGTTTTGCCCCACAAATGCACTTGTGGCAACTCCTGATAAACAAGGGATTAACTTCAACGTAGGAGATTGTATCGCATGTGGAATTTGTGATCATATTTGTAAAACAGATGCAATTACGACAAAAGAGGGGATAGACCTTATAGAGTTTGCCTACGATAGAGGAAAAGAACTCGTGCATTATGAGATGGTGATGTGCCATGAGTGCCGCTGTCCTTATCCATACCGTGGGGGAGACCCTATTTGTGACCGATGTGCGGACTATACAAAAGATTTTTCACACATGTTTGTTTTAGCAAAGGATTTATAGATGATAAAAAATGTACAAGAATTCAAATCCAATCCAATCGCTGCAGGCGAGGGTGGCTCTATGCAAGTGCTTATCGGTGATGCGCCCAATTTTGCGATGAGAAAGTTTATAATCAAAGCAGGCGGCAACATGCCATTGCATACAAATACAGTAGAACATGAGCAGTATGTATTAGCAGGAAGTGCAAAAGTGATTCTAGATGGAAAAGAGCTTGTTGCAAAAAAAGATGATGTTATCTATATTCCTGCAGGAATTGCACACTCTTATAATGTGATAGGTGATGAAGACTATGAGTTTTTATGTTTGATTCCGACTTCTACTCCGGATACTATTACGCTACTTTCTTGCTAATTAATTATGACATGTAAACTCTTACATGTCATCAGAGATTCCGTGTCAAGCACGGAATGACGGAGTATGTCAAGTACGGAATGACGAACTGCGTCCAGCATGGAACGAATTCCGTCATCCTGAACTTGATTCAGGATCTCATGAGTCTATAAAAAGTATGACATGTCATAAAAGTTTAACGGTTATCCATTTTATCTTTTGCAGTTTTTATAGCGCTTCCTAGAGCTGATTTTGCTGCACTCCACGCTTGAATACCCATACGTTTTGCTTCTTGTGCTGTTTGTGACTGCATCGCTTTATCCGCTCTTTTTGCAGCAGTTTTTGCAAATGCTGAAAATCTTGCCTGAATCATTTGTGCTGTCTCTTTTGAAATATGTGCGAGTTCTTCTAAGTCATAATGCATCTTGTCGTTAATCTCTAAAAGAAGCTTTTTAATCACAGTAGATGTCTCTGTAGCTTGCGTTTGAACCACTTGTGAAAAGAGTACGTCTGATTGGTTTAAATCCTCTACGATAGTGTCATAATCCTCTATAAGGATATGTTTTGCTTCTGTTGGGATAAACTCTAAACGTTTTTTAAATCTATCTATCGATTTTATAAGTCCGCTTCTCATCCCATAGAGGGTACCACTTAGGATGAGTTCAGCTTTATTTGGTTCTGCTTCTGCTACATCTATAGCGGAGTAGAGGATAGTGGAGAGGATTTTGCGAATACGGATAGTATTGAGTGAACCCTCTTTTATCGCTTCAAACGTGATCTCTTTTACCATCTCTGTAATTGTTTCTTTGATAATCTCATTTTCTTTATCTTTTTCTAAGGTTGTAATTACAGCACTCTCAACAAGCTCACTTAAAAAATCAAACAGATCAAGTGATTGGAGCTTTATTTGATGCAATTTTGCGAGAATTTGAATATCTTCAGGATTTACCTGCGCTTCTATCGCATTAAAGACATTGTATTTGAGCTCTTGAAGTGAAAGAGATTTACGTTCTAGCGCACGCTCAATATGTTCTTTTTGTGCTAAAAGCGCTTCTACTTCAGCATGTAATGTTTTTGTTTCCACATCAAGAACTGTTGTAGCGAGTGCTTTCATTTCATGAAGACTTAGTGTATTTGCTTGGAGGCTCCACTCATTTCTTAAGTGCTCTGCCATATCAGCAACGCGCTCATTGATTGTTGGCAAGCTTAGTTTGTACGAGAGTTTTATATCACGTTGTAGTTTTTCTAGTTCCATTGTAAATCCTTTGTTAGAGCACCATTTTGATGTGCTGATGTGCTTTTAAAGCTTCGAATATAAAGTTACGCTCGTCCTCATTATGAACTAATAAATCTAGATTCATGCTTGTGTATTTTCCAGTTTTACTTATATTGGACTCTTTAAGAGAATGCTCACGCTCTGGAATCACTTCACAAACTGCATCTATGATTAAATCTTTACCATGTCCTATGATTTTATAGCTCCATGAACAAGGATATGTAAGTTCAAGTTTTTGTGTACTATCGTTGATAATCTCCACTTTTGCCTCCTGATTTGGTTTCTAGTTGTACATGGCGAATCACCATCGATTTATCTATAGCTTTTACCATATCATAAATAGTCAAAAGCCCGATACTCACACCAGTAAGCGCTTCCATCTCCACGCCTGTTTGCCCTGTAAGCTTTGCTGTGAGTATAAGTTTAAATCCTGGAAGTTCTGGTAGCTCTTCTACGTCGCAGTTGATACCGCTCAGATTGAGCGGATGGCACATAGGTATAAGCTCACTTGTTTTTTTAGCTCCCATGATAGCTGCGATGACCGCAGTTTGAATCACAGGACCTTTTTTTGTTTTTTCACTTACAATTGCATCGTAGGCATCTTGACCCATCTCGATAATACCACTTGCTATTGCTATACGTGTAGTATTATTTTTGTCACTTACGTCGACCATTTTTGGTCTATCTTTTTCATCTAAATGGGTTAATTTCATAATGTCTCATTTACTGTATTTTAGGAAAAATATTATAGCAAAGAGTTGGTAAAAAGACTATTGGTATGTTTTTAAGAGCTTTAAAGCCTGCTGATATTCTTCGGGGTGATTGAGATTTAAAAAGGGTTCAGATGTAGGAAATATGACAAAGTGTGTATGTGATTGTTTAAGAAGCATGCCAAGTTTATGATTATCTTCTTCTAACATTTTTTTAAATGCAGGTGCGAGAGAACGGTGGTATATTCCACACATAGGCTCCATGCCATGATTTGATTTCGCTATCGTAGCGTCGATGTCTTGTTGTGCCGCGTCCTCTTCTATAAGTCTTCTAATAATAACTTCATCTATAAAAGGTGCATCTACACTGAGAGCAAAAAACTTCTCACATGCCATAGATTCAAATGTAGCTACAAATCCAGAAGTTGGGGCATATGTATCAAAGGGAGAGGGGATGTCTTCTATAAAAGAAGCATCAAAATTAAATTTTTGTTTTGTTTTTGTGGAGATATATACGTGCGTAAAAAGTTTTGAAAGGCGATGGAGTTGAAACTCTGTGAGTGTGTCAAAGCCACCAAAGGGAAGAAGAGACTTATCTTCGCCCATTCGGCTTGATTTTCCACCTGCA
>JAVETY010000127.1:0-4896 GCA_034005815.1 Sulfurimonadaceae bacterium | reverse complement strand
AGCAAATGAAAATGCAATGGCAAAAGCAACTGTAGTTGAATCATCACTTGAAAAAGGGCGTGGACCAGTTGCTACTGTAATCGTTCAAAACGGAACTCTAAGAGTGGGTGATTATGTTGTGTGTGGAAGTTCTTTTGGACGTGTTAAAGCATTGATTGATGAAAATGCAAAACAAATCAAAGAGATTAAACCAAGTCATACTGCTGTTGTAGTAGGTCTTAGTGAAGTTCCACCATCGGGTGAAGTTTTAATGGCGATGGAAAGTGATAAAGAAGCAAGAGCTTATGCACTTAAACGTCATGAATATGATCGTCATAAAGAGCTTTCACTCAGTACGAAGTCAACGCTTGAAGATATGACAGCGATGATTGCTGAGGGACGTTTAAAAACTCTTAAAGTGGTTCTTAAAGCTGACGTTCACGGTTCACTTGAAGCGATTCGTTCTTCATTAAATGAGCTAAGAAACGAAGAGGTAAAAGTAAATGTTATCTCTGCGGGTGTAGGTGGTATCACTGAAAACGATGTAGAACTAGTAAATGGAAGCGATAACTGTGTACTTCTCGGATTTAACGTTCGTCCTACAGGAAATGTAAAAGCACTTGCAAAACAAAAAGGTGTAGATATTAGAACATACTCTATCATCTATCAACTTTTGGATGATATTACTGGAATGTTGACAGGTATGATGGCTCCGAAATTTACGGAAGAAAATACAGGTCAAGCAGAAGTACGTGATACATTTAAATCACCAAAAGGGATGGTTGCTGGATGTGTGGTTGTTGATGGTAAGCTTGTTCGTGGTGGACTTGTACGTGTTATCCGTAAAGGTGTTGTTGCATACGAGGGTGAACTTACATCACTCAAACGCTTCAAAGATGACGTTGAAGAAGTTACAAATGGCTACGAATGTGGTGTGATTATCAAAGGCTACGATGATGTTGTAGTTGGAGATGTTATCGAAACATTTAAGAAAATTGAGCAAAAAGTATCACTGTGACTCCTGCACAAATCAAGTTAAAAAGAACAGAATCGCTTCTAGCAGAGTTAATCCCTGAAGCGATAAGTCAGTTAAATAATGCAAGACTTCACGAGATAGATGTTCTAGAAGTGAAGTGTGCACGTGGTAAAAGTGATGCAAAAGTCTATCTTGATCCAAGTTTCTATACGCCAGAAGAGCAGGCTGCATTTTTGAAAGAGTTAAGAAAAGCGCGCCCTATCATTGAAGATTATTGTTTGAAAGAGCAAGGGTGGTACCGTTGTCCTAAGCTTGCTTTCGAATTTGATGAACAGTTTGAAAAAGTACAACATTTAGAAGAGCTTTTTAAGAAAATAGCTAAGGAAACAACATGAGTTTAGAAAAAGATATAGCTTCAATGACAGAATCAGTAGGGCTTAAACTCTACGATACAGCAGTTTTACATGAAAATGAAGATTTAATTTTTCGTGTAAGTGTAGTTGCAACAAATAAAGAGGGTGTAAACTTAGAACAATGTGTAGAACTCACAAACCTAATATCACCGCTTTTAGATGTTACACCACCCGTATCTGGAAACTATCGTTTAGAAGTTAGTAGTGCTGGAATTGAGAGAAAAGTAGCTACTTTAGAGCAGTTTGCACTTTCTTTAGGTGAAAATATCTCTATGACACTTTTAGATAAAACAAAACTCAAGGGTAAACTCCAAAAAATTGAAGATACTAAAATATTTTTAGAGATTGATGGTGAAGAACGTGAGATTGAGTTTGGAACTATATCAAAAGCGAAAACATACTTTGAATGGTAATAGACTCTGAATTTTTTATGCGTCTCGCACTAGAAGAAGCGTGGCGTTTTCAAGGTTTAACATATCCAAATCCTGCAGTAGGTTGCACTGTTGTTGGAGCACAAAATCAGCTCTTGGCATGTGCTGCACACCAGAAAGCTGGCATGCCTCATGCCGAAGTATTAGCTCTTAAAGATGCTTACTTCGCACTTACCAAAGATGAAAATATTCTTTCTTTAACTGAGTCACATCTCCTGCATACCTATCTTTTAAAAAATCATAATAATATCTTTTCTACCCTCTCTTTATACACAACACTTGAGCCATGTAGCCATGTGGGAAAAACACCATCGTGTGCTTCATTGATAGCTGCGCTTGGAATTAAAAAAGTATATATAGCACAAGAAGATACCAATATAATAGCAGCTAATGGGGCAAGAGCTTTAGAAGATGCAAGGGTGATAGTGGAAAAAGGTATTTTAGCAGAGGAAGCAAAAGCACTTTTAGAGCCTTTTTTATTATGGAGCCAAAGGGAGCGATTTGTATTTTTTAAATGGGCGCAACGTTTGGATGCGACGGTAGGTGGTGGCGCAATCAGCGCACAAAGTTCAAGAGAAAATGTACATGCCATGCGTAATAGATGTGATTTATTGGTGATTGGTGGCAATACTGTTCGTACAGACCGTCCCACACTTGATGCACGCTTAGTAGATGGTAAAGCTCCAGATATCCTTATATATTCGAGAGAAAAAGAGTTTGACATCTCCATACCACTCTTTAGTGTAGAAGGGCGCAAAGTTTTTATAGAGGATAATTTTACTAAGTTAGATAATTATAAAAACATCATGATAGAAGGGGGTGGAGCTATGTTTGAAGCAACTAAAGAGAGAGTAGACTATCACCTTTGTTATCTAGCCCCTACAACAAGTGGTCAAGATGGTTTTTTTAAAGGTAAAGAGAGTTTTGAGATATTAAATATTCAAAAAGACGCACAAGATATAATTATGTGGATGAAAAGGAAATAATAAGATGCAAGAACAAACTAAACAAGAAAAAATTGTCTCGATGTTTGATAATATAGCTCCAACATACGATACTGCAAATCGTGTAATGAGCATGGGTGTGGATAGAAGTTGGAGACGTAAGGCATGTGACTTAGCATACAAATTTACGGGTACTGATGCGATTGATCGTATTGTTGATGTGGCATGTGGAACGGGTGATATGATGGATTACTGGAAAATCCGTGCAGAAAAATCTGGTATCGCAGTAGGAGAGATTGTAGGAGTTGACCCTAGTGTTGGGATGTTAGATGTAGCACGTGATAAGTTTCCAAAGTTTAATTACCATATTGCGCAAGCGACACAAATTCCACTTACTGAAGCATGTGCTGATATTTTAAGTATCACATATGGAATTCGCAATGTGGTAGAACGTCAAGCAGCACTTATAGAGTTCAACAGAGTTTTAAAGATGAACGGTTTAGTTGTTATTTTAGAATTTATGAAAAATGAAAATCCATCTATGCTAGGAAAAATGAGAGATTATTATATGAACAGAATCCTCCCTAAGGTGGGTGGCTATATCTCAAAAAACCTAGAAGCGTATGAATACCTCCCCAACTCTATTGGAGATTTTTCAACAGTCGAAAATATGGTAAGTGAATTAGAGATTGCAGGATTTGAGATGTTGTATGTAAAAAGTTTTTCTATGGATATCTCAACTCTTATTATCGCTAAAAAAATCAAAGACTAATCAACATGCGCACCTTAAGTGTTAGCGCATGCAATGAGCAGATAAAAGCTCTTTTAGAGAGTAGCTTCTCCCACCTTTATATCGAGGGGGAACTCTCTCGCATCACGGTGCACAATAGTGGACATATCTACTTTACCCTCAAAGACGCCACATCAACACTCAAAGCTGTTATGTTTCGAGGCAATGCATCCAAACTAAAGTTCCAACTCAAAGAGGGAATGAAAGTGATAGTGGATGGTGCTCTTAGTGTTTATACTCCACGAGGAGAGTACCAACTTAATTGTTTTAGTATTGAACCCGCAGGACATGGTGCACTTGCTTTAGCGTATGAACAACTCAAGCAAAAGCTCTCTACTCAAGGCTATTTTGAGCCAATGAGAAAAAAACAAATTCCTCGCTTTGTAGAAAAAATAGCCCTTATCACTTCCGCTACAGGCGCAGCATTACAAGATATGCTTCGTGTTGCAGAAAACCGTTATCGTGCTTTAGAGATAGATGTTTATGATGTATTAGTGCAAGGTAATACTGCAGCTTTTATGATTGCAGAAGCTATTAAGAAAAGTGATGCAAAAGGGTATGATGCGATAGTTGTAGGACGAGGCGGTGGCTCTATTGAAGACCTATGGGCATTTAATGAAGAGATTGTTGCAGATGCAATCTTTTATGCCAAAACCCCTATTGTAAGTGCTGTAGGGCATGAGATAGATTTTGTGATTAGCGACTTTGTGGCAGATTTACGTGCTCCTACTCCGAGTGCTGCGATGGAGATGATTTTACCAGATACAAATGAGCTTTTATTATATCTTGATACACTCTCAAGTCAATATCAACAAACTATTGGAAATAAATTTCTTTATATAACGCAACAGATACATCATCTCAAAAACTCTTTTCAAAATCACTCCATAGAGAAAAAACTTCTCCAAAAAAAAGATGAAATCTCACAATTAAAAGAGAGTTTCACGCAAGGTTTTAGATTTAAACTTCAAAACTTTGCAAAAGAGGTAGAACATATAAAAGTTAGATTTCCACATGCCATAGATAATATAATAGCACTTAATCTAAATCAACTTTTACATTTACAAAAGATGTTAGAATCGAACCATCCAAAATTAAAAAACAAGAGTGGTTTTGCGCAAATATCTAAAGATACAGTAGTAGTACAGTTAGAGATGTTAGAGATAGATGATATCTTTGAAGCGATGAGCGATAAGGTGAAAATCTCTGCTAAAGTAGTGAGCAAAACCTCTCTTTAAAAAAAAGGCGAAATATGCAATATCCAGATTTTTTTAAAACGATAGTACCAATCAAAGTACAAGACCCACTCTCACAAGTTTTAGGAGCATTTGAAGCTGGTGAATATGAATTTACATATCTTGAT
>JAVETY010000126.1:0-4949 GCA_034005815.1 Sulfurimonadaceae bacterium | reverse complement strand
TTTCAAAAGAGAATCAAGTAAATAGAGTGCATTATTTGTAGCAAGCCCTATTGATTCCATAAGCTCTAGTGGTGCTGTAGCACTTCCACCCTCGCCACTATCTACGGAGATAAAGTCTGGAATATTTTTTCCATCTTTTTTTCTTTGTGCTATTTTTTCTACTATCTCTTCAATAGATGTAACATCTGAGATAACAATTTTGAAGCCTACAGGTTTTTCAGAAAGGTTTTGTAGTTCCTCTACAAAGTCTAAAAGCTCCTCTGTCGTGTTGGCAAAGGGGAAACGGTTTGGAGAGAAGATATCTTTTCCTTCCTCCACACCACGGTAGTAAGCAATATCAGCAGTTACTTTTGAACCTGCAAGTTTTCCACCTGTTTGCTTTGCTCCTTGAGCTATTTTTATCTCTGTCATACGGCAAAATTTCATAAGCTTTTGGTAGCGTAGTGGATCGTATTTTCCATTTTTATCACGTACTCCATAAAGTCCCGAACTCATCTGAAAAATAATATTTGGGATATCTTCTGGAACTTGCTCTGGAAAAGTCTCTAGGGGTGCATCCCAGTTCACACGAAAAAGTACATGTGATACCGTGTCGTAGATATAAGTGTTTTGTGTTTTTTTATTGAGCAATATAGTTCTATACCATTTGAGTGCTACAGCGTTATTAAAGAAAAGTGATCCCACTTTAAATACAAATTCTGCCCAAGGTGTACTTTTTATAATCTCTAAATAACCACTTTTTTCTAAATTTGGTTTATGGGTAAAAAGATGGTTGGATGTAAGTGAGCCTTCACCGATGTTAATAGTAAGCTTACTCTCCTCTCCTGCAATAGAAAAAGCACGTACAGCTTCAGGAGAGAGTGAGCCATCGCTCATAGCAGAACGGACAATTGGACTAAAAGATGTAAAAGGATATTTTCTATCTTTTCCAAAAATGACACTCATATCTTCATCTACTTCATCTTCATTTAAAACAGTGTTGGCATGTTTAATCATAAAACGTGAGTTTCCAAAAGGTTGATTGACTGCAAACGATTGATAGTTTGGAACATCCTTTGCTGCTTTATAAACCCAGTCAACTTTATCTTTTGATTCGTAAAATGTCTCAGCTGCGAAATACTGTCTAAGAGGTTCGCGAAGTGCTTCAAAGAGATAACGCATACGACCAATGACTGGATAATTGATAAGAAGGGAGTGTTTTCTTTGGATATATTTATCATAGATAAAAAGCATAATCAGTACTATTACGGCAAATATTAAGAAAAACTCAAAGAAATCTTTCATATATTCCCATATTATATGTGTTATATTCATTGTGATTAAAACCTTTCTAGAGATAGAGTCTCTTCTGTGTTATTTTCAAGATTTTTTACCCAAATAGTTTGGGTTTTCATCTCATTTTTACCAATTACACAGCAAAAACTAGCATTTAGCTTATCAGCAGCCTTGAGGTGGTTTTTGAGATTTTTAGGTTTGAAGTCAATTGTAACTTTTGCAGTTTCTCTTTTTTTATGCGCAAGTTGCATCACTAATGCAACCGCTTCTTCATCCATAGCACCTATATAAAATCCATCTCGTTTTACCTCTGGCATCACGATAAGTTCGAGGAGTCTCTCAATCCCCATAGCAAAACCAACTGCAGGAGTAGGGCGACCATCTAGAAACTCTACGAGTTTATCGTAGCGTCCACCACCAGCGATAGCACTTTGGCTTCCAATATTATCGCTTACAAATTCAAAAGCAGTTTTACTATAGTAATCAAGTCCGCGAACAAGATTTGTATTTATCTCATATGCTATACCACTTGCATCCAGAAGAGATTTGAGTTTTGCAAAATCTTCTGCACATCCATCACAAAGATTATGGATAAGTTTAGGAGCATCTTTATAAAGGTTTTGGCATGTTTCATTTTTGCAATCAAGTACACGGATAGGATTCGTGCTTACTCTTCTTTGGCAATCTTCGCATATTGTATCTTCTATATTTTTTACAAATGAGACGAGATTCTCACGGTATTGTGGCATACAATTTTCATCACCAAGAGAGTTTAGTTCGAGACGGTATCCGATTCCACATATTTTTAAAATATCTGCAACCATCATAATCATCGTAGCATCTTCATACACACTTGCCACGCCAAAGCTCTCCACCCCAAACTGGTGAAATTGCCTTAGTCTTCCTTTTTGAGGTCTCTCATAACGAAACATCGCTCCGTGGTAGTAAAATCTATGAATGCCACCTGCTTTATCAAGCTTCTTTTGGATAAATGCGCGCACTACACCTGCTGTTCCTTCAGGACGCAAACAAACATCATTCTCACCTTTATCGATAAATTGGTACATCTCTTTGCCAACTATATCGCTTGATTCACCCACACTTCGTTTAAAAAGAGCAGTTTCTTCTAAAATAGGAGTTTCTATAAAATGAAAACCATAGTTTTTTGCAACTTTGGTTGCTGTTTCTATAAAATATGTAAAACGCTCATAGTCTTCACTTAAAATATCGTTCATGCCACGAAGTGAACTTATCATTTGTATCCTTTAATCATATTGCAGTTATCTCTTAAAATAATGATGCAAGGATACCATTTTTATCTTTTGTTTATTTAATAGAAAGCTCTAGGAAGCTCATTTATGAGATAAAAAATAGAAGTAAGCAAGAGAAGTTCAAACATCTATCTTCTTGACATTCTCACTCAATGGATGTAGTATGTATAATATATTTTTATAAAAAGGGGAGAAAATGCAACGGTTTTTTCTCATGTTCTTTTTGATTCTTATGCCACTTTTTGGTTCCGATAAAGGGGTTGTAGAGATGAAATTTTTTGGAATCTCTTTACTGCTCTTGGGATTATTATCAACTCTGCTTGTAATTTGGATTTTCTTTGCAATAAGCAAAGTGAAAATTACAAGTGGCAAAGAGGAGATGATTGGAAGTGAAGCAGAGGTGATTGCTCACTCCGAAAAAGGGTATAGAGTACTTTCACATGGTGAAGTATGGCATGCAATCTCTAAAGAAGATTTTGAGATAGGGACGATGGTAGAGGTTGCTTCTATAAAGGGGCTAGTGCTAGAGATTCAATCATTAAAGGGGTAGAAAATGTTTTCTGAATATTTAGATTTAATCATTTATTTGATATTTTTATTAGGGGCGATTATTGCATTTTCCATACGTATTTTACGAGAGTATGAGCGTGGTGTTATTTTTACACTGGGGCGATTTACTGGAGTAAAAGGTCCCGGACTTATTATCCTTATTCCATATGTGCAACAGATGGTAAAAGTTGATATGCGTACTATCGTTCTTGATGTTCCATCACAAGATGTTATCTCGCATGATAATGTTTCTGTACATGTGAATGCTGTCGTTTATTTTAGAGTGATTGAACCTGAAAAAGCAATTATTCAAGTGGAAGATTTTTATGATGCTACAAGCCAGCTTGCACAAACAACGCTACGTTCAGTTCTAGGTGGACATGAGTTAGATGAGATGTTGGCAGAAAGAGAAAAACTCAATGCTGGTATACAAGATATCCTTGATAAACAAACTGATGCATGGGGGATTAAGATATCAAATGTGGAGATAAAACATATCGATCTTGATGAGAGTATGGTGCGTGCTATTGCAAAACAAGCAGAAGCAGAGCGTGAGCGTCGTGCAAAGGTTATCAATGCAAAAGGGGAGTTAGAAGCAAGTGAAAATATCCTTAAAGCAGCAGAGGTTTTAAGTCAAAATAGTTTAGGCATTCAGCTACGTTATTTACAAACTATGAGTGATATATCAAGTGATAAAAGCAATACGATTGTATTTCCATTCCCTATAGAGATGGGTGAAATTTTTAAAAAAATGACCCAAAATCAAAAAGACTAAAAAGGGGATACATGATTATCGATTTTGAAAATCTGACAATAAATAAAAAATACTCACTTATGAGCAATACTATCTTTCCAAGACCTATAGCGTGGATTAGTACAGAAAATGATGGGGTGGTAAATCTCGCACCTTTTAGCTATTTTGCACCTATTAGTTCAGAGCCACCTTGTGTCATAGTCTCGATTACTCACAAAGAGGATGGAGATCCAAAAGATACTCTAGTAAATATACTCAAACATAAAAAATGTACTATCAATCTTGCACACAAAGAGCTTTTAAAAAAGCTTCAAGAGAGTGCAGAGGAGTTACCAAAAGATATAAGTGAGCCCATGAAATTTGGTATTGAGATGCAAAAAATTGTAGCAGAGTATCCGCCTATGGTAAAAGAGGCAAAATGCGCTCTTTTTTGTAAGTTTGTACAATCTGTAGATTTACATGAAAAAAATAAACCTCTTATCTTAGAGATAGAACATCTTTATATTGAAGATGGGTGCCGTGATGAAAAACTTCATATAAAGCTTGAAAATATAGGCCGTGTGGGGATGGACTTTTTAGTAGATTCAAAGCGGGTGCGTTAAATGTGTATAATGTCAAAAAAACTTGAGGGAAAACTATGATTTCAGCGAAGTATCTGCATCAAGTACAAGCTTTTTTGCTCTCTGGACTTATGAGCTTTATTATGTCAGGAGCTATCTCTTTTATCAATCTTGGAGCTATAGAAGGGTTTGTGACTATGTGGATTCGCGCATGGCTTCTTGCGTGGTGTATTGCATTTCCAACTATTTTGGTTGTATTTCCTTTTGCTCGTAAACTAGCTTTAAAAATTGCTTCAAAATAGATTTGTGTGGAAATTTTAGAACTTTATAATAAACTTTATGACCATTATGGTCCACAAGGTTGGTGGCCTCTAAGGCGATGTGGATACCACCCAAAAATCTATCTCTTAACCCTCACGCAAGATGAGATTTTTGAAGTGGTACTTGGCTCGATACTCACGCAAAATACCACATTTATTTCAGTACAAAAATCTCTTAGTAAGTTAGAAAATCTAGGTGCAATATCATCACATGCCATAA
>JAVETY010000018.1:0-21451 GCA_034005815.1 Sulfurimonadaceae bacterium | reverse complement strand
ACTGCCAAAGAACCAAGCACGGAGAGTCCCATCCAGCTCATGCCAATAAACTTTGCTTTTTCCATATCATTCTCGTGACGAATCGACATAAAACGCACTAAAATATGCGGTTGTCCAAAATACCCAAGCCCCCATGCCAAAAGGGAAACAATCCCTATAAAAGAGGCGGTATGAAAACTATCAAGATGCTCAGGATTAAACATGATGATAGTCTCTAGCGTTTTACTCATCCCGCCTATCTCATAGATAACGACAGCAGGAGTGATAACAAGAGCAAGCAACATAAGTATCCCCTGCACGAAATCCGTCCAACTCACAGCGTTGTATCCACCTAAAAAGGTGTAGGAAACAATAATCAAACTTCCAATTATAAGTGCCGTTGCATAATCAAGCCCAAACGTTGCTTCAAAAAGCTTTGCCCCACCTACTAATCCAGAAGAGGTATAAAGAGTATAAAAAAGAAGTATCACGACAGCCGTAGTTATACGAAGTGCGTTAGAGTTGTCTCTAAAGCGATTAGAGAGATAATCAGGAATAGTTAATGCGTCATGAAGATGATGTGTGTAGACACGTAAAGGTTTAGCGATGAGATGCCAATTTGCATATGCTCCGATAAGTAATCCCACAGCAATCCAAACCCCAACAAGTCCCTCATCATAAAGCATCCCAGGAAGACCCAGAAGAAGCCATCCACTCATATCAGATGCTCCAGCACTCAGAGCCGTAACTCCAGGACCTAGCCCTCTTCCCCCTAAGATATAATCATTTAAATTATCTGTTTTGAAATAAAAATATAAACCAATTGCAACCATACCAATCATATATGTTAAAAATGAAAAAAGTGTAGGTAACTCCATAAGACTCCTTTTGTAGTGTTTTCCTCTCTAAAATAACGAAAAAAAACTAATAGAAAAGTTAAGGCTGTGAAATTGAGGGGAATTCTTTGAGAGGTGTGTAGCTTTTCTGATTTAAGAGAAAAATGGATAAAATATACTTTTATTCAAAAAGGAAAAAAATTGTTTCAAAAACTATTCACACTCTTTGCAAAAGTTGTACGTCATATTCGTTTTTTTGTGAGTACTTTTATCGATAAAGATTTAACTTTTTATGCTGCAAGTCTTAGTTTTTATACTATTTCTACAATTATTCCACTTTTTTTGATTATCATGAGTATCTTAACTGCTCTTCCCTCTTTTGGTGATATTTACTCTAAAATCCAAGACTTTATGTTCTCAAACTTGATGCCTGTAAACTCTGATGTCGTTATGGATCAGATCAATAGCTTTTTGCTCAACTCTTCAAAACTTGGAGCAGTGAGCTTTGGTTTTGTAATTGTTTCTTCAATGCTATTTTTTCAAAACTTTGAGTACATATGTAATAAAATATTTCGTGTAAAAAAGCGTGGAATCTGGGAATCGGTAACAACATTTTGGACACTCATCACACTCACACCCATCGCTCTTGGTATCTCATTTTATATTACAGGTTATGTTGCAAATCTCATAGCAACGCATGAGTACACATCGGGTATTGACATCTTGCCTTATATCCCTTATGTGATTATTTGGGCGCTCTTTTTTCTCATATTTCAAATTTCGGCAAATGCAAAGATACATATCAGAGCTTCTCTTATTAGCTCTTTTATCGTCTCTATCGTTTTTTCACTTTCTAAAAATGCGTTTATCTATTATGTATTCCTTAACAAATCCTATACAACCATCTATGGCTCTTTTTCTATTGTGATGTTTTTATTCTTATGGATCTATGTTTCGTGGATTATTTTTGTGTATGGTCTTAAACTCTGTTATTTACTCAATCGTTTTTATACTTCAAAGAGTGAATGTGCCCTAGATGCACTCGAAGAGTACGTAGCTGAGGATGATGCAAGTAAAAAGCATTAACGCATAAAGTGCTTTTTTAGAGTACACACTCCACATCGACAGCGCTAAGTGAATGGCAAATATCCATCCACTTAGCAAAATCATCTCTGCCTCTTTTCCCAAATCCAAAAGCATCTCTAAAAGTCCATCAAAAATAGATCCAAAACCTAAGAGATGTAACACAATACTAAGTGGATAGAAAAGAGTAAAAAGTGTCGTCCAGAGAATCGATAAAGGGTGATAAAGAGAAAAGTTACCAAATACAAAAAGCGTGACTGGCACCATCATCACGTAAACCCAAAAAGGCAAAACTACAAACTGCCATAGCTTACTTTTTGACTTGAAATAGATTAAAAATAAAAAGATATAAAAAACTCCCAGAGAACTGAGCCAAAATCCCAAAGCAAAAAAGAGCGTAGGAAATAAAGATAAAAGTAAGAGTACCGTAGCAAACAGTGTCTGCATTGAAACAATCTTATACCCTCTATCGTGCAGAATAAATCCAACCACAAGCATCCCAAAAGCACGTAAAAGCGAGGGTGGCACATCCAAAAATAGCATATAGCCTAAAAGTATACATGCCGCGATAAGGAACGTATCTCTGTTGGCATGTGAAAAAGGAAAATATCTTTTTTGAAAAAATCTATACAATGGTCGCAAGAGAAAAAAGAGTACCGCACTTAGAACTCCGAGATGAAATCCACTAATCGCTAAAAGATGTGAAATACCAAGAGTAGAGAGTGTAGTTTGTAGCTCATGTGGCATTTTCTCTGCTGTGTAGAGCGCTTTATATATCGCAGCGATATTTTCATTTGGATGGAGGGAATCTAGTTTTTGGTTCAGCGTATTTTTCAGAGAATCTAACTCTTTTTCTTCATAAAAGTGCGAGTAAGCATAAAATGATGTGAGATATCCATAAAATGTAATTTTACTTGTCCAAAAACGTATACCAATAGTAGTTTTATCTCTATTACGATAAGTTTTTGATTTCGTTGTGTAAAACTTTAATCCCTCTTTTGTTTGAAGCTTGAGGACTTGGTACGTACGGTCATCTTTTGTTTTGGAATATTGTAAGAGGACTTTTGCTTCTGTATCGTAGGTATCGTAACGGGTAAGATTGAGGTAGTTGTTGTAGTGTATGAGAATGCTATACGCGAAAATCACCCCACATGCCAAGAGGAAAAAGTAGATTCCTCTTTTGGAGTGAAAAAGCTCTAGTGGTTGCATCTACAATGTGGTCATTGAAACCGAATCGTTCGAAAATGAAATATTGGCAGATTTTGTATCGATATTTTCATACACCATCTCAATTGGGCGACCATGTGTTGGCGCATCAACAAAACGAGTAAGTCTTTTTTGGAACAATAGTTTGACATGTCCTGTTGGTCCATTACGCTGCTTTCCGATGATGATTTCTGCTTCTTCATCTTCTTTTTCTACATAGCTTGCTGTATACTCTTTGCCCTCAGCTTTAGCAGCTTTTTCGCGCTCTTTTTCCTCTTTGTAAAGATAAACATCATCACGGTAAACAAAGAGGATAATATCCGCATCTTGCTCGATAGAACCAGATTCACGGATATCACTTAGCATTGGACGTTTATCATTTCTGCTCTCTAATCCACGGTTGAGCTGGGAAAGTGCTACGATTGGCATGTTAAGTTCACGTGCGAGCATCTTAAGACCACGAGAGATTTCAGAAACTTGCAAGTGTCTGTCTTGATTTCCAACCCCTTGCATAATTTGCAAGTAGTCAATCACCGCTATCTCAATCTCTGGATGTTGGTTTTTGAGCTTTCTTAGTTTGGAGCGAAGTTGATTGATATTGACACTTCCTGCATCATCCACAAAAAGTTTGGCTGTATTCATACGACCTATCGCATCATTTAAACTTGCCCACTGCCCATCATCTAAATCACCCACACGAAGCTTTTGAAGAGGTATAGATGTTTGCACAGATAAAAGACGAAGCATCAACTGTTCAGCTGGCATCTCTAGTGAGAAAAACGCCACACCTTTGCCTTGAAGCATGAGCTTGCTTACGGTGTTGAGTATAAAGGAAGTTTTCCCCATAGCAGGCCGCGCTGCAATAATAACTAAGTCCCCTTTTCCAAATCCTGTCGTCATTTTATTGAGCTCTGCAAACCCTGTATCAACCCCAACAAGCACACTATTTCCACGTGCTTTCATCTCTTTGATATATTCCATCGTGTCGTATGTCATTGTAGGAGAGTCTTTAAAATCGCTTGTTTGGTTCTCTTGGGTGATTTCATAGAGTTTTTTCTCTACGATATCAACAACCTCAGCACTTGGTAGCTCCTCTTCTACTGTGACACGTTTTATCTCTGTTGTAAGGGTAAGCAAATTGCGTTTGAGTGCTTTATCTTTTATCTCATTGACATAAGCTTTTGTGTTTGCGATAGGGTTTGCAGAGAGGATCTCCATAAACACCTGTTCATCAAATTTTTTAATCTTGATAAGCTCTTTTTTGATAAATTCCTCATCGATTGGCTCATCCTTTTGGAAGAGTTTTAGCATCGCATTAAAGATATCTTGATGTGCAGGAAGATAAAAATCATCCTTTTTAAGTCGGTTGCTTAGCTCATCAAATTGGCTTGGCTCAAAAACTATCGAGCTTAGGATGGAGCGTTCAAACGCTAAATTGTATAAATTATCATGCATTATGTATTTCTTTCATTATTCATTTTTTTATTCTATATTTATTTATTCACTCTCTCTTGCCATAGTTTCTACTTCTAGGATAAATCTATCTACAAGCTCAGCTTCATCGAGGTTAGCCACTACTGCGCCCTTGACCATTACAAGCCCTTTTCCTTTGCCATACGCGATAGCCACATCTGCGTGTGCTGCTTCGCCAATAGCATTGACCACACATCCCATTACAGAGACATTCAGAGGTGCTTTGATATGTGCTGTGCGCTTTTCTATCTCACTCACCGCACTTACTAAGTCTGCCTCAATACGTCCACACGTAGGACACGAGATGATATTAAGACCATCTTTTGCCACGCCACTATCTTTTAAAATAGCGCGCGCTACTTTTATCTCCTCTTCGAGTTCACCTGTAATACTCACACGCATCGTGTCGCCAATACCATCAAGTAAAAGTGCACCCAAACCGATAGCACTCTTTACAGTCGCATGAAAAAGTGTTCCCGCTTCTGTTACACCTAAGTGAAATGGATAGTTATTTTTAGGGCGTAAAAGCCTATATGCACTGACAGTTCTTTGTACATCACTTGCTTTGAGAGAGACTTTGATATCACTAAATCCCAAATCTTCAAGAAACTTGATATTGTACTCTGCAGATGCCACCATCCCCTCTGCAGTTTGACCATACCTGTTTTCAAACTCTTTTTCCAGACTTCCAGCATTCACACCGATACGAATCGGGATATTTCTCTCTTGACATGCCTTGACCACTTCAGCCACTTTTGCCTTTGAGCCGATATTTCCAGGGTTGATACGGATACAATCGACCACTTCTGCAGCGATAAGTGCGAGTTTGTGGTTAAAATGAATGTCTGCAATAAGAGGCAGAGAAATTCTCTCTTTTATCGCTTTTAACGCAAGTGCATCTTCCATATCAGGAACTGCAACACGTACGATATCGCATCCTGCAAAATGCAAGCGATTTATCTGCTCTACAGTAGCCTCTACATCTGATGTTTGGGAGTACGTCATCGACTGCACGCTTATAGGTGCGTCCCCTCCTACAGCAACATTTCCGACATATATTTTTTTGGTTGGGTATCTTGTAATCATAGATAAGATTTTAGCTTATTTGGGATAAAAAAGTGCTTTGATTATTTTAGTGATTAAAGTTTCAGGGTAGCAATTTTATAACATGCCATACATCAATATATCTTGATACATAGATACAATTATGCTATACTTCTTTTTTTGCGTTGAGATTTACCAAAGGATAGGTATGGATATATTTTTAAAATCAACAGGTGCGCTTAGTGATGAAACACGTATCAAAATTTTAAAGTTTATTGATATATACGGTGAATGTTGTGTGTGTGATTTACAAAGCTCATTTTTAATGGTTCAGTCACGACTCTCACGCCATTTAAAAATACTCAGAGAAGCTGGATTTTTGGATGTAAAACGTGAAGGACGATGGGCGTATTATTCAGTTTCTCCCTCTTTGGATAGATTTCATCAGGCATGTTTGGATGAGATTAGAAATATCCAAATAGAGCTACCTTATTTAAATAAATCGTGCGAAACAACCAAATGATGCTTACTTCCATTCTAGTTTTTTTTATCACGCTACTCTTTATCATTTGGCAACCCAAAGGGCTACAAATTGGTACAACAGCTATTGTCGGTGCCATGATTGCTTTACTTTTAGGTGTTGTAAATTTGGGTGATGTTTTAGAAGTTACCACCATTGTTTGGGATGCTACTTTGGCTTTTATCGGCATTATTATTTTATCGATGGTACTTGATGCTATCGGATTTTTTGAGTGGTGTGCTTTGAGTATGGCAAAACTTTCCAATGGCAATGGGATGAAAATGTTTATTTATTCTATTTTATTGGGTGCATTTGTTTCCGCATTTTTTGCGAATGATGGAGCGGCTTTGATTTTAACCCCTATTTTATTAATTAAAATGCGGATTTTACAATTAAATACGAAAACCATTGTGGCATTTTTATTAGCTGGTGGATTTATAAGTGACAGTGCTTCTTTACCTTTTGTTTTTTCTAATTTAACTAATATTGTAACGGCTAATTATTTCAATATAGGGTTTGGCGCATATCTACGCAACATGCTATTTCCTTTTCTTATTAGCATTGTGGCTTCAACCTTTTTCTTATGGTTGATTCTACGAAAAGAGATCCCCCATTTTGTAGACATATCGTTGCTAAAAAGTCCAAGAAGTGCCATTAAAAATATGCGATTATTTTATTTTTCTTGGTTTTTTCTACTCCTCTTGCTCGTAGGTTATTTTGTCGGGGATGCATTTGGATTACCCATCTCTCTTTTTGCTTTAGGTGGAGCGATTCTTTTCCTTATCATTGCCACTTTGAGTCAAGCAGTCAAACCTTTAGAGATTATCAAAGATGCACCGTGGCAAATTGTATGGTTTAGTATTGGATTATACATTGTGGTGTATGGGCTTAAAAATGCAGGTTTAACAGACTATTTAGCGCAGGCTTTGCACTATTTATCTTTACAAGGCGATACGGTTGCTGTTATTGGGACAGGTTTTATAGCCGCTTTTTTAAGTGCTCTGATGAATAACATGCCAACAATTATGATTATGGATATTGCACTAAGTGAGATTGGAAATCAAACAATGATTTATGCCAATATCATAGGGTGTAATCTAGGACCCAAGATGACCCCTTTTGGAAGTTTAGCGACACTTTTATGGTTGCATGTACTGGCAAAGAAAGGGGTGCATATCTCTTTTTTACAATACAGTAAATTTGGTTTGCTCATTACACCACCTGTATTACTCATTGTATTACTGGCAATTTAACTTCAAAGGAAACACCATGGATAAAAAAGTTTTGATTTTATGTACAGGAAATTCGTGTAGAAGTATTATGGCTGAAGCGTTAATTAATGCTAAATGCAAAGGTATTTACGCACAAAGTTCAGGAGTAAAAGCAAATGGGAAAGTCCATCCAAATGCTAAAAAACTTCTTCAAGAGAAAGGGATTTGGAAAGAGCACTACCACTCCAAAACTCTTGATAAAGTACTTCATGATGTGTATGATTTAGTTGTAACCGTGTGTGACCATGCCAAAGAAAGTTGCCCTTTATTTCCCAAAACAACAAACATCATTCATGTCGGGTTTGCAGATCCAGATGGGAAAGATTTTGAAGCATTTGTAGACACATATAAAGAGATTGAAGAAAGATTATTACCTAAAATTATAGAGGACTTAGATTATGTTTAGTATTTGGGAAAGTTGGAGTGGGTCTATCATCTTTGAGCTCTTACGCTTTGATAGCGAGGGGCATTTGGGAAAAGCATTGCACTTTTTTCTCTACGATACGATAAAGATTTTCATCTTACTTATCGCTATTGTTTATGCGGTTACACTTCTTAGAAGTTATTTTCCGGTTGAAAAAGTACGTGATTATATTAGTGGAAAACATAAATTAGTTGGACATGTTTTTGCAGCTCTTTTTGGGATGCTTACCCCTTTTTGCTCATGTAGTGCGATTCCCCTCTTTTTGGGATTTTTACAAGCGAGGATTCCACTTGGTGTGACTCTGAGCTATCTTATCTCTGCACCTCTAAGTGATGCTGTGGTGATAGCTCTACTTTTTTCTCTATTTGGTTTAAAAATCACTTTACTTTATATAGGTTTTGCACTTGCTATTGCTATCGGAGCTGGACTTATCATCGGAAGTATGAGACTCGAAAAAGAGATTTTACTCGAAGTAAAACCTGTTTCTTGTTGTAGTAACAATGGTGCACAAACAGAACAAACACTTTTTAAAAACCGTACAAAAATAGCATGGCATGAGACTATGGATATATTTAACAAGATTTATATCTATATCATTTTAGGTATCGGTATCGGAGCCTTTATCCACGGATATGTGCCTACTGACTTTATCACGAAATATGCTGGCGGAGATGTTTGGTACGCACCTATCGTAGCTGTAATCGTAGGGATTCCTATGTATTCAAGTGCCGCTGGGATGTTACCTCTTATAGAAGTTTTAACTCAAAAAGGTATGCTTCTTGGGACTGCACTTAGTTTTATGATGGCGGTTGTGGCTCTTAGTTTACCCGAAGCGATGATACTCAAACGAGTTCTAAGCATGAAACTCATAGCGATTTTCTTTGGTACCGTAGGAAGTGCAATACTTCTTGTTGGATTTATATTTAATTTAATTTTATAAAAAGGATAAAAATATGAAGATAGAAATTTTAGGAACAGGCTGTTCAAAGTGTACACAGTTAGAAGCGGTAGTCAAACAAGCAGTTGCCAAAAGTGGTATGTTTGTTCAAATAGAAAAAGTGGATGATATTATGAAAATCATGTCCTACCAAGTGATGAGCACTCCTGGACTTGTTATCGATGGTAAGGTAGTAAGCACTGGAAAAGTTCTCACTGTTGATGAAGTTTTAGCGCTTATAAAAGGATAGAATGTAAGATATTAAGAGGTGCCATAGTTATTGAAATTCTTCTAGCAGTTTTTCTAACATCTCTTTTTTATCCATATCTTTCTCTATTTCCACTCTTTTAATCATCTCATATTTTACTTTTACAAGTGCATTTCAAAAATAGGATGAAGTTTTTTATGTATAAAAGGCTTTTGCCTTACTTGCATTACTAAAGATAAAAAGTTTTCTGGATTGGTATCACTTTTGTAAGAAAAAATATATTCATCATTCTCTTTGAGAAGCATTCCAACTTCATTAGCATTTATATTGACTTTTAACTCATCCATGGAGTAGTTCCTCAAATGTAGGAAAAGGAGATTTTTCTCTTAAACAATTCTCTAATCCTAGATAATCCACCATCTGCATCACTTTTTTGAGTCCTATTTCTGCGCAAGAGTTATTTTCAAAATTCTAAGTGTTGATAAAGTTTTAGCACCTCTTCAATGACATGTTGTAAAATTAAATTTCTTCATAAGCGATAAGGAGTGAGCCAGAGTCTATAAACATTGTACCCTCTGGAGCTCCATTGAATTGCCCATGCATGTATTTCAATTTGTTTCTGATAACCAATGTGCCATTTGTATCTCTATTTTCTATAGTTGTAGATATTTTTAGATGAGATTGAGACATGGATGATGTAATCTGAGTGATTTTTACATTTTTAGAAAACTCTTTTTGTGAAGGTATTTTATACAATAAAGCACCTTCTTCCGTTGTTGTGGCGTAATAATATGATTTTTTTTCTATCTTAAAGAGGTGATAGAGTGATTTCGTGGATGGATTCATTTCTACTTTTTTCTTTAAAAAATCGACTAGATTTTCCCCTGCTTTTTCTAAACACTCTTTTTTATGCTTTAAATACCGAGGATCCAAAGCAAGTTCCTTGTTTAAATATCTTGCAAAAACCTTTTCTCTATTTTTTGAAGATGTAGATTTTTGAAATTGCATATAATCACATGTTGTAAAATTTTCTACCACTTCCTCGCCATTGTAGAAAAATAAAAAGAGTTTATCTACAGATTCGGAATATGATAATTTTGCAATTTTTCCACCTCTGTCTTGCGTTTGAAAACTCCCAAGCTTTAATTTTTCAATCATCATATCTCTTACTACTTCAAACCAAGTATTTAATTCACTACTTGCATATTCTTCAAAAATATTGAGATTCTTTTTATAAATTATTTTATCTGCAATGATATTTATCAATTGATAAAGTTCCATAGTATCTAGCACAAATCTTTCTTCTTGAAATGAAAAAGGTATGTTATCCACAATAATATCTATCGTAGAACCCGTATTTGTTGTTGATTCTATCCACTCCAAAGTAGGTGTTTCAGTTTTTATAATATTTTTTGACAAAACATATTTTGCTAATTTGAGTCCATCATTTATAGTGCTTAATTCTTTCTCATTAAAAGATTGTTGTCGTTTAGATATATCTTTCGTAGTTAGATTTTCACAGTTTTTTATATTTTCTTGACAAAATTCCAAAAATTTTACTGGGGTCACTTTAGAGGTATCTGCGTGGTCTTGTAAAATACCATATCCAAAACTAAGTTCCCGTAGAGGTGCTGTTATATTACTCATTTTATCTCCTTAATTAACTCTAAGATATCAACTTTGAAAGAGATGAAATTTTTCTCACCTCGTTCAATCATTTCTATGTAAGTTCTATGTAAGCCTGAAATATATGTTGGTTCTTTTTGAGAGTGTGTTGCTCAGAAATCTAATTCTTCACCCGAAGTTGTTGAATCACTTTACACTATTTGTTTTTATTATGTATGCAAGAAAATATATCACTCACTACACATCTATATACTGCAACTAGCATATCATACTTACTGTTATACATCTAATACAACATCATCACAGCTCCACTTTTGCTATCTTAGAGTACACTTTTACACTTCGTTTTTAAAGGTACTTTTTGATGAGACATGAGATTCTTGCACGATATGAGTTAAGCCAAAACAATGAAATCATTATCGATATCGCTATAGATAAGATAGAGGAACTCTATAGCAATTTTGATAGAAAATCCCCATTTTTAAAAAAAGATTTGAGTGAAGATTTTGTTAATTATCTTATCGAGTGTGTCCAAGAGATTGGTGATAAAAACTTTTTTATCCGTCTCGATCTTGAAACTCCACCTGCGGTAGATTCTCTCTCACGCATTAAAAATAGTATCCATAATTTTTTTTACTACCTTATAGAGCTCAAATCAATACAGATGCGTGCTAAAGCTAAAACTTCTTTCATACTTCTTATTGTGGGACTTTTTCTAGCTTCAGTTGCCATTGTTCTTCACTCGAGAGCGGATGCTATGGAGCTCCTCTTTTTGGGTGTTATCGCTGAGGGTTTGAGCGTCGCTGCTTGGGTTGCTCTTTGGGAATCACTTGCTACTTTTTTGATACACTTTATCCCTTTTAAAAAACGTATCAAACTCTATGAGCGCATCGCACATGCTGAAATCACCATTCGAACAGAGAAACAAAAATGATACAAGCACCCTTTACCATCCATCAGCTTCACATAGAAGATATACTCAATCCTGTGCATCCATCTGCATTTATTCTTGAAGATGATTACAATCTCTTGATAGTGAGACTTCCCTCTTTTTTAAAAGAGTTTACTGTGACCTCTTACCCTTTTTTACTTCATAAAGAGCAAAACTATTTTTACGAGAGAGAAAAAGAGGAATTTATCTCTCTTGGGATAGATTTTCAACATTTTTATAAACAGCTCGATGCTTGTGTAGATAAAGTGGTAGATATGCTTTTGAATGCGCATGAGGATATTGAACTCTATGAAGAAAATTTTCACGCATCAAAAATGAAAAACTTTCTTTACGAATGGCACAACAAGAAAAAAGAGATGCTTTATATCCACCGTCTGGTGATTCAAGCAGTGCGAGTGATGAGCAGTTTTATAACTGCCTATCATGAAGATGGGGACTTTCTCTATAATGAATTCCATGACATTTTAGAACATCTTGAGCGCTCTGAACGCTCCGCGCAATCAGCCCTCTCAAAGCTTGACCAGATATATAAATTTTATGCGATGAGCACGAGTGATAAAACAAATCAATCAATTTTTTACCTCACCATCCTCTCCGCTATTTTTTTGCCTCTCAATCTCATTGTAGGTTTTTTTGGGATGAATACAGGTGGACTTCTTTTTGCAGAGCATCCACATGGGACACTTATCGTGACATCTGCGATGCTTATCCTTGCATTATTCCTGAGTGGAATCGGCTATATCTATCTTAAAAATAAAAGGTACTAAGAATGAACAACCCATTTGAATCTGGACATATCAAAAACTATCTCTTACTCTATGCGAGTATCGTAGTGATTATGGTACTTTTTTTTATTGCAGTTACTTTATTTCATACCCCAAAAACAAATGAAAAAAAAGTTTTTGATATAAATATATCTAAAGAAAAAGTTGTTGAAAAAATGGATGAACCAGTGAAGAAAAGTACGTTTAAGCTTTTGGAAAAGGGGTATTAAAATCTATGGCATGTTAGAGCTAACATGCCATACTTTCTACTCTTTCGTTACTATATAGAGTTGTTGGTGCTCTAGACGTTTGAGTACATCCATAACTGTTACAAAATCTTGAAATGTTGCTTCTTTATCACTTCGTAAAACCACTGTTTGGTCTTTAGAGAGTTTGGAGAGTTTTTCCTCTAGCTCTGTTGCTGAGACCTTATCTTTTTCTACAAACATATCACCGTTCGCTTTTACATAAACATTGACCTCTTTTTGTGGTTCCTCTTTTTGTGACGAGGCAGCTTCAGGAAGCTCTACAGGGATAAGACCTTGTTTGATAAATGTTGCTGTTGTGAGCACCATCACCAAGAGGACAAGCATAATATCGATAAAAGGGATAACATTTATCTCCTCAAATCGTTTTACATTTCTTTTACACTTAGCCATTTTGTTTCTCTTTATCGGCTGCTACGTCGTAACGAGTCAGGGCTTTTTCCACCTTGCGCAAAAGCATCGTATATGTAATGATTGCCGGCATCGCTACAACAAGTCCCATTGCAGTAGCTTTGAGTGCGAGGGCAAGTCCAACCATGATTTTTTTAGCATCCACAGCTTCAGCGTCACCCATCGTATAAAACGTAATCATAATCCCGATAACCGTTCCTAAAAGCCCTACATAAGGAGCATTTGTACCTATCGTACTGATAATGCCTAAGTTATCTGTGAGATCCATCTCTAGATTATCTCTATGGTCATAATCTTCCGTGCGCACTGTTTTATAAAACATCATACGCTCTATAAAAAGCCAAAGTGTTACGATACTCATAAGAATGAGTGTTCCCATAACTCCATAATCCAAAATCTCTTCTGCGTACTTTAGTAAATTTGTTACTTCCATTTACCCTTCCTTTATTGGTTGAAATTGTAGTGACACTGTTGTGCCCTCATTTGTATTTGATTTAAAGTTGAGCCCTATTGTTTCTTTATCACAAAAACGCTTTACCATAGCGAGCCCGATACCAAAACCTTGCATATTTTTATTGCATTGGTAATAGTTGTCAAAGATGCGCAAAAGTTGCACCTCATCCATCCCACATCCAAAATCTTTGATAAAAAATGTAGAACCCGTTATATTTATCTCTATTTTGTTACTTTTGGATGAGTATTTTACTCCATTATCGATAAGGTTGTCAATCACTTTGGAAAGTCCTTTTTTATCGCTTTTTATCATTAAACTCTGAAGTGTCAATATAAAATCTACTCGAGGATAAACAAGCTTTAAAAATTCAACTCTTTTTAACACCAAATCTTGCAAATCAAAAACCTCTTGCAAGTTTTGTTGTGATTGCATCTTGATCATATAATCAAGCTCGTTGTATCTTTCATAAAGCATCTCACACGCTTTTTCTATACGAGATAAACGCTTTTGTTCTTTTTCTTCTTTGAGATTTTTTTGCATCATTTGTACATTGGTCTTAATTGTACTTATGGGTAGATTTAGCTCATGCAAAGTCTCTTTTGAAAGATTTTGCAAATTTGTTACATGCTCTTGGAGCGGATCAATCGCAAGTTTAGAAATCATAACCCCAGCTAAAGTTACAAGACAAATCATCACAATAGCTATCAAATAAATATTTTTTACCCCAATACCTATTAAAAGGTATTCAAGAACTCCCAAAAAGATAGTAACAGTAAAAAAATAATATACAAAGATATTGATGCGTAAATTACGAAACAAGCTTGTAACCTATTCCTCGTATATTTTGTATATCCAAAGCGGGGATGAGTTGCTTAATACGGTTAATATAGACTCGAATAGCCCCTGTACTCCCTGTTTTAGAGCAGCTCCAAAGTGAATCTATCATAAGCTCTCGTGGAACAACTTGGTTGGCATGCTGCATCAGTATTAACAAGAGTTCATACTCTTTTTTGGATAAATCTATCTCATCACCATCATATAAAATGCGCTTATGTACCTCGTCATGGCATAAAAGATTGATGCATTTATGTTTTACCTTTTTCACACGGCGCAAAAGGGCCTCTATCCGCAAGAGAAGTTCGTCAATATCAAAAGGTTTCGATAAATAATCATCTGCGCCTATGGCAAATGAGTTTTTAAGAACCTCTTTGTCTTTGTGAGATGTAAGAAAGATAGCAGGAGTTTCATCGTTGGATTCACGTAACTCTTTTAAAAAAGTAAGACCATCGATAAGTGGCACATTGATATCTAAAAGATAGAGGGAAAATTTTTGTTCATAGGTCGCTTCAAGTGCACTTTCCCCATTGGGACTAAAATGCACCTCATAACCTTCCTCTTCTAAAAAATCGATAACCGATTCAGCAAAAAGGGCATCATCCTCTAAAAAAAGGATTTTATTCGACACTTTCTATCGCCCAACTAATAGTTTCACCCGCGTACATAGGAACAACTCCACTATAACTCTCTGGAACTATAAAGGGGCGTTTTTCTAAAACCACCTCTTTAAACTCTGCACATATCCCATAAATATTTTGTGCATTATCACTTATAAATGCCTGCAAATTATCGAGTGCATCGTATTGCTCAAAAACCTCACATAAAAGTTGTAAAGCTATAGGTGCTGTAAAAACACCAGCTGCACAACCACAAGACTCTTTTTTATGTTGTGGATGTGGCGCTGAATCGGAACCAAACATCACTTTTGGATGTCCAGATAATGCTACACGTAAAAGTGCTTCACGGTCTTCTGGGCGCTTTGCTATGGGTTTACAAAAGAGATGTGGTTTAAGCATCCCACCTGCAACATCATCTAAGGTGATAATGAGGTGATGCACAGTGATAGTTGCATAAAGATTCTCATATTTTTCTAACATATCGACTGCTGCTTTTGTAGTGATATGCTCCATAATGATTTTAAGATCTGGAAAGCTTTTTGCTAAGAGTTCATAAATACTCATAAACTCTGCTTCTCTATCCATCACAAACCCATCTGTTTCACCATGTATACAAAGAGGGATCCCCATCTTGCTCATAGTCTCAAGTGTTGGACGCATCTCTTCAACATCAAATGAACTTACTCCACCCTCTGAGTTTGTTGTAATTCCCGCAGGATAAAGCTTTATCGCAGTGATGTGTCCTGCTACACTTTCTAAAAATGCACGGTCGTAATTTTTATAAAAAAGAGTCATATAAGGTTCAAAATAATCATTTGGTACAGCACTCATAATGCGCGCTTTATACGCTTGAATATCTTCTAAAGAACTTACAGGCGGAACAAGATTTGGCATCACCAAAGCACCACTAAAAGAGTAGGCGCTCAGAGGTGCAATATTTTCAAGCATTACCCCATCACGAAGATGAAGATGCATATCAAGTGGCATTAAAAGTGTATGAGTTTTCATAATAATTACATCCATATTTTAGTATTTCGCATATTATAACAAGTGGGTGTTTAAAAAAGTTTGTTTTATCTTTTTCTTTCTGTTTTAGAACTTAAGGTATAATCACAAAATACTGCATACAAAGGTTATTTTATGAAATTTCTAGCTTTACTTTTTACACTCTTTCTCTCTTTAGGTGCTGCACACATTGATGATTTTGCGCAGGAGATGGGTTATGAAAGGGATTATGCAACCGCACTCGCTCTTGCAAAAGATCAAAATAAAACTTTGATGCTTGTAGTTGTGGGTGATACGTGCCCGTGGTGTAGAAAGTTTGAGCGTAAAACACTTATGCAAGAGGTTGTTGATATGACTGTAAAAGCAGATTTTATCCCACTTATCATAGATCGCAAACATGATGAAGGCACCTACCCTGAAATCTATAATGCACTTAGAATTCCAACGGTTTATTTTATCAGTGAAACCTCAGAAAAACAGGTATATGAATCGATGGGTTATGTTAAAATCAAAGATTATATAAAACTTCTTGTAGATATTAAAAAGCTTCCAAAAAGTGAGAAAAAATGAAACTAATTCTCTCCCTTTTCTTGGCATGTGCAACCCTTTTTGGTTCTGTCCCTTTTACACTTGATAAGCTTCAAAATTTGCGCTTTTTGGTTCTCAATAAAACTGATTTTATTACCCCTGCAGACGAAACAATTATCAAAACAAAGATTAAAGAGAAACTTACGAAGCGTGGGATTACCTTTGACAGCAGAGATGCAAGTACTTTGATGATTACGATTGATACTTTTATGGTAGATAAAATCTATATTGTACATACACAATTTATCATTGGTGAAGAGGTACAAACTTTCCGTACAAATGAAGTAAATACACTTGCGTACACCTACCATGGAAGCGACCTCATCGATACAAAAGAGCCTTATGCAGACACTATAGAATCGATTGAGTATTTAACCAACGAATTTTTAGAACTTTTTGATGAAGATAACCACCATTAAAATAGAGATAAATATATATCTATAGTTTTATCTTTTTAAGCCTCAGTGAATTGCTAATGACAGATACCGAACTAAAGCTCATCGCAGCGGCAGCTATCATAGGTGAGAGAAGTATCCCAAAAAATGGGTACAACACTCCAGCGGCAATTGGTATCCCAACAGCGTTGTAAAAAAAGGCAAAAAATAAATTTTGTCTTATATTTTTCATAGTCGCTTTACTCAATGTTATAGCTTTAACAATCCCCTGTAAATCACCTTTGACCAAAGTTATATCTGCACTATGGATTGCTATATCTGTACCACTTCCCATAGCGATACCTACATGTGAGAGAGCAAGAGCGGGTGCATCGTTGATTCCATCTCCAGCCATAGCGACAATATGCCCTTGTGATTGAAGCTCTTGTATCACCTCTGCTTTTTGCTCAGGGAGTACATCTGCATATACTTTGTCTATTTGGAGCTTATCTGCAACAACTTGAGCCGTTGCGTGATTATCTCCACTGAGCATAACTACTTTTAATCCTTTGGCATGTAACACTTCGATAGCTTTATGAGTTGACTCTTTTATAGGATCTTCAAGAGCTATAAAACCTGCTATTTTTAAATCTACTGCAATCATCATAACAATTCTGCCATCGTTACGCTCTAGACGTACTCGCTCCGATACGCTATTCATATCAATTTTTAAGTTATCCATTAGTTTTGCATTACCTACTGCAACTACGTGTGAGTTAACCTTACCCTTGATACCCATTCCACTTATTGATTCAAACTCTTCTACTTTACTTAACTCTATTTTTTTCTCTTTTGCCTCATTGACGATAGCATCAGCCAGCGGATGTTCACTTGATTTCTCTAGCGTTGCTATAAAACGAAGTACCTCATCTTTATCAAAATCATCTTCTACATGTAACATAACAACTCTAGGTTTTCCCTCTGTAAGTGTTCCTGTTTTATCTACTACGACAGTATCTACCTTTTCCATAATCTCCAACACTTCTGCATTTTTTATCAGCACTCCTGACATTGCACCTCTACCGGTTGCTACCATTATAGATATAGGAGTTGCAAGACCAAGCGCACATGGGCAAGCGATAATGAGGACTGAAACAGCAGATACTATGGCGTATGCTAAGCGTGGCTCAGGTCCTACACTAAGCCAAACTATAAATGTCACGAGAGAGCTAAGAACTACAGCAGGAACGAAGTAGCCTGCTACAATATCAACAAGCTTTTGTATCGGTGCGCGTGATCGTTGTGCATGTGAAACCATCTCTATTATTTTTGAAAGAAGGGTATCTGCACCAATTTTCTGCGCCTTCATCAGCAACATTCCCTTAGAGTTTATGGTTGCTCCTATAAGCTTCTCACCTGCAAATTTCTCCACAGCAATAGGCTCGCCCGTAACCATCGACTCATCTACACTACTTTTACCCTCGATGACTTCTCCATCTACTGGGATTTTTTCACCAGGGCGGATACGAAGAGTATCTCCTATCTTTACATCTTCAATATTGATATCTTCTTCGGAGGCATCTTCTCTAACAAGGCGTGCTTTATTTGGAGCGAGTTCTAAGAGAAGTTTTATAGCATCATTTGTTTGTGAGCGAGCACGAAGCTCAAGCACTTGTCCTAAAAGAACAAGCGTTACTATGACAGAAGCTGCTTCAAAATAAACATGAACTAAACCCTCATTCATCTGCATTAAAGGCGGAAAGATGCTTGGCATAAAAAGAGCAGTAACACTATAAGTCCATGCAACTAAAACACCAAGCGCTATGAGAGTAAACATATTCAAGTTCATAGTACGTAAAGAGTTTAAAGCTCGAACAAAGAATGGCCAACCTCCCCAAAATACAACTGGAGTAGCTAGGAAAAATTCTATATATTGAACATTTTTCATGCTTACTCCATCAGGGAGCAGTGATGTAAACATATCCACACTCATGGCTAAGATAAACACCGGAAGAGTAAGAACAAGACTTATCCAAAAGCGACGGTTCATATCTGTAAGCTCATTATTTTCTTCATCAATTTCAACGTCTACAGCTTCTAATGCCATACCGCATTTAGGGCATGAACCAGGATGGTCTTGAATCACTTCAGGGTGCATGGGGCAAGTGTATTCTCTTTTATCTTTGTTAGAAAGGGGTTTTATATCTATATCGCATGCACCTTTATCATCACAGTAAGAGTTTTCATCAGATTTATTTAAATATATTTCGGGGGATGCTTTAAACTTGAGGTGGCAATTTTCACTACAAAAGTAGTATTCTTCATCTTTATAGTGATAATGGTATTTTGAATCTTTAGAAACATTCATGCCACAAACTACATCTTGAACTTTTTCTTTTGTTGTATCTATCTTGGTATACATCTCCTCATCCTCCATATTGTCAGTAAAACAGGGATAGTAAGCTTTCTCTTTATTTTCTAAATTTTTAAATTATATCGCTCTTTTCTCAACTCTAGCTTTGCGTAATGAAGTAAAAATTTTATTTATGCCAACGACCTCATCGATAGAAAAGAATCGAGTAAATATTTGATTTAGAACTTTTTGATAAGGACCACCAACATTAAAGCCAAAATAATAGTGCTATAATTGCAAAAAATAACAAAGATTCCTTATGATACAAATCAACAATCTCTCCAAAAAATTCGCAAACAATGAACTTTTTAGCAACTTAAGCTTCAAACTCAACCGTGGTAACCGTATAGGTTTAGTAGGAAGAAACGGAAGTGGAAAATCCACCCTCTTCAAAATCATCCTCGGTGAAGAGTCCTATGATAGTGGTGAAGTAGTCGTTCCAAAAGGCTACAAGATAGGCGCGCTCAAACAGCACTTAGTTTTTACAGAAGAAACAATCGTTCAAGAAGTAGCCCTTGCTCTTTCTGAAGAAGATTGTTACGATATCTATAAAGTAGAAAAAATACTTTTTGGTCTAGGTTTTTCTCACGAGGATTTAGAAAAAAATCCCCTCTCTTTTTCAGGTGGATACCAAATCCGTTTAAACCTCGCAAAACTTCTTATCGCACTTCCAAATCTTTTGCTCCTCGATGAGCCTACCAACTATCTTGACCTTCCATCGATGCGTTGGCTCAAGAGTTTTTTAAATAGTTTTGATGGTGAAGTGATACTTATCACCCACGATAGAGATTTTATGGATAGTGTTACAACACATACGATGGGGATAGTGCGTAAAAATCTTTTTGTAATCCCTGGAAGTACGGAGAAGTTTTATACACAACTTTCATCGAATGATGAATTGCATGAAAAAGAGCTTATCACTCAAGAGAAAAAACGAAAAGAGCTTGAGGATTTCATCGCTAGAAATAAAGTACGCGCTTCTACAGCAGCTCTCGCACAATCAAAAATGAAACAGCTTGAGAAGATGGCACCGATGCAACATCTTCGTCGTGATAGCACTTTAGACTTTGATTTTAACTATAAACCAACGCCTGCAAAAGTTTTACTTGAAGTAGAAAATCTCTCTTTTGGTTATACACCTGAAAATATTTTATTTGAAAATATCTCTTTTACGTTAGAAAAAGGTCAATGTTTAGCGATTATCGGAAAAAATGGAAAAGGAAAATCAACTCTTCTCAATAATATTGCAGGTGAACTCACTCCTCTAAGTGGAAAAGTCACTTCACATCCATCTACTACTTTTGGACATTTTGGACAAACGAATATCAATAGACTTGAGACAAAAAATACTATCGTCGATGAGATTTATCGTGTGAATCCAAAACTTCCATATGCAACTGTACGCGCTATATGTGGAGCGATGATGTTTAGTGGAGATGATGCAGATAAACTAGTATCACTACTCTCAGGTGGAGAAAAAAGCCGTGTAATGCTTGGACAAATTTTAGGCAAAGAGCTTAATCTTCTTTTTCTTGATGAGCCTACAAACCACCTTGATATGGAATCTATAGAATCTCTTATAACAGCTATCACAAGATTTGAAGGAAGTGTGATTATTGTTACCCACTCCGAAGAACTACTTCGCAGAGTTGCTGATAGACTTATCGTATTTACTTCAAATGGTGCAGAGCTTTTTGATGATACCTATGAGATGTTCTTGGAAAAAATGGGCTGGGAAGAGGAGGAGCAAACAGGTAAAGCTGCTCCAAAGAAAAACAAACAAGAAAACAAAAAACTCCGTGCCACGCTTATTCAAGCAAAAGGCAAAGCGATTTTACCTCTCAAAAAAGAGCTAGAGAAACTAGAAGTAAATATCATTAAGCTTGAAGATGAGTTAAAAAAAGACCATGAAGCACTTCTCAAAGCGTCTAACAATCAAGAAAGTAGTGCGGTCATAGATATCTCAAAAATAGTAGCTACAAAAGAGCAAGAAGTAGAGAGTAGTTTTTTAAGACTTGAAGCCTTACACGAAGAACTAGATAAACTTACTCTAGAATATGATATAAAGCTTCAAGAGCTAGAATAAATTCTAGCCTTTGAGTTTATTTTTAAGGATGATTTTACCAGATTCTACACCTGGTTGATCGTACGCATTTATCGCCA
>JAVETY010000125.1:0-4985 GCA_034005815.1 Sulfurimonadaceae bacterium | reverse complement strand
ATAACAAATTGAGTTTTTTGGCAACCTAATGTTCCAGAAGTGATACCAAAAGTTTGGTTTCCTGAAGTACCATTTGTTGTTGCTTGAAGTGCCAACATAATTGCAGTAGAATCATCTTTGATAAGCATTGATCCAAGACCACAACCCGTTTGATTGTTTACGCCTGCAAATGCAGAAGTTCCTAAAGCGAATAAAGCCACTAAGCTTACAGCTATTTTTTTCATATGAATCCCTTTTTTTTTGAAGTAATAAACATTGTACGCATCTATTCTTAAACGTTATTGAAGAGGATATTTTTATAGGTATGAAAAAGAATTGGGTATAATAAATTTTTAAATCCTTAAATATGAAATGTTAATAAATGGAAATTTTACAAGAATACTTCACCTCCCACAATGTCAACGAAATTCACCCTTCCGATGTTGCAAAAATCTTAAAAGATATAGATGAGGCATTTTTTAGTGAAGCATTAAATGTAGTTCCTATAAATATATTGGGAGATGTAATTCTCTCGCTTCCAGAGAGATATTTCTCAAAAAGTATAGTAAGTTTACCTCTTGATAAACTCTCTAAAGCAGTTAAAGAGTTAGATAGTGATGATCAAGTTGAATTTATGGAAAATCTTCAAGAGTATGATGAAGATATAGCTATAAATGTTTTTGACTCACTTTCGATAAAAGATCAATCTGCTGTACTGCGCCTACAAAATTATAAAGATTTTGAAGCGGGTGCATATATGCAAACGGAAGTTTTCACCGCACAAAAAAACGAAATAGTTCAAGATGTAGTATCTCGTTTTTCAAAACTGCATAAAGCCAATATGCTTGATAATGTGCAAAATCTTTTTATAACCGATAAAGAAGGCAGGCTTTTATACACCATAGGGCTTGATGATTTACTCACATTTGATTTTACTCAAACTGTAGTGAAAAATATCGAGGAAAATCAAAGACAGTATGAACCAAAAAGTGCTCTAGATAGAGATGATGTTAGTGATGTAGTACATGTTTTTGAGGAATACGAACTCTCTGTTATGCCTGTTATTGATATCAATGGAATACTTGTAGGGCGTATCACTTCTGATCATATTTATGACATTATTAGTGAAAAAGCAACCGAACAAATGTATAGTTTGGCGGGGATTGATGAGGAAGCAGAAGATGAAGAGCGGATATTTGCAGCGACAAAACACCGTGCTTTTTGGCTAGGAATTAATATCATCACAGCATTTATCTCTTCTGTGGTAATTGCTCTTTTCGCTGAAACAATTGAAAGTATTGTAGCGATTGCAGTGCTCATGCCAATAGTTGCTTCGATGGGTGGAAATGTTGGAATTCAGAGCTTAACCGTTGTAGTACGTCAGCTCTCACTTGGCAGTATAGAGCTTGAAGATGCAAAGAGAATTATAAAAAGAGAGGTGAGTATTGCTCTTTTAAATGGTATGCTTTTTGCACTTATTGTAGGTTTCATAGCGTACATATGGTTTGATGTAAAGCTCTTAGGAGTTGTTATTGCACTTTCGATGGTGATTAACCTCTTTATTGCTGGACTTGTTGGGAGTATGACCCCTTTAATACTTAAAAAAGCAGGAGTTGATCCAGCTGTTGGAAGTTCTGTTATACTCACTTTTTTTACCGATGCAGTAGGTTTTTTTAGTTTTTTAGGGCTTGCTACTTGGATTTTATTATAAGGATACGATAGTTATATGGACCTGTTGTTATTATACTTTTTTTTAGCGGTTGGAGTTTCTTTTATTTGCTCCATTTTAGAGGCAGTATTGCTCTCTATGAACATGTCATTTATTGCAGTTTTAGAAAAAGAGAACCCTAACGCGGGTCTGCTTTTAAGAAATCAAAAAAACAATATCCACCAGTCTATTGCTGCTATTTTGATTTTAAATACAATTGCACATACTTTTGGTGCTGCTGCCGTTGGTGCGCAAGCCTCTATACTTTTTGGAAATGATGCTGTTGTCATTATTTCTATTATTATGACATTTGCGATTTTGTTTTTATCGGAGATTATTCCAAAAACAATTGGGGCTGTGTATTGGAAACAATTAGCAGTTATGAGTGCATACGGTATTCGTGTTTTGATATGGATTACCTACCCAATAATTCTTACTACTTTATTTGTAACCAATAGAATATCTCGTGGTAAGGCATCTTTAAATACTCTTACAAAAGAGGAACTTTTAGAGAGTATGTATCTCAGTGAAGATGATGGAATCATAGATGAAAAAGAATCAGAAGTAATAGAAAATATCTTGATGCTAGGGAATATTAAAGTGAAAGATATTTTAACACCAAGAAGTGTAGTTTTTGCGCTTGATGAGAACATGAGTGTTGCAGAAGTTATACAAACCCAAAGAGATATTTTTAAATTTTCCCGTATTCCTATTTATAATGGAAATCTAGATGATGTTACCGGAATCGTATTTACAAAAAAGATTTTTGAACAAGCTTTTAAAGATGATAGTGTGACCATTGAAAGTATTAAAAATGATATCTTTTATATCAATGAAAACATCTCGGTTTCTCGTGCACTTGATATGTTTATAACTAAAAAAGAGCATATGTGCTTAGTCCTTGATGGGTATGATCAAACAGAGGGGATTTTAACTTTAGAAGATTGCGTTGAGACAATTTTGGGAGTTGAGATAATGGATGAGAGTGATACTATCGATGATATGCGCCAACTTGCAAAGATAAATATGCGTCTTAAACGGAAGCTGCGCGAAGCAAAAGATAAAAGCTAAGAATTAGCTTTTTCTTTTTTATTTATAAAATAAACGGCTACCATACTGAGCGTTCCACCTACTACTATATGAAACTCTAACGGTTCATCTAAAAAGATGTAGGCAACTAAAAGTGCAAACAGTGGTACAAGAAACATAAATGAGCTTGTTCTTTCGCTTCCTAAACGCCCAGATGCAATATAAAAGATAGTAGTAGCAACACTTTGCCCAAGTACTGCAAGATAGATAAGGGCACTCCAAAAGCGTGCCCCTTCGTCAAATACAGCTAAAAGATTGTCTTTATATCCATAGAAAAATGTAAAAAAAGTAGCGACTACTGAGATGAAAAATGAATAATGAACAGGATGTATGTACATTTGAGAATGTTGAGAAAGCATCGTAACTCCTGCCCAAAGTAGAGCACAAAGTAAAAAATAGAGATTTGCTCCCAAAAAGAAATTTTGATAATTATGAAGCTCTAGCATAATAACCCCACCCATTACGCCAATAAAAAGACCAAAATATTGAATATTGAAGAGACGTTTTCTAAAGATAAGTGCGATAAGTAAAAATGTCATAACAGGACTGAGTGTCGTAATAATAACACCAGCAGAACCAGCAGAGCCATACCTGACTCCAAAATAGGAGGAAATCATAAATCCTATGTTGAGTGCGGTACTTCCAAAAATAAACGTAAGATTTTTTTTGCCCAAACGAATAGGCTCTTTGATAAAATACAAAATAGGTAAAAAGGAGAGCGTCATAATAAAAAATCTCCAAAACACAATCACTTCCATCGGTTGATGTTCAGCAATAATTTTAAGGGCACTCCAACCACCACCCCATAAAAACATCGCTAAGATGAGATAGTAGTGGTAAGGGATGGATGGCATGTTACGCAGATTTATTTTCAAAAGAATCGATGATTGTAGCTACTTCAATATCAGAGACAACATCCAATGCTTTCTTTTCAAGGCTATCTATAATCTTAGCAACCACAAGATCGGACGTCACATTTAAAGCAGTACGGCACATGTCAAGAATACGGTCCACTGCCAAAATAAGTGCTATATATTCTACGGGAAGTGAGAGTTGCTCGAGTATCACAACCATCATCACTATCGATGCACTAGGAAGTGCCGCTACACCTACACTAAGAGAGACAACAGTAATTCCAAGGAGTATTTGTTCATAGAAAGTAAGTGAAACCCCAGCAAGATTGGCTATGTATAAAACTGCAATACTAAGATACATTGCAGTGCCATCCATAGAGATAGAAGCTCCAAGAGGTAAAACAAAGGCAGTGATTTTCTTCTCCACTCCACCTTTTTCTTCTGCAACTCTCAAGGAAACTGGAAGTGTAGCTGAAGAGCTTGCCGTAGAGAATGCCATAATAGTTGCTTCGCGAACTTTTACTAAATATATATAGGGATTTTTCTTTGTTAAAAGCCAAAAAACCAAAGGGAGAGTGAGCAGCCCATGAAAAAGGATAGCCCCAACAACTATCAGCACATAGCTCCAAAGCCCCAATATAGTCTCAAGCCCCTGTTCTGCTACGACATACGAAATAAGGCTAAAAACTCCTATAGGGGTGAGTTTAATAATCCATGACGCCATTTTAAGCATCGCTTCTGCAATAGCATTGAAGAGATTTTTAACACTTGTTTGCTCTTTTTCCCCTAGATGCAGTGATGCAATACCAAAGAGGGCAGCAAAAACAATCACTTGGATCATAGACCCTTCACTCATCGCACGAAAGATATTCGATGGGATAAAGCTTAGTATCATGGCATGTAAAGAAAAAGGGGTGATTTCAATAGCCTCACCATCTGGATTAAAGGAGTTAAGAGGTTCTCCCACGCTGAGTATATTCATCGCAATAATGGCTAATGTAGTCGCAAGTGACATGGTCAGCAGATACATCCCTATCGTTTTTGAACCAATGGCTCGTAGATGGTTAAGGGAGCCTAGATTTAAAATAGCAACATAGATACTTGCAAACACAAGAGGAACAACAAGCATTTGTAAAAGTGAGATAAATATCTGCCCTAAGATTTGTTGACTAAGAGCTATTTCTGGGAGAAATACTCCAAAACATATTCCTAAAACAATAGCTAATAAAACAAGAGTATTTGTTGTGAGATATTTTTTAAAAAAGTGAGTCAAAATCTATCCTTGTATGAGAATGAGATTTTAGCATAGAGATAGAAAGAAAGAGGTGAAAGAGGTTTCTCTATAGGGAACAATA
>JAVETY010000017.1:0-21768 GCA_034005815.1 Sulfurimonadaceae bacterium | reverse complement strand
CCGATCTATGAGGAAAGTTTTAAAACTTTCCTCAATATATATTTTTAATAAAAAATTACTTTTATTCTCCGTACACTGTGACACATTGTTTGTGTCCATTTTGCCAAAATAAAAATGTATTGTATTCAAACGATGTATCAACATGTTTGATTTTAGAGATTCCACCAGCTTTTGCAGCTGCAGTTATTGTAGTATCCCCACTACTTGCTGATAATGCTTTACAGATTTTTGAAACTTTGTATGTTTCCATTTGAGAGTAATCTACATTACTTCCATCATACACCATAACTGCAGGTGTACTTGCAATTTTATGTGAACATCCACTCAAGAGTGCTAAAGATAGAGCACTAAGTGCAACGATTGAAATTTTTTTCATATCAGTCCTTTTAAAAAATAGATTGAAATTGTACATAAAATATAATTATTGCAACTGATTTCTATGTAAAAAATATTTTTTATAAAAGCTCTATGAGGATTTCATTCGTTTGTATATTAATTTTATATTTATATGCGCCATCTAATTCTAATACAACTCTATAGTAACCTTTATGGTTTCCTACTCGTATCTTTTTAAATATAGAATTTGAATTGTTTCTCATAAATGGTTTTAATGTTGCATCTTTTTGAAAGTCCAATACTATTCTATGGGGTTCAGCAAGCATAAAATTTCGTAAAAGTTTATCTGTTGTTTCTATCTTAAAGGTTCTACCTTTGATATAAAACTTTGCATAATTTATATTTCCCACAAGTTTAAAACTTTCATTTTTCTCTATTTTAGTAGTCACGCTTACAGAGTCAACATAACTTTGTGAAATGAAAATTGGGAGATGCCAATCCACTGCAGCATTGAGTGTAATAGTTTTATGTTCGATAGAACCATCAAGATTTTTATAGCCTACTGTTACCTCTTTTAAAACTCTCGCTTGAGGAGGAAGGGAAATAGTTGCGCGTTTGAGTGGCTCTATCTCTTGTGATTCATTTGTAGTGTAGGGAAGATCTTGTTCGCCAACAGAAGGAAAAAAAGGGTTATCTCTCGCTTGAAGCGTGCATACGAATAAACCTAATACTAAAAAGCGTAGCACCAACACGTCCCCTTTTTTCCAAGAATAGTAAAAATTATAGCAGTTATTTTGCGGATATCTCTTTAAGCTCAAAATACTCTTTTTGTAACATTGCATTTTCATCTTTTAGACGTACAGTTTCATCTTGTAAAAACGTTTCATAATCTTCAAGCCGAAGGAGCACTTCTACAGAGTTCGTACCATAAAGTAAAATCCCTATATAAATACCCATAAACAATACTATACAAAGAAGAAAAAAGAACTTTCCAAGAGACAACCCCAAATACTTTTCAGTAATACTTTGGGTATCTTCTATCTCTTTAAAAAGTTCTTCATTATGCATGGAATGACTTAACTAAAAAGCTTAGAACCTAAATATTCACCGTATAAAACTTCATTTTCTATCTCTAAAAGACGGTTATATTTTGCTGTTCTCTCACCACGAGCTGTTGAGCCTGTTTTGATTTGACCACAATTGAGTGCTACTGCAAAGTCTGCTATAAAAGCATCTTCACTCTCACCTGAGCGGTGGCTCATTACACAAGAGTATCCATTTCTCTGAGCTAAACGCACTGTTTGCATTGTTTCACTTACAGAACCAATTTGATTTGGCTTGATAAGAATTGAATTTGCTACTTTGAGCTCAATTCCTTTGCTGAGGATACTTGCATTTGTAACAAATAAATCATCTCCAACGATTTGAATTTTATCTGCTAATTTATCAGTCATTAGTTTCCAACCATCCCAGTCGTCTTCAGCCAAACCATCTTCGATAGATACGATAGGATATTTATTACATAAATCTACATAATATTCTACCATCTCTGCACTACTTAGTGATTTGCCTTCCCCTTTTAGTTCATAACGACCATTTACATAAAATTCACTACTTGCAGGATCCATTGCGATAGCGATTTGCTCACCTGCTTTATAGCCAGCTTTTGCAATAGCTTCCATGATAATTTGGATCGGCTCTTCATTTGAACCTAAATCAGGTGCGAAACCACCCTCATCACCCAGTGCAGTATTGTGTTTTTTAGCTTTTAAAATATCTTTGAGGTTGTGATAGACTTCAGATGAAGCACGAAGCGCATCTGCAAAATTTTCAAAGCCAAGAGGCATAATCATATACTCTTGAAAATCTACAGAGTTGTCTGCGTGGCTTCCACCGTTGATAATGTTTAGCATAGGCGTTGGAACAACCATAGCGTTTGCACCACCAAGGTAGCGATAGAGTGGAACACCAAGACTTTGAGCTGCCGCGCGAGCAACAGCCATAGAAACACCTAAAACTGCATTAGCTCCGAGGTTTGAATAATTCTCAGTTCCATCAAGTTCTTTCATAGTCGCATCAATGATTCCTTGGTTAAATGGAGAATATCCAATAAGTGCATCAGCGATTTGTGAATTTACATTCTCAACTGCTTTTAAAACACCCTTGCCCATATATCTCTTGCCACCATCACGAAGCTCTAGTGCTTCACGTTTTCCAGTACTTGCACCACTTGGTACGATTGCAGTTGCTACAGTTCCATCACTGAGTGTTACTGTTGCTTTTACCGTTGGGTTTCCTCTTGAGTCCATTACTTCAATTGCACTTACATTATCTATAAACATATGTCTACCTTTATTTTAAAATTTGTTATTCTTCAGGTTCAGTCTCGGTTTCTGCTTCCATCTCTGATGCATCCATAGTGATAAGGTTATTTATCCCCATTGCCGATTTTATTTTTTCCTCTATCTCTTTTGCTAGTGCAGGTTCTTCTTTGAATTTAGCCTTAACGTTTTCACGTCCTTGTCCTAGCTTCGTATCTTCGTACGAAAACCATGCACCACTTTTGTCGATTATATCAAGTTTTACACCATAATCGACGAGTTCACCCTCTTTTGAGATTCCCTCACCAAACATTATATCAAACTCTGCTTGACGAAATGGAGGTGCCACTTTATTTTTTATTACTTTTGCTTTTACGCGGTTACCAATATTATTTTCACCTTGTTTAAGTGCTGCGATACGTCGCACATCTATACGCACAGAAGCATAAAATTTGAGAGCATTTCCACCTGTCGTTGTTTCTGGTGAACCATATCCCATCATTCCGATTTTCATACGGATTTGATTGATAAAAATTACCGTACAATTCATTTTATGTAAAATACCCGTAAGCTTACGAAGTGCTTTTGACATAAGACGTGCTTGAACACCTACGTTTTGATCTGACATTTCGCCTTCGATTTCAGACTTTGGAGTAAGTGCTGCAACAGAGTCGATTACGATTAAATCAACCGCGCCACTTCTTGCAATTGTTTCTACTATATCAAGTGCTTGCTCACCATAATCTGGCTGTGAAACCAAAAGATTTTCTATATCCACACCAAGATTTTTAGCATAAAGCACATCGAGCGCGTGTTCAGCGTCGATAAACGCACATACACCACCCGCTTTTTGACACTCTGCTGTAATTTGAAGTGCTAAAGTTGTTTTTCCAGAACTTTCAGGTCCATAGATCTCTATCACTCTTCCTTGAGGTACTCCACCAATCCCAAGGGCAAGATCAAGTCCCAAAGAGCCTGTACTTATCGCTGCAATTGGCACAATTTCTTTATCGCCCAGACGCATTATCGCGCCTTTTCCAAATGTTTTATCGAGTTGTTTCATCGCAAGGTCTAGCGATTTTTGTTTATTTGCGTCCATATTTGGCTCACTTGTATTGATTTTCACCATTGTATGGCATTTTTTCGAAGTAAATGAAAAATATTTCAATTTGTCATATTTTTTCTTTTTTTCGTGCCGTTTACCTAAAGATTACCGATAAACAAGGGTGAAATTTTATCCTGAATTGGTTAAAATATAGTTTATATTTAACAGGCTTTTGCCAAATTTTTTAGAAATGGATCTATTTTGAAGAAAACTCTTATAGCGCACTCTCCTGATGCGGATGATATTTTTATGTACTATGCAATCAAGTTTGGTTGGGTTGACATGCCAAATGTTACCTTTGACAATATTGCAAAAGATATACAAACACTCAACGAAGATGCGTTAAACGGTGTTTATGACATAGTAGCAATCAGTTTTGCTCTCTATCCACATATTAAAGATGAGTATGCTCCTCTTCGTACTGCTGTGAGCTTTGGCGAGGGATATGGGCCTAAAGTTATCAAAAAAAAGGGTGTAGCACTCAAACGCAATTTCAAAGTTGCTCTTAGTGGCAAACATACAACAAATGCTATGCTTTTTCGTATCGCTTATCCTGATGCACGTGTTACATATATGAATTTTTTAGAAATCGAAAATGCAGTTCTTGATGGCACAGTCGATGCAGGTGTACTTATCCATGAGTCAATCCTCAATTACAACGATGCACTTGAGGTGGAGCGTGAGATGTGGGATATCTGGCAAGAGCTTTCAGGTGGAGGTCTACCGCTTCCACTAGGTGGGATGGCAATACGCAGATCGCTTCCACTGACAAAAGCTATTGCCTATGAAGAAACACTTACAAAAGCAGTGCGCGTTGCACGTGATCATAAAGAGCGCCTGAGCCAAATGTTGCTTGAAAGAGATCTTGTACGTATCGATGCAGCTACCTTAGAAAGATACCTAGAACTGTATGCAAATGATGATTCTATTGAACTAAGTGAGATTCAATACAAAGCAATCGATACACTTTTTGCTCTTGGATATAAACACGGTTTTTATGAAACACTTGTTAAAGTTGAAGATTATTTGATTCCAAAAGAGTACAATACACTTCGAAATTCTTAAGGGGTCACTATGGAAGCAAAACTTGTTGCACTTGGAGTTGATACATTTAAAATCGCCCTTACATTGGCACTTCCTGGATTACTTACAGGAATGTTTTTGGGACTTGCTGTAAGTATCTTTCAAGCTACTACACAAATTAATGAGATGACGCTAAGCTTTATCCCTAAGATTGTGGGTGTTGTTATCGTAATTATCCTCACTATGCCTTGGATGTTAAACTCGATGATTGACTTCTCTACAAATATTTTTAATATGATTCCATCTTTTATAGAATAATGGCTTTTAAATCTATCAATTTTTCTAAATATTCATCTATGAAATTAGGCGGAGTTCACGATGTGTTTGTTATTGAAGATTGTGAATTTCCCGACAATGCTTACCTGATAGGCTCGTGCAATAATATCCTTATGGGAGACAATCCTCCACCTCTTATGATGCTTAGTAAAAAGTATGATTATATAAAAATTGAAAACGACACTCTTGTGATTGGAGCAGCTACTCCCTCAGGAAAAATCGCCTCTTTTTGTAAAAAACATAATATCGGTGGTCTAGAATTTATATCTCATCTTCCAGGAACTTTGGGCGGGATTGTAAAAATGAACGCAGGTCTCAAAGAGTGGGAGATAGCAAATAAGCTTATTTCAGTTAAGACATGTCATGGTTTATTACTTAAAGAAGATTTGGGTTTAGGCTATAGAACATCAAATATACAAACACCTATTTTAGAAGCAACATTGGCACTGAGCGAAGGATTTAATCACGACTTGGTAACGATATTTAAAACGATGCGCTCGAATCAACCAAGCACGCCAAGTGCAGGAAGCTGTTTTAAAAACCCCGTTGGTGATTATGCAGGGCGACTTATCGAAGCCGTAGGACTTAAGGGTGTACATAAAGGTGGTATGGAGTTTAGTGTTGCACATGCCAACTTTTTAGTCAATCACGGCGGTGGAATATTTACTGATGCACTCTTTTTAATCCAAGAAGCGCAAAAAAAAGTTTATGATGAGTTTGGGATTTGGCTCGTGTGTGAGATAGAAGTTTTAGAAAAAAATCTTCTAGGAGAGGTTTCCCCTCTTAGAAGTTTTCATGGCATGTAAGTACTAAAAGCGTACCATCGCTCCAGCATAAAACCCTGCAAAATCAAGATCCATCTTAATATCTGAAAGCTTATCTACTTTATATTTTTGCACTCTATATCCAACCTCAATACCTGGTTGGATCAGTGGAGTGATATCAAATGTATAATCGACTTTTGCACGAATATCATATGCTGTATTATCACTATATGTGATGTATTTTACGTCTGCTTCAACACCAAAACCAGTTGCAGGCACTTCTACTCTTGCTCTTACGTATCCAAGTGGAAGTGGGATTGTTTTTGATTCTGAATAACTTGTACCACCTGTATTTAGATTCACAACATGATTTAGATCATACGTGGCATCAATTACTTTTATATCTAGTCCTACATCGAGTGTAATCCATGCAGTGTTATCTAAGATATTGTAGTAAGGGATAATATCGTACTGTTTCATCTTCAAGCTTGATGGAGCAATGAGTGCATTGAAATTTTTAAATGTTCCATTTGCTACACCATCATTTTCAACTTCTGTATATTCTAAACGAAGATTTGGGACAACTGGAACAAAATGCTTAAACAGTACCCAAACATACCCTTTTGTTGTGCTATCTTCTTTTGAAATATCACTTCCTGTATAGCTTGCGCCATCTGCCGTTATACCACCTTTTGGCTTTTGCATCCATGCACCAGCACCTGCTTCGACTCTTAAAAAATCAGCATTTGCAGTTGTGACTAGCAAAAGTGCACATGCCATAGTTTTGATAGATTTTTTCATAAGAAACCCCTTATTGTTAATAGAAGAATTATAGCAAAGCTTTCGGGCAAATAAATTAAAACAAAGATTGAAATTTATACCCGAAAGAAGAAGAAGAAGGAATAAACAAGTAAAACTTACTTGTGTTAGTCACCTCAAAAGAGGTAACTAGTGAAATTTTAAAAGGAGTCTAAAATTATTTTACTGCGTTAAGTGCACCATCGTAGTTTGGCTCTTCAGTAATTTCTGGAACGATCTCTTTGTAAGTTACAATACCTTTTTCATCAATTACGAAAATAGCACGGCATGTAACACCAGCAAGTACAGAACCACCAAGAAGTACTCCGTAAGCGTTAGCAAAATCTTTGTTTCTAAAGTCAGAAGCAACTGTTAATTTATCAATTCCTTCAGCAGAACAGAAACGTCCAGCAGCAAATGGTAAGTCCATAGAAACAACAGTAGTTTTTACACCTGATAAGTTTGCAACTTTTGCATTAAAGTTGCGAGTTTCAGTTGCACATACACCTGTATCTAAAGATGGAACAACGATAAGTAGTTGTTTTACACCTTGTGCACCACCGACTACTACATCACCCAAACCATTTGAGTTTACTACTGTAATTTCTGGTGCTTTATCACCAACATTTACTTGATTTCCTACTAACTTAACTTCTGTACCCTTGAATTTTGTAGTTGCCATTTTGGCTCCTTTTTTCATGTTTTTTAATTTGTGCACGCAGTATATTTGAAATCGGATAATTTTACTCTTAATTAGAGATAATGGGTTTTACAATAAGCTTAATTTAAGATTAAATGTTACTTTTTGGCGTCACTTGAAGTGAATCCATAGGTGTAAAAATACCTTTATGATAGAGGGCAACCCCTATTCTACCAATCATCGCGGCATTATCAGAACAGTAAGCAAGCTCACTTAAAATCAACTCCGCATTATGAGGTTTTAAAAGTATCTCAATCTGTTCTCTTAAATAAAGATTAGCACTTGCACCACCCACGATAGCAAATCGTTTTGGAGGTTTTATCTTAAAATATTTTTTGAGTTTTTGTGTGAGATGCGCAACTGCAATATGCTCAAATGAAGCAGCGATATCTTTATAATCCTCTTTTGTCCCTTTTTCTACTGCTAAACGCACTGCATTTTTTAATCCTGAGTAGGAGAATGCTATCTCTTTCGATTGTGAGAGTGGGATAGTAAATTTATATCGTTCTCTATCTCCACCTTTTGCAAGTTCTTGTATTTGCGGACCACCCGGATATCCAAGCCCCATCATTTTAGCTACCTTATCAAAGCTCTCGCCAAAACTATCATCCATACTTTTGGCAACAGTTTTTATTTTGCTTAAACTTGTAACTTCCATCACTTGCGTATGTCCACCTGAAACGAGAAGTACCGTCATAGGAAATTGTTCCTCTTTTTCTATAAAAAGTGAATAGATATGCCCGATAAGATGATTTACACTTATGAGAGGAACTTCTAGAGCAATAGAGATCGCTTTGGCCATCGTAACACCCTCAACAAGTGTGACAGTAAGCCCTGGACTCGATGTCACAGCCACTGCTTTTACTCTCGGTAGATACGGCTCACATTGCTCTAGTATCTTAGGTAGTGCTTCTGCATGGAGTCTAGCCGCAAGCTCGGGGACAACTCCTCCATAGATACTATGCTCTATCTCTTGTGATATTTTTTTATGAAATAAAAGTTTATTCGTTTCTATCTCGGTTATAGCGATAGCACTATCATCGCAACTACTCTCAATTGATAAAATAGTTCCCATGTTTACCCTTTAGTTTGAAGAATACAGTTATGTGAAAAAGGAAGTCTAATAGTAAAACAAGTACTGTAGTTAGAGTTTTTCTCAATTTCAAGCGTACCATTAAAAAGTTTTTGGATAATTTGCTTTGACATGTACAAGCCTATACCGCTTCCTCTTTTGTTTGTCTTTGTACTAAAATATGGGTCATAAATCTTTTTTTGAATTTCGGAGTCAATCCCCTTACCCGTATCACAACAAGTGATTATTACCCCATCTGAAAGTGTAGTAAATGCGAGTAGTATCGATTTATTTTGCTGATTATTTTCAAATGCATCTTTTGCATTATTGATAAGATTTAAAAGTACTTGAGAGATAGATGATGCAAACTGAACCGTACCTAATTGATTATCCTCTTCGACACTCAAAGTTATATTTTTATTTTTTAAATAAATACCCAAAATAGAATGTATCTCTTTAATAATACTATCAATTGTACGTATCTCAAGATGCGTTTTTTGATCAAAAAAAGAGCTGAAATCATTAATAGTTGTCGCTAGATGGCTGATATTATCTTCCATAATATCGTAGTAACGTTCATACTCATCTTCACTTAAGCTTGATGTCCGTAGAGAAACAATTGCAAGTCCTATGGTATTGAGCGGTTGTTTCCATTGATGAGATATATTTGCAAGCATCTCACCCATAATAGAAAAACGCGCTTGTTCAAAAAGCACAATATCTTTTTCTTTTGATTTTTCTATCTCAAATTCAAGATATTTTTTATAATAGTTAAGATGTTTTACCATTTTAAGTAAAACAATCACCACGACGGGGGTGATAAGTAAAGGCATTGCAATAGTAAGCGTAAATAAAAAAGTAGTATAAGATTGATCAAAAATAATACTTAACAAATAAACAGATGGAACAGATAAAAAGGTTGCAATTACCATACTCATGACAACAACTGTTGTAGGTGAATACGTTAATATTTTCGCTACGATTTTTTCTTGTATTTTACTTAGCATCAAACACACAACCTTACAAATTCTCTTACTTGCTTATCAATCAAAAAAACATCATCTACATTTTTTGGTATATCTAAACAACGATCATACGCTTGTAAAATAAGTTTTGAAATATCCATAAAACCTATTTTATTTTCTATGAATAATTCTATTGCTGCTTCATTTGCACCATTGACAACAACACCACGTTCTGGATTTTTTAGCAAGTCTTCTTTGATTTCCCAAACAGGATAACGTTTTTTACATATTTCTCTAAATTCAAGTGCACCCACTTTTACTAAATCAACATGCCCTAAAATATTTGTATCTACTTTTGTGTCCATAGCATACGCTATTGGAAGTTGCATATTAGCATGTGCGAAGTGCGCTGTGGTAGAGCCATCTTTATAATCAATCATGGCATGTATAAGTGATTTAGTTTCAATAATAGCATCGTATTTTCCCTCACCAAAAAGCCATCTTGCTTCTAAAAGTTCAAATATTTTATTTGCCATTGTGGCACTATCTATCGTTATCTTTTGCCCCATCGACCAGTTAGGATGTTTTTGTGTATCTTCGAGTGTTGCATCTTTTAAATCTGCCAAATCCCAATCACGAAATGCCCCACCGCTTGCTGTGATTATCATCCGCTCAATTGGGCGTTCTTGTAAAAGATACCATAACCCAAAATGTTCACTGTCTATTGGCTGAATGCGTGAAGTATCTATAAACTTTCCACATGCCACAAGAGATTCTTTATTTGCAAGAGCGATTTTTTTCCCACATGCCAAAGCTTTAAGAGTAGGTGCTAATCCTACAAAGCCAACAAGAGCATTGACTACAAGTTTACTTTCTGATTCTTCTATTGCGCGCAGTATCGCATCCTCACCATGAAAAACATAAGGGTGATTGACACGTTCTACATCCTCTTTTTTGCCTACTACAACAATTTTAGGATTATGTTTTTGTATCTGTTTGTTGAGCAGGTCTATATTATTTCCACAAGAGAGTACTTCAATATCTTTGTTAAATTTTTCTGCAATTGCGAGAGTATTAACTCCAATAGAGCCTGTAGATCCTAAAACAACCACAAATTTATACCAAGCCTCTAAGAAGCACAAGCATCACAATCCCGCCAAAGAGATATCCATCGATGCGGTCAAGCATTCCGCCATGTCCTGGGAAAATATTTCCACTATCTTTGACACCTGCAGCGCGTTTGAGTGAGCTCTCAAACAAATCTCCAAATACCGAAGCAGTCGCTACAAAGAAAGAGATAAGAAAAGAGATCCAAAAATCAACTATCGTAAGACCCAAGAACATACCAGAGAGAGTTGCAACAGCGATTCCGCCTACAACTCCTTCCATCGTTTTTTTCGGGCTTGTCTCACAAAATGGTGTTTTTCCAATACTTTTACCAACTGCATACGCGCCCACATCCGTCATAGCAACCACAACTAAGAGCCATACAAGCGATATCATGTTGTACTCTTGGTACATCGTAAAGATAAATAGCATTCCCGCCGTAGGATAGATAAATGGGAGAAAATGTTTCCACTCTAGATTTTTGTTATATGCGACAGCACTTGCATACACGACACCAGCTAAAACAAACAGATCATTTCCATACGGGTAAATCGCTGCCAGAAGCCAAATCACAACTGCAAAAAAATAAAGGGAATTATGTGTTTGCACATTATAAAGTTTAAGTGCTTCGTGAAAAGCCAAAAGATACACACCACCTAAAGCAAGCCATACCAAAAGTGGGCTATTTATCCAAGCGATAACGAGTACAACTGCTAAAATAGCCAAACCTGTAACTATTCGTTCTTTGTGTTGTGAAAAAATATCCATAAAAAATCCCCTATGCCAATTTTAAATGTCGATTATATCCAATCACACTTTAATATCGAGTTTATAACCCTTCGCATTAGGGTCTTTTTCCTCTTCATCTTCTTCGTTTTCATCTTTAGGTGATCTTTTATTTTTTTGCTCTTCTTCCTCTTTTTGACGTTCTCTATCTGCATCTACCATTTGGTTCTCTTCGGTAGGTCGTACCTCGTTTACTTTTTCATCTTTTTCATTCGCAGCTATCTGTGCCGCAAGGTTTTGTAAATCAAATTTTGTGTTTAAATTTCCCTGTACTGAGGATACAGAAGCAGTTTGTTGATTGACATAAATAGTATTTCCAATAGCTCCTATTGCCATAACTGTCTCCTTATCTCGTATCTACTTCGATTGTTTTATATTTATTGTAAAGTACATTTGCACCCTCTTGGATACTCACTTCACGCCTTGGAGTATAATCGACCAAATAGCGACCTTTATCAAACATTGTAAACATTACACAAAGTTTCGCAGCATTTTCTATAACATCCATCGGGACATTTTGCTTATCTGTTGTGATGAGAACGTGTGCAGATGGACGCTCTTTCATATGGATCCAGATATCTTTTGCTCTTGCATTTTTTAGCAGTTCTATATTGCCTTTTTCACTTTTTCCTAGTTGTACTTTGTATCCCTCAACCCAAAAAGTCTCTACAGATTCATTTTGTTTTACTTTTTTACCCTGTGTTTGCTTTGGAAAAAGAAGCATAATTTTTGAAACATCTTCTGCTTCTTCTACGCTGTTGATAAAAAGTTTGAGATGGTTTATCTTTCCATCTAGATTATCTTTTTCTATATGCATATGCTGTGCTTTTTGTTTAGCTTTTTTGCCTCTACTAAAGAGTGAAGAAGCCATAAGTGCAACTGTCGGATATGCTTTTAAAAAGTCTATCGTCACATCATTTGCATCATAATCTTGCACTATTATCTCACTTTGGTAGGGCTTGATTTCGTGCATCTTGGAGAGCACGAGATTGCCGTAATGTTGCATCGTTTGTGCTTCTTCTAAAAGTGCTGTTTCGTCTTCAAGTTTTCCTAGAAGTTTTTCTAATTTTTGAAGTTTCTTTTGTAGATAAGAGACTTTTTGTTTTTTAAGAGATGAGAGTTTTTGCGCTTGCTCATTTCTATACTGCTCATATAAAAACGCTTCTATATCATCTATCGGATACTCTTTTGCTACATAAGGAGCATTTGGAATATCAAGTAGTTTTTGTCCTACACGCACCTCACGAAATGATGAAAATAAATCGACATGTCTTAAAGCTTCCAACACAATAAAATCACTATCAAGCAAAATCACATTGGTATATTTACCCGTAAATTCAAACTGTAGATAATGCGTCTCTTCTTTATAAGCCGAAGCGATAGAAGTTTTAAATCGCAAAATCTTATCTTCGTTGATAAGTTCCACATCTAAAATATTTGCACGGTTAAAACGCTTGGAGAGGATGACATCAAAAGGAGCGTTATAAACTTTGGATCGTTCATAACTTTGTGCTTTAAATATTGTCGCATTGGAGCGTTGCATCTCAAAGTAGAGTTCTTCATCTCTATCAAAACTGATTTTTATAATCGTATCACTTACTCTATGTATCGCCGATATTTTTTTAAAATTTTGTAAATATGTAATGATTTGTTTTAAATGTGATAGTTTCATAAGAACCATTTTATCCTAGTTTTTTGTTATAATTCCGAAAAAGTAAAGGGGGAGAGATGCGTTTACCAAAAGGCTTCGGCAAAAACTATTTTAGACTCAGTGCCATAACAGCCACAACAAATCAAATCTCCCTACAAGCAAATACTTCTCGGGTAGAGAGCTTCCATCTATCGTTAGGCTTCGATAGACAAGAGGAAGAAGAGTTAGAAGAGGAACTAGATATTCTCTCCTGCCCTATCCTCTTAAATACTAAAGCATCTCATTGTAATTGTTACTATTTTAAAATAACTCGCAAAGCCCTTCGCCTACACTCCAATCAAAACTATTTTTTCAACTATTTCAAATCCCTCAATAACGCTATATCCCCACCATGACATGTCATAAAATTTGACATGTCATACATCATAAAAAATCAAAGGAATACAATGAAAAAAACACTTTCTCTCTCACTCTTAGTTGCAACAATACTTACAAGCGCGCATGCCAAAAACCAATTTACACTCGAAACTATCAATGTAGTCTCAGCACACGGAACAAGCGTTGCTAAAAAAGATGTGACAGACTCAGTTACTATCATCACAAAAGAAGAGCTCGAAGAGTCACGTATCACAAATCTTTTTGAAGCACTTTCAAAGCTTGGGAATATCGCAGGAACACAAAATGGTGGACTTGGACAACAAAGTTCGATGTTTGTTCGTGGGATGAATACGCATAATGTTCTTATTCTTATTGATGGAGTGCGTTATAACGATGTCACAGGAACGGCAGGAGCTGCTCAGTTTGACCAAATAATGCTCTTTAATGTAGAACAAATTGAGGTTATAAAGGGAGCACAATCAGGTGTTTGGGGAGCGGATGCAAGTGCCGGTGTTATTAACATCATTACTTCAAAAGCAAAAAAAGGTTTACACGCAGCAGCTAAAGTAGAATATGGTGCATACGAAACTAAAACAACTGCATTACAAGCTTCATATGGTGCAGAATATTTTGATATTGTTTTAGGTGGTTCTGTAGTTAGCACAGATGGGTTTTCAGCTTCAGAACCGGCAAAAGATACTTTAGGTTATGGAAAAAAACAAAAAGATTTGGCATTAGAAAAAGATAACTATCGTAATAAATCTTTTAATACGAAACTAGGTATCAACATAACTGAAAATGATAGATTTGAGTTTGGTACGCAAATTATTGATAGTAAGGTAAATTTTGACTCATCTGGAGGAGCTTTTGGTGATTCATCTATTCCAAATACAGAGCTTAAAAATCGCTTTTATACTGCTGCATATAAACATAAAGATAGTATCAATGATATAAACCTTCAATATAGTCGTTCTACTTTTAAGAGAACTACTGAACTTGTAGGTTGGGGTGCTAATCCAATTGATACATACAACTATCAAGGTTCTGTACAAGAAGTAAAACTTGATGACAAAATCTCTTATCTAGAAAATAGTTTTCTACGTGTTGGAGCTTCTTATCAAAAATTTGATGATAAAGAAAATGAAAAAAACTATAATGCAAAATCATTATTTGCTACAAACTACAATAAGCTAAATCTTGTTGGTGAAAATGCAACTATTTTCACAGAATCACTCCGTTTTGATAGATACAGTGAATTTAAAAATGCTCTCACAGGAAAACTGGGCTTAAAACAATTTGTACACAATGATATATATGTTGCTATTAATGGTGGTACAGGATATAACGCACCATCTTTATACCAACTATCCAACAGAGATATATCAAGTGCCAACTTAAAGCCTGAAAAATCACGTACTTTTGATATTACGCTTGGAAATGATGTCGTGTGGGCAACTGCATTTCGTAATGAAGTTCGCGATGCTATCGATTGGGTAGGCTCTGGATATGTTCAAATGGATGGCAAACAAATTTTTAAAGGTTTTGAACTTGGCTATAAAGATATCTTCTTTAATCAAGTAGGTCTTGAAGGACTTTATACTTATGTAGATACAAAAGATCAAAATGGCAAAACACTTCCACGTCGTCCTAAACAGCAACTCGATGCAAAAGCTATCTGGTATATAATGGATAACTTTGATATAGGTGCTAATGCACAATACATAGGAAAACGCCATGATGTTAAGGGATACCCACCAGTACAAGGCGCACAAACAGGTCGCTATATAGTTGCTGGTGCAGTTGCAAACTATAAAGCACATGAATATATATCAATCTACGCAAAAGCAGATAACCTCACTAACAAACATTACCAAACAGTAGATGGTTATGCAACAGCAGGAAGAAGTTTCTATGTTGGTATGACTGCGAAATATTAGAAATATAATATGAGAATTTTATCTTTTCTTTTTTTACTTGTTATTAGCCTTTATGCCAAAGAGCGTATCATCTCTCTTAGTCCTTCTATCACGGAGATTCTCTTCGCTTTAGAGCGTGGAGAAGAGGTAGTGGGCACAAGTGCATTTTCTCTTTATCCAGAAGAAGCACAAGATATTCTCATAGTGAGCGGACACAACAATCCAAATATAGAAAAGATAATCGCCCTCAAACCAACCTTAGTTTTGGGGCAATCGTACCATCAAGACACTTTTGCTAAACTAGAAAAATTCAATATCAAAACATCCGCACTTAGATTCAAAACGATAGATGATATAAAAAACTCCATCCAAACCATCGCTAAACTCCTTGATGCAGATGATAAAAAACTTATACATGCCATAAACAACGCACTCAGCAGCATGCCAAAGAATAAAGATCCACATAGTGTATTAATAGTATACGGTTTGCATGAGGATTTACGCAGAGGGATTTACATAGCGGGAAAAGATGTCTTTTTTGATGATATTATCATGGCATGTGGTAATACAAATGCCTTTACAAGCAATGTAACTGCACAGCCAGTACTAAGTTATGAAAATGTTATAGCACTGAGTCCTGATCAGATAATAATCTTGCACTCACATGCCACAGAAAAAAATATAGACATCGAAAAAGCGCTCCAATCATGGCGTGCACTTCCAACAAAAGCATCTAAAAACAACCGCATATCTATAGTGGATGAAGAGTATTTACATATCCCCTCACACCGAGTAGCTTTAACGATAGAAAGACTTTGTAGAGAGATGAAATATTAAAATATAGTCCATCATAAGTTCTGAAATAATCATTATTTTGTATTTGAAAAACTGTTGCTTTCTATTTGAAACATGCCGTCATTCCGTGCTTGACACGGAATCCCTTTCATTTTGAAACATACCGTCATTCCGTGCTTGACACGGAATCTCTTTCATCTTGTCGCGTTAGAGATCCTGCATCAAAACAAGAGAATCGCTTTTTGCAAAGCAAAAATGTTTCTTTAGGGTTCAAGATGATAACTTATAAGTTTATACCTCTTTATTAGCGCAGTATCCACAAACTTTTGCAGCAACTGGAATACTCATTGCACACTCACCACATGTTTTTTCAGTCGGTGCGGCTGGTACAACTTCCTCTTCTTTAGCTTTGAGTTTATTATAGCTTTTTACAAGCATAAACATAACAGTTCCTAAAATCAAAAACGAGATAGTATCATTAACAAACATACCTATTTTTATAGCTGGTGCACCCGCTGCTTCAAGCTCTGCGATAGTGTTGTAGCTCTCTCCATCAAGTGTGATAAAGAGGTTTGAGAAATCAACTCTCCCAAGAAGCATACCAACAGGAGGCATCACTATATTTTTAACAAGCGACTGCACTAGAGTAGCAAAAGCCGCCCCGAAGATAAAACCAACCGCCATATCAACCATGTTTCCTTTTATAAGAAACTTTTTAAACTCTTGAAACATTACTACCCTTTTTTTGAATGTAGGATTTTACTATGACATGCCATCTAACGATACTTTCAATCTCGAAAAAATTACTTAATATCAAGTATATAAGAGCTTTCATAAATCACCATGCCTACAGGGGCTTTAATATGATACGCTTCGTAGCTCATGTAGCCCTTTTCTTGAAAATATGCATAATTATCTGTTTCATTTTCAAGTGAATATTTAGTATCTGCTTTTCTTTCCCCATAAAGATCCAAGACTGCATCTGATTCCCCTGTAACATACTGTTTTAAGGTAATGAAAAGTTGTTTTTCACTTTTAAAATATACAAAAGTACAATTTGTAATTCTATTATCATTGTAAATTGTTACGTCACATATTTGCGTTTTACTTTTTTCTATCTTACTGTTTGCTGCAGAAGAGTTTGTTGTCCAGTGTGCAGACCAATTTTTTGTGAAAAAATCACCCAATTTTTTATATACAGCTTCTTTATTAGCTTCATTCAACGGCAAATCAAGAACCTCTATCACCCGTAAAACAACTTTTCTCTGATCCTCAGGAATGGCACTCAACGCATCCAACGCAACAAGGTTATACACCATTGCTAAAATTAACACCAACTTTTTCATCTTTACTCCAATTCATTTTTTTTGAAGTACTATTATATACATATATCATTGGAAATAGCTTTATATATAACTTCTCACTATCTATAAAAAAATGTATTGCATGTCATAAAAAAACAAAGCTTCCATCCCCACAAAAAGAATACTTTTTATACTGTTTTACTATAATATCTAGATATTTCGGAGAAACTTGAACTATTATGACTTCATTAGAACCATGAAAAATAAATAAATTATGACATGTCGTTCAACCTATGCGTAAAAAATACGAAAATGTACTCATAATGTTATCACTCTGAGTAAAAAAGGATAAAAATTACCCACATGCCAATCACACTTACAAACTTTCGATGCGCCTATAGTGACACGATTATATTAAATGATATCACTATTACAATTGAGAATCATCTCACACTTTTGGGAGCAAATGGAAGTGGCAAAAGTAGCTTAGCAAAAGCGATTTGCAATCTTATCTCGTATGATGGTTTGATTTGTATCGATGAGAGAGATATTAAAACACTTTCACTTTTAGAACAAGCACAACGCATCTCTTATATCCCTGCAAAGCTTGAAGTGTATGATCCCTATATCACGCTAGAAGAGTTTGTGTTGATGGGACGATTTGCACATAAAAAAAGCTATCTGGATTACTCTCTACATGATAAAACACTCGCTCTTAAATCTATCAAACTTTTAAAACTAGAGCATCTCAAAAACCAAACGCTACATTCACTAAGCTCCGGAGAAACGCAACTCGCCCAAATCGCCGCTGCACTTGTGGCACAAAGTAGTATCATCATTTTTGATGAGCCCACTGCCAATCTCGACCCACACAATGCAAAAGTAATCGCCGAACATATAAAAAAGCTCAAAGAAAATCATCAAATCATCCTTATTACACATGATTTACACTTAGCATGTTTTATAGATTCACCTGTTGGATTTATCAAAGATAAAATGGTTACGCTTTATGGAAGAGAGTTTTTTGATGATGGCAAGTTAGAAAAACTTTATGGAGTAGCATTTTCCAATTTGGCGGTGTGTTATGGTTGAGTTTTTCTCTCGTTCCCATGCATGGTGTAAAATTATATACACTAGTACTAATTCAGAAACAAGATTCGTCATCCTGAACTTGATTCAGGATCTCAATGCTACGTTAAAAAATATGACATACCATAAGGATATAAGCAAGAGATTCCGTGTCAAGCACGGAATGACGGGAGTTCGTCATCCTGAACTTGATTCAGGATTTCTCTTGGATACTGCACCATGATTAAACTTCTCATCTGGTTTTTTGGCATCACTATCTTACTTACAAGCCCATTTCTTGGAGCAATTTTGCTCTCTCCTCTTGCTATTTTAGAGCCCTCTTCTATAGAACAAAGTATCTTTGTTGATATCCGCCTCCCTCGTCTTATTTTTGGATTTAGTGCCGGTGCGCTGTTGGCTCTTTGTGGGCTTTTATACCAAAGTCTCTTTCGCAATCCCCTTATGACACCCTACACTCTTGGCATCTCTAGTGGAGCAGTTTTAGGCGCTGGAATAGCCATCAAACTAGGTCTTAGTACGCTCTTTTTTGGTATAGCCATGGTGAGCCTTTTTGGATTTATCGGCGCTATGGGGACAGTTTTACTGCTTCTTTTTTTAGCAAAACACCTTCCTAATCGTAATCATAATTCACTTTTACTTTTAGGTATTGCTCTCTCACTTTTTTATACCTCTGCGCTGATGATTGTTTTTTATCTTGGAAGTGCTGTGCAAAACGATATGCTTTTACGTTTTAGCATGGGTTCGCTCTCTATTATCGGATGGACTTATCCTATCTTGCTCTCTGTTTTAACCATGGTTGTACTTATATCACTCTATCTCTACCGCCATGAGCTTTTACTTCTAGCTCTGAGTGAAGAGAGTGCCTCGCTTCGTGGAGTTGATACAAAACGAGTTACACTTATCCTGCTTCTCATCTCTGCTCTTGGTATTGGTACACTTGTAGGCATTAGCGGACCAATCGGGTTTGTGGGGCTTATCATCCCGCATATAGTAAGCAAGATATATCCCATCTCACTCACACATCGTATTGGCAAAACTGCTCTCTTTGGTGGATTTTTCCTTATCTTTTGCGATACACTCGCACGCACTCTAGATACACAAAGCGAACTACCTATTGGGATTATCACAGCTCTTATAGGTGCCCCATTTTTCATATATTTGATTGTTTCTAAATCAAAAAGATAGGCTTTTTTTACAAACTCAGTGTACGTCATTTTGAATGCTTCATTGTAAGCACGTCATCCTGAATAAAGCACGTCATCCTGAACCCTAAAGAAACATTTTTGCTTTGCAAAAAGCGATTCTCTTGTTTTGATTCAGGATCTCAAGTGCGTTTTGATGAAAGAGATTCCGTGTCAAGCACGGAATGACGGGTTGTGTCAAGCACGGAATGACGGGTTGTGCCAAGCACGAAATGACGGGTTGTATCAAGTAGAAAAAGACAGGTTGTGGACGGGTTATGTGAAATTCAGTCCAATACTTTTACAAGTTACTTTAAAATACCTATATTCACCTTGATATAGGCTTTTTAAGCATTTTTCTCAAATATGTAAATAAACCTAAATAAGCGTAAATAACATAAAAACTGGTAGTATTTTTATAAATTGGTAGTATATTTGTGGTATTTTTTTTGTATAATGTTTGTAGTAAAAAAAAGGACTAAAATGCAATATCTTGGCGGAAAATATGCTGGTATCTCTATTGTTGAATTGAAAAGTAAAAAACTGTCTTATTTTATAACCTATAAAGATGAAAATAATGTCTCAAAAAGACTTAAAATAGGCACTTCTCCTCAAATCACAAAAGCAAAAGCATTAACTATATTAAATGAAAAAAAGCTTGAAGTAAAGATTTTGAAAGATCGGTTACTAAATGGGGAATTGAACTCAAGTCCATCAATTTTAGACAAAAAGAAAAAATACTTTACAACTTTAAATCAAGTTGCTGATTATTATTTTGCAAATAACAACGCAAGGAGTATGAGAGCAGAATCCACAAAATATGATTATCATGTTCGTGAGTCAGGTATTGGAAAAATGAACATACATTTAATTACACGGGATGATTTAAGTGATTTTTATAATCAAAAAAAAATACAACGAAGTGATGGCAGACGTGCAGGTAAAAATAAATTAGATATAAGATATCGTGAACTTGAAGAGATTGAAAAAAATCAGAAAATTATTCAAAAGCTTGTAGATAGTCAAGATTGGAGAGATCAAAATTATATAAAATATTTAGAAGAACGCAATAGAATTTTTGAGCTAAGACAAAGTGAAGAAGCAAAAACTGAAATAATGAATGACAAAGAATTATCATACAGTGAAAAAGCAGCAATAATTGGTACTTTATCGCCAAAAACTATTTTAATAATTTTTCAGGTCTTAAATGCAGCTTGTAATTTTTGCATAGATGAAGGTAAGTTGAAAGTGAATCCAATCAATGGCTATTATAAAAAGATCAACGGCGTGGAAAAAATACAAAATGTGATACCTCGATATTTATCACCTACTGAAATTAAAGATTATTTATCTGAAACAAAGCATATATCACAAACTCGAAAAAATTATGAACATTTACATTTAATAGCATTATTAGCATTGACAACAGGGGCACGTGAACAATCATTAATGTCAATAAAAGTGAAAGACATAGATTTTGAAAGAAGAAGTATTAAACTAAAAAATCACAAAATGCAAAGATATTATCATTCATTAATTGTTAATAACGAAGTTGAAGAAGAGCTGAAAAATATGATGAATGGAAAAAAAGAGGATGATTATATTTTTCTGAATTCAAAAAATAATAAACTTTCGTCATTTCCAGATGTGATGGTACACATTTTGAATTACACAGTTAATTACAAATATTCTTATATTAATCAGTTTGCATTAAAGGATTTTAGAAACACTGTTGCTGCACATCTAAATATAAAAAATGTTCCAATCGCACATATCCAAAAACTTTTAGATCATTCAGATATAAAAATGACTCTGCGATATGCAAAACTCAGAAGCGATGATGGTATTAAAAGTTTGCAAGTAATGGGAGATATGTTAGCTTAGAGTTTCCAAAAAATTTGAAACTTCTTGAATTGGAAAAGCATACTTCGCTTTCTGTGAATCACCGAGTCTTATGTAACGTATTGGTAATTGATTACTTTGTAAAAGATTATCAAGTGATGATAGGCTTATGCTTAATTCTTCGGCAAGCTCTTTTTTTGTTAAAGTCGCCTTGTTGTATTTTTGAAAAATTAATTGAAGTAATTCACCCATGGCTTGAATTATAGTTTAAAGTAGATAAGGATAAAATAATTTTATGA
>JAVETY010000016.1:0-21827 GCA_034005815.1 Sulfurimonadaceae bacterium | reverse complement strand
TGCTGCTAATACAGAAGCCGCGGGTACAGTAATAATCCAAGCTGCTATAATCTTTTTGACAGTGTCGCGTTTTACATATTCTACTTTTTTTGCTTGTTTGATATCTTTCTTTGCACTTTTTATACTTTTTTCTTCTGCTGTTATGAGTTTAAATAAGTCTACAATACGTATATAGTCCTCTTTTGTTTTATTCTCTTGATCTTGAAGAATACGGAGCTCTCTGTTATAAGCATGAAGATTTTTCTTTTCATCTATGATTGTGAGTTTTGTAGTTGCTAGCTGCTCTTTATCATCTGTGAGTTGCATCCACTCACGTAAAAAACCAACTCCAAAAACTCCTCCAATAGCAATATGTGTTGAGCTTACAGGAAGTCCCAAACCAGAAGCGAAAATAACTGTAAATGCTGCAGCCATTGCAATAGAGAACGCTCTCATTTGATCGAGCTCTGTTATCTCATCACCTACAGTTTTAATCAGTTTTGGACCATACAGTGCAAGTCCTAAAGCAATCCCCAAAGCCCCAACTGTCATCACCCAAAAAGGGATATCAGATTCTGAAGTGATTCCCCCTTGAAGAACAGCATCATTGATAGCAGCTAAGGGTCCAATCGCATTTGCAACATCGTTTGCACCATGTGCAAAGCTTAGAAGTGCAGCAGAGAATATAAGTGGAATTGTAAAAAGTTTATTGACCGACTTTCTTGAGTTTACAAGTGTACCTACAACATTTCTGAGTCTTTTTTTAACGATATAAAAAACGCTCACTCCTACCATGAGCCCTAGTATGTTAGCCGTGAAAAATGAGGGTGAAGAGATAATTTCAAAAGAGACAAAAGGGATGTGGTTGAGAAGTGTTAAAATATCTGCCCAGATTTGTTTAAAACCTTTGAGAATAATATATGTGACAAACGCCCATGCCATGATTGCCACAAAAATAGGAACCCAATAGCTTGCAGCGGTAATTTTATCTTCTCTAAAAACTATTGATTTTTTAATAGCATAGAGAAAGAATGCTGCAATAACTCCACCTAAAATAGGTGAGATTACCCAAGAAGCTGCGATTTGTCCTACAGTTCCCCAAGAAACGATGTTAAATCCAGCTGCAGCAATTCCAGCACCCATTACAGCACCCACAATAGAGTGCGTGGTAGAAACTGGTGCTTTCATCATAGTGGCAAAGTTAAGCCAAAGAGCAGCTGCTAAAAGAGCAGCCATCATTGCCCATATAAATGGGTCGACATCTCCATTAAAAGCGGAGATATCAATAATCCCACCTTTGATAGTTTTTACTACCTCTCCACCAGCGATAAGCGCACCAGCAGCTTCAAAGACAGCTGCGATTACTATCGCCATGGTAAGTGTCATCGCTTTGGAGCCAACTGCAGGACCTACATTATTTGCAACATCATTTGCTCCAATGTTCATTGCCATGTAAGCGCCAATGAGGGCGGCTATGGCTAGGAATGTATTATTGGAGATACCACCATTGCTGAGTAAACTAAAGGTAAGAACACCAATCATAAAAAAAAGTGCAAAACCAACACGTGTTAAATCATTGCTACTCTTTTTTAAAGCAACTTTTTCAAGTTTTTTTATCGTTCTGATTTCCATAATTACTCCGCAGTTGGAAAATTTTCGCAATTATAACTTGCAGATTGTTAGAAGGAGATTATATTCTAAACCTTGTGTAGTTCGTATTTATTGTAAATATCCATCGCCTCTTCTGAACTTGAAAAACTAAGTACTTCACGGATAAGCTTTGCAGCTTCTGCTCTTGTACCTCCCGCTTCACCCATCGCATAAATCTCAGCTAAAGTGATTTTAGCACTTGCTTCACCAACTTCTGCCGCGGGACGTAAAAAAGAAACTGCTTTAGCAAAGTCTTGTGGTACACCCATCGCATTTGCATAAGCAAATCCAGCACTCACTTGCGCAGGAACTATTCCCGCTTCTGCCGCTATGGCGTAGTAGTGTGTGGAAGTTTTAAAATCCCTTTTTACACCTTGACCATTATAAAAAAGAACACCAAGGGCAAAAGCGCATCTTGGATTTTCTGGTTCTTGTATGAAAAAATCATATGCTTCTTCAAATTTCTTTGCTTCAAAAGCATTCATTCCAGCGTTGTAAAAATCTATCATTTTATTCTACTTTATATATATTTTTATAATCTCTTGACGCTCGAGTGGCTTATCGTTGCGACCTGAAGTTGCTACAGTATCAAGCTTTTTAAGAGTATTTATAGATTCTTGTGAAACTATTTGACCAAAGATAGTGTGGTGACCATTGAGCCAAGAGGTTTGTGCTGTTGTAATAAAAAACTGACTCCCATTTGTATGTGGACCTGAGTTTGCCATCGCTAACATCCCAGCTTTACTAAATGTTTTATCTTTATACTCATCTTTAAAAGGTTTACCCCAGATACTTTTGCCACCCATCCCACTCTCTGTTGGATCACCACCTTGAATCATGAAACCTTTGATAATTCTATGAAACGCTATACCATTGTAGTAGCCATTTTTTATATGTGTAGTAAAGTTTTCTACCGCTAAAGGTGCGACATCTGCAAATAATTCTAATTCTATTTTGCCTTGAGTTGTTTCCATAATGACATGTTGTTTAACATCTTGTGCATAAAGCCCTAAAAACAGTAAACTAAAAACTAAAAATACTCTCATAAATCCTCACTTGGTTTAAAATCTAAACAAACAGAGTTGATGCAGTAGCGAAGCCCAGAAGGTGCGGGACCATCTTCAAAAACATGCCCTAGGTGCGCATCACAATTGTTACACAACACCTCAGTGCGAATCATTCCATAGCTTTTGTCTTTTATCTCTTGAAGTGCATTTGGTAATGCATTATAAAAGCTCGGCCATCCCGATTTTGAATCAAATTTTGTACTTGAGTCAAAAAGTAAAGCATCACAACATATACAGCTATATGTACCTGTCTCATAATGGCTATTGTATTTCCCACTAAAAGGAGCTTCTGTGCCATGTTCTCTTGTAACACTATAGACTTCTGGTAAGAGAAGCTTTTTATATTCAGGGTTCGTTAGTTTGACTCTCATACTGTTCCTTTAATTTTTCTATCATTTCACAACTCTCTTCATACACAATATAAAGTGTATCCGTTGCTAGGTTTTTAGCATACTCTATTTGACTTTGTGAGGCTTTGTCTATATCAAGCATCAAAACAAATTTAGCATGTAAACCACTTATCTCAGAGTAAGATGCTAGTAAAAGTGCATCTAACTCTTGATTCAGTAGAGTTTTGGAACTATCTAATAAGATTGCTTTATCTTCTATAAAAGATTCTAAGTCCTCTTGTAAGTGCACTTTCGTTAAAGAATCACAAACAACTAAAATATCTTTTGCTGCATGTTTAGTTGAGAGCTCTCTTAAGAGTTGCATACTCTTGGCATGCTGGTTTGCTTGTTTGAAAATTACTTGTTTGTTTTCACTTATAAAGTTATCTTGAAGGAAAAAGTCAGGAGTAGGATCAAAGCTATTTGTAACAAGTAGTAATGTATCTTTTTTTTGCATCAAGCTTATATATTGAATAAACTCGTCACTTAAAAGATCTGAATCATCGCAAATAACTAAATCCGCAATCTTTATAGATTTAGAAAAGAGTTTTTTATCTATAAAAAGTTCACCATGCAAAAGAGGTTTGTTTGAATGTGTAAGCTGTTTATTGATAAGTTCTAGCGGAGTGAGTATCTCAATAGAAAGAGGATTAATAGTCACTATGGCATGTTCTATGAGTATAAGAAGTTTTTGGCGTAAAATATCACATGCTATGCGTGTAGGCTCTATGATAGTTATCTGTTTTTGTGGGTTTTCTAATTTTTCTACAAGTGCTTTTAAAAGAATAGCATTTGTTTTTCCAGAACCTGTTTTAGCAGCCAAGCTTTGTTGATTTAGAAGTCGAGCATCTATAAAATCTCTTTGTTCTTTTGTAGCTAAAGAGAGATTCTGATGTGTATCAAATAAAGCATATTGAATAAAGAGATTAGGAAATATACTTTTTGGCTCATAAATCTGGTTGAGAGGCTCTTGGAGTGAAAACTTTAATCTTATCTCTTCGTAGCTAGAGTCATTAAAGATAATGCGATGCTTTGGAAGAAGCTCTTTAAAAGAATCATCAAGATACTCGTACTGAGTACTATCGAGATTTTCCATAAGTAAAAAGTTACAAAATTCTAGCGTGTCTGTATGGGTTAACTCTTTGTACTTTAAAAGTATAAAGTCATGGAGTGACCCAAAAGCAAGATTATTTTGGAGCCGATTTTTATTTGTTGCTTTTTCTATAGTAGCATTTTTTAGGTCATCATAAGACCAGTCTTTATGCTCGAATAAAAAGAGCCCTTTATTTGGATGTAAAATTATGAGTGGAACAATTTTTTTTTGATTGTGATGGTAGATTGCTTTATTATGAAAAAGAGAAAGGTTATATTGGTCAGCTATATTTTTTATTTTTTTTATTAAAAGTGAATCTGGAGTTTGTAAGTGTGTTTGTTTAGGTTTAAAAAATGATGTGAGAAAAGAGAAATTCATAATGAATGAAGGTTAATTTGCCGCATAAAGCGACAAATTAAAACTTTATTTGCCTGCAGCAACGCGGTCTTTAAGACCTTTTCCTGCTTTAAACTTAGGAACCATTTTGTCCTGAGTTGTGTAAGTTTTATCAGTTCCTGGAACTTTTCCACTTTTCCCTTTTTGTAATGCAACTGCAAAGTTACCAAAACCAACTAAAGAAACTTCTTCTTTTTTGATGAGAGCTTCTGTAACAGCATCTGTAAACGCTTTAATAGCAGCTTCCGCTTCAACTTTTGTTTTGTATGCACCACATGATTGTACTAATTCAACGAATTGAGCTTTGTTCATAAATGACCCTTGGGATAAAATTTTTTCCGAAATTATACTAAACCTCCCAAAAACGTGAGGTTTGAAATAATTCAGCTGGAGATACTTTATAGTTTATTTCCTTAAATGTTTCTTCGTTTTACTAAAAATTGTTGTAAAACTAGAAAAACTTGTTTGCTTTATGCCCACTTTTAGGTCAGTAAAGAGATTTTCAAAGCGGTAAGAGATGTTTTTGCATAGTAAAAGTTGTGAAATTTCTTTTAGTTTTTCATATTTTTGTTTATTTGTATGAATCGATAAAAAAACATCTTCTAAAGCTTCTCTCTCTTGTTGTGTGAGTGTGGTGCTCATGATTTAATCCTCTAGTCTATTTATTTTTCTTACCGCTCGAATAATCTCATCATCATCGAGTTGCCCTAGCATTTTCATAACAACGCTTGCAGCCTGGGGCTTTGCACGACCTAATTTCCAATCTTGATATGTACGCATAGAGATACCTAATGTATCTGCCATATCCTTGAGAGATATCTTTTTCCCATTATTTTTTGATTCTAATGAGTTGTGAAGAATATTAAATAGGTCGTCAATTTGCATAAAAGAAATTATGCGATATTAATACTTAAATATACATTTTATTATTAATAAAAATGTAAATATTGTGTATTATATAAAATAAAACGAGTATATTATACATAATAAACATTTATTAAGAAGTAATTTATACTATTTCATACGGAATATCGTATAAAATAAAGATAAAAAAAGCTATCCATTTTGTGAAATACAGCAAAATAGATAGCGAAATATAAAAAATTAGTAGCGGAGAATCTTATTTGTAGGGTGGAGTTTGACAAAATCTTCTGTTATTTCTAAATAAAATGGTTTATAACTTTTTGCTTCAGTTTTATAGATAATCTCATGGTTATTATCTATGGTAAATATAATAGTATTTAAACCTTGAAAAGGTTGATCAACCGATATACATGATGTTTTTACAGAGTTTTTGATAGTATCGTGTTGCTCTCTTAGTTCATGCATCCTCTTTTTCAATTGTTCTAGATTTTCTGATTTATTGCGAGTTGCTGTTTCAATATCGTATTTTAGATTCTCCATATCTTTTGTAATATATTCAAGTTTACGGGTCATGATAGGGATATCTTGGTAGTTAATTTTAAAAAGATTATCTTCTCCACTTACATTTCGTATAGTAATAGAGTGTGAAGCATACACTTTAAGATTACTTTTGACATTACCGATGATTACATCTTGTGCATAGATTGTTCCACTGAGACAAGATTCGATTTCTACTGTTGAGGCATGCACTTCACCGCCTTCTAAAAGGGCGATTTTTGCACTATGGCAACGTAGTTTTCCTTTGTGGCGATTGATATTTGCGAATTTTGCAAACTGTGTTGAATCTTGATGGGTTGCACCTAAAATATGAAGGTTTATCGCTTCAAGGACACTTTTTGCACCCACATGCCCACTTACTTGGATAGTTTCAGAAACAAGTTCTACCCCTTCACCTATACTATCTTTTGAAGTATCTGTTTGTAAGATATGTACTTCTATTTTGTTAGCTTCATCTTTAGCAAGTGAATCTTGAACGCGTGAGATTTTTTGGACATTTATCTTATTGCTTATCTTAAGGTAATCATCTTCAAAACTTACATACCCTTTGTGCTTACTACGATAGAGTTTTTTATCATCATTTTCTTCTATATAGATGGTATCAAGATCTATCTCTGCTTTAAACTCATTTTGATTGGCATAATATTCATTATCGATTCTTTTACCAAAGGCATTAAATCCATTTCTTCCATATTTTGGTTTTTTAAACTCTACCAAAATTTCATTTGCTTCCACTTCTATTATCTGGTGCTCAGTTTTTCTCTCTAAAAACCAGTAAATAACCTTGGCTTGTTTGGTTACTTCAGGCGTTATTCCATCAAAAAGTGCAATTTTTACTGTTTTTTTAAATTTACCACCATAAATATATTTTGTCAGCACTTTAAGATTATTTTTCATGGTTGTATCAAAGAGTTGCACCAATATATGATTTAAAGCTTTTATCTTGTTGATCTCTTTATAAAGAAGTATTAAAATCTCTTTTGGTTGGTAGGTTTGATAAGGGATTCTTGAGTTACTTCCTAAAAGGAGTTTGGGATCTGTTTTATACTCATCCCACTCTATTTTATAAATGAGGTTGATTACACACTCTTTTTTTGGTGCAATAGTTACTGTATAGATTTGCTGAAATTCGATATGCTCATTGAGGATTTTTGCCTCATCAAACTCAGATATATCTCCAAAAAATTTATTAAAGCCTTTCTCATGAACTGTTTTTATAAAAGTTTCTATTTGATTGATTTGAAAATCACACTCAGAAATAGGGATAAAGTTTTGTGTAGCATACTCATTGATTGCATCTTGGATGTTTTTTGTACGAATCGTTGTCGCTAAAGGTATCTCTATCACAATCAAACTCAATGTGTTAAAAGATCAGAATAGTCATATCTTGAAAAATCAAGATAGATACGTCCATTTTGTTGGATAATGCGAACATCGTTATTGCAAGCGTGTAAAAATCTTTTTTTGATGATTTTTCTTTGATATGATTTTAAATCAAGAGATTTTAAATAAGGACTCAGCTCAACGAGTTTAAGATTTTTGTTTTCTATCTCTTCGGCTTGCTCTATATTAATATCTTCAAAGGTTTCATCAAACTGATGCTCTAACGTATGGATATTATTTTTTTGACTTTCTAGTGTTATTTTTTTATTTACTAGCTCTAAAATTTCTTTAAGTTGAGTATCTTTGAGAGTATAGAGTTTTTCTATTTTATCACGCTCATCTCTCAGCATCTGTTCTTTATCGCCAATAAGTTTATCTATTTTTGCTTCTAATTCTATTATCTTAGCTTTGAGTTGTTTGTTCTCTCTCTGATAAAGTCCTAGAACAGTTGCCACTGTTGGTTTTAGCTTTAACATAGGTGGCTGTACTGCGATACTCTCTTGAATCTCTTGATGCTTTTGTGAATCAACTGATTTTTTTGTCACAATAATATATGTCATTCCATTTTCTATAATATAGTTTATTTTTTTAGCTTTGAGTTTGGATTGCACCATCTCTTTGGACATTTTAAAATATTTTGAATACTCATCAATCGTAAGTCGCATACTCTTCCTTTTTAAATGATTGAATTAAAATTTATATTAGGTGGATTGATAATCCCAGCTTTTCTAAGCCACACTAAAATCCCCGTTTTTTCATTACCATGTTTATCAAAAAAGACATAAGGCGATGAGTGTTTAAACTCCCGCTCTACTAAAAGCGTATTGAAATCTTTATAGATTGATAAAAAGTTTTTAAAGCTTTTATACGCCTCTTCAGAAACCATTACAGTGGAGATAGTGTAATTTTTAAACTCTAAGTAGCGAGAACAATCATTAAGACCATCTCCAATATAGTTTTTATTTCCCAGTATATCGGTAAATTCATATATTTTTCCAGTATGCACCGCAATACGAATCCCTTCAAAATAAGGGTATTTTTTTGCAATTTGTTCTGAAAAGTAATTAAAACTAAGACCTAAAATTGTTCCATATCCTTTAAGTCTTGGATTTAAGATACAAAAAAAACCATCTCCAGTAGAGATAAATCCCAAAACAAGCTTGTTTAATGGCATGTTAGAGTTTACTAACATCTTATCTAGCATCATGGTATAGCTTTTCGTTAAATAGTTAATAATTTCTAATTGGTGAATAGATTCTAATTTTGAAAAGTTGATAATATCGATAAGAATGATATCGGTCATCCACTCAGAATTTTGTTTTTTTGACATTTTGCCTCTATAAATATTTGTTTTTTTGGAGTTATCATGTAAGTGCTATCATGAGCGAACATTGTATGTAACTTTTAGAATTTAGAACCTAATTTTAGCATAATTTATTTTTCACAACGTTTTTTTCTGACATTATAGAGAATGAGTGTGAAAATAGTGAGTGTATTGCTCTTTTAAGCTAAAAAAAGTTCTTTTAAAAGAATGCTAGAATATAATTTTAAAATAAATATTTGAAGAGTGAGGAAAATATGGGTAAAGGTATTTTAGCTTTAGTAAAGCCAGGTGTGATTTTTGGAGAGGACCTTTTAAAGGTTTATGCTGCCGCAAAAGAGAATGGTTTTGCAATTCCTGCGGTCAATGTTGTAGGGACTGATTCTATCAATGGTATATTAGAAGCTGCCGCAAAGGTACAATCACCTGTTATTATCCAATTTAGCAATGGTGGAGCTGCATTTTATGCAGGAAAAGGCTTAAGTAATGAAAATGAAAAAGCTGCAATTGCCGGTGCTATAAGTGGTGCGATGCATGTGCATATGATGGCTGAATCGTATGGCATACCAGTGATTTTACATACAGACCATGCGGCAAAAAAACTTCTTCCATGGATTGATGCACTCTTAGATGCAGGTGAAAACTATTATAAAATACATAAAAAACCTCTTTTTTCTTCTCACATGCTAGACCTCTCAGAAGAGCCTTTGGTGGAGAATATTGCTATTAGTAAAAAATACTTAGAACGTATGTGCAAAATTGGCATGAGCATCGAAATTGAGCTAGGTGTGACAGGTGGAGAGGAAGATGGAGTTGATAACACAGGTGTAGATAACTCACTTTTATATACACAACCTGTAGATGTTGCTTATGCGTATAATGAATTACGTACAATATCTCCAAACTTCACAATCGCTGCTTCTTTTGGGAATGTTCATGGTGTTTATAAACCTGGGAATGTTGTTCTTACACCAAAGATTTTAGATAATTCACAAAAATATATAGAAGAAAACTATAAAACTGTTGCTAACCCTGTTAACTTTGTATTTCATGGTGGTTCAGGATCTTCACAAGCGGAAATTCGTGAAGCAATTAGCTATGGTGTAGTGAAAATGAATGTTGATACAGACACACAATGGGCAACGTGGGTAGGTGTAAAAGATTATTATGAGAAAAATAAAGGCTATCTCCAAGGCCAAATTGGAAACCCAGAAGGGGAAGATAAACCAAATAAAAAATACTACGATCCAAGAAAATGGTTACGTGCTGGGCAAGAGACTCTTATAGCGCGTGCTATGGTTGCATTTGAAGATTTAAATGCGAAGCAAAGAAACTAGATAAAGTATGGCATGTCTTTATGACATGTCATAAAAAACTAGTGAAGAGTTTTGTATATATCTTCGATAGAAGTAGTTGTGGGATTTTTAGCATAATAGTGACGCAGAAGTTGATGGAGTCTATTGAGATTAAATCTCCAAAAAAGTTCTTTGTTAAACTTCTCATGCTCATGCATTAATTCAAAAAGTTGTTCACTTGAAAGTAAATTTCCTCCATGACGTGCTATAGTATCTAGCATAATAGAGTCAAGAAGTGCCGTAGATTCTTCTGTAGTGTCATCATCCGCGAGAGGCTTATTTGGTAAAAAAGCGTAAATTTTCCAGATACTCACAGTGAGCAAACCTAGAAAAAAGATTAACATCCAAGTAGAAGTTTCAAGTTCCATATTATATCCCTTTTATATTTTTTGCTCATCTTAGAGAGTCTCACATAAATTTTTGGTTAAAATAGCATAATGAAGGAAAAAAATGAACGATAAAGTATTTACAAAGCCTATAAAAAAACAATTTGAATTTGATGAAGAGGTTGCAGCAGTTTTTGATGATATGCTACAACGAAGTGTGCCATTTTATGAAGAGTCTCAAAAAATAGGGGAATTTTTTATCTTAAAAAAACTCCAAGAGGGTGGACGTGTTTATGATTTAGGATGCTCCACTGCTTCATTTTTATTACGACTTCATAGAAAACTAGATGCAGATGTAGAACTTATCGGACTTGATAGTTCTGTCGCAATGCTCGAACATGCCAAGAAAAAATGTGAAGCATATGGAGCTAATATCGAGGTTTTGTGTGAAGATATCTTAATCTATGAGTATAAAATGGCTGATATTTTTATAAGTAACTATACCTTGCAATTTATTCGCCCACTCGTACGGGAAAAACTTGTGAAAAAAATAGCAGATTCTCTACATAAAGGTGGGATGTTTATCTTTAGTGAAAAAGTTATCTCGCACCATGCAACACTCAACAAAGAGCTTATCGAGTGCTATTATGATTTTAAAAAAGTACAAGGATATTCTGAGTATGAGATAGTCCAAAAAAGAGAAGCACTAGAAAATGTTCTTGTCCCTTATAGTGAGAGTGAAAATATTAAAATGGCGCTTGAATGTGGCTTTAGTCATTGTGAAGTTGTGTTTCGTTGGGCTAACTTTGCGACATTTATCGCTATAAAATAATCTATGGCATGTTGCATATAACATGCCATGAAAATCACCAAACATTTCCTTTGGGTTTCTCTTCTCTTCCTGTAAAACTATCTACTACATCACCTGCAGTCTCTTTGATGGTTTTGTATGTGACGATATCATCATCCCCACATTTTTTGTGATAGAAGCCTTGGAAATCGTAATACTCTTCACAGTCACTATAGTACTTTGCAGAGATACCATGTTTATTGATACAGCCTGTAAAAACAACAAGAGAGATAATTAATAGGATAGTTTTCATAAGTGAAATTATACCTAAACTTTAAAAGTTTCTTTTGTTTTACAATATTCAGTGAGAAAACATTCATCACATTTAGGATTTTTAGCGGTACATATATAACGTCCAAAAAGTACCATACCTTGATGCAGCATATGTAAATTTGTTTTAAATTTTTTTACTAAAGTCTCTTCTGTTTTTATGGCGGTTGTATCGCTACTAAGTCCTAATCTATGTGAAACTCTGAACACATGCGTATCTACAGCCATAAGATTTGCACCAGTGTACTCTATCATCACAACATTGGCAGTTTTTTGCCCAACGCCTGCGAGCGTCATGAGCTCTTTTTCATCAAGTGGGATCTCACCATTATATTCAGACACAACACGTTTTGCCATCTCTAAAAGATTTTTTGCTTTATTATTGAAAAATGAACAACTGTTAATAAGCTTTTTTATATCATCTAAATCAGCCTCTGCCAAAATCTCTACGGATGGATATTTTGCAAACAAACCAGGAGTGATAAGATTGACACGTTTATCAGTACATTGTGCAGAAAGAGCAACTGCAACAACTAACTCATACGCATTTTTATAGGATAGCTCTGTAACTGCACCACTATATTTTTGTAAAAAAATCTCGTGAATCTCTTGTATCTCTTGTTTGGTTGCTTTTTGTACCGTTTTTTTTGCGGGCTTCTTTACTATTGCTTTGGAAGATGTTTTCATTTATATAGACTTTGAAATAATTTATTAAAAACTCTATTTTACCTTATTATGTGATATAATCAAACCTCAATAATTTGTTTTAAGGTGTTACAAATGGCATTATTTTCGTTTTTTAAAAAAGAGAAGTCAGGGAAAAAACCTCATACTACAACGATGGATTACAAAGAATATTTTTCAAGTGATATGCTTTTTGATATTATCAACTCAAGTAGTGTCATGATGCTTGTTTTTTCAAAAGATGAAGGATGGATAGGCGCAAATAAAGCGTTTTATGATACTTTTAATTTTGAAGATATATCAGGTTTTCGTCAATCACATGAAAGTATTCGAGAGATATTTCATCGTGAGAGTGAAGAGGTTTTTACAGAAGATGATAAGAGTTGGCTTGACTATATAAAAAAATATAAAAAAGATGGTTATAGCATAGAAATTATGACAACAGAGGAAAAACTTGTACATATAAGTGCAAAAGTGAAAACCTTTATAGGATCACATGATTTTTATCTTTTAGAACTTCATGATGTATCTAAACTACATATTTCTGAGTTGAAAACACAAGAAACTGAAAAATTAAAAACAAAATTTCTCGCCAATATAGGACATGAATTTAGAACGCCAATGAATGGTATTTTAGGTTTTGTTGAATTACTTAATCAAACACATTTAGATCAAAAACAGCAAGAATATCTCAATATGATCAGTCGTTCATCAAAAACTCTAATGTCAAATATTGAAGTACTTTTAGATCTTTCACAGCTTCAAGGGGGAAGACTTCAAGCTGATATTGCTCCTGTAACGCTTTTGGAAGAGATGGAAAAAATCGTTTATGAATTTACTCTCCAAGGTAAAGGCAAAGGGGTCAATGTACTCACATTTATCGATCCTAAAATCCCAAAAGAGATACTCTCAGATGGGAAAAAAATTAGACAGGTGATGGAATCACTGATTAAGAATGCTATCAAGTTTACAAGTAGAGGTGGTAGGGTTACGATTGAAGTGAAGATGTTAAAACGCCAAGTGAATGGAGATTGCACCATCTCATTTAGCGTCAAAGATAATGGCAAGGGAATGGCAGCAGAGCAAATTGCACTTGTAGCAGAACCATTTACCGCTGGAAATCAAGCTGATGAGAGACTCGGAGTAGGTCTTAGCCTTTCTCATGGAATAGTTAATATCTTAGGTGGAGAGCTGAAAATTCAAAGCCAAGAGGGCGTTGGAAGTGTTTTTAGTTTTACACTTAGTTTTAAAAACTCACAAGGTCAATCTTTTAAAATGGCACCAAAAAAACGTGTTAAAGTGCTTCTTCTTGATAGTACAAAAGTAGATGATGCAAATCTTCTCTCTGTCTATTTACGCTCATTTGCTATTGATGTTGTCAAATCAAATATTTTAGATGCAAATATATATGAGGGGATAGATACGCTCTATATACTAGCCAATCAAGCAGACTCTTCATGGATGCTGCAACTTGGTACGTACTCGAAAAAAGCACCAGTAGTGTTACTTTTAGAAGATGAAGAGAAACTACAAACTAAGCTTACGCATATTATTGATGATATCATCAGAAAACCACTCTTAGCTAGCTCTGTATCACACCACCTTGCTAAACTTTATAAAACTAAAGATGAAACAGCAGTAGAAGATAAACTTAAACTAAAAGATAAGGTCACAGCACTTGTGGTTGAGGATAATCTTATCAACCAGAGACTCATAAAAATCCTCTTGCAAGAGTATGGTATAGTTGTTCAAACTGCGGCAAACGGAAATGAAGCGGTTGCTGTGTGTGAACAAAATAATTTTGATATTATTTTTATGGATATCGATATGCCAGAAAAAAATGGTATTATTGCCACCCACGAAATCAAAGAGAGTCGAGGCATAAATAAGCGCATGCCAATTGTTGCACTTACGGCGATGGCAATGGATGGAGATAAAGAGATGCTTCTTGGGGAAGGGCTTGATGATTACATAGCAAAGCCACTCACAAGAGAAAAATTAGAGCGAATTTTGGATAAATATCTAAAAACTGCACTTTAATAAAGATATGTTTAATAACTATTAGTAATAAGTTATTACAATTTAAATAATAAAACTAAAACTAGGAAAACAGATGGTAAAAATAGTAAAAATAGTTACAGCTTCACTTATACTTACATGTACGCTGGCTACAGCACAAACACTTGTGACAGTCAATGGAACAGCAATCACACAAAGCGATGTAGATAATGCACTTATGCAAGCAACACAAGGACGATTTAACCAAGTTCCTGCAGATAAGCAAGCAGAGTTTAGAAGACAAGTTTTAGAGCAATTGATTGCAAAAGAATTAATTTTTGATGATGCAAAGAAAAATGGTATTTTAGAATCAAAAGAGTACAAAGATGAATATGAAATTGTTTTAGAAAATGTAAAAAAAGAGCTAGCGATTCAAGTTTGGCAACAAAAAGAGTTAGAAAAAGTAGAAGTATCTGAAAAAGAGCTCAAAAGTTACTATGATAAAAATAAAGAAGAGTTCGTAGAAAATGAAAAAGTAAAAGCAAGTCATATTTTGGTGAAAACAGAAGATGAAGCAAATAAAATAACAGCTGAACTACAATCTCTCAAAGGTGTTGCATTAGAAAATAAATTTGCGGAAATAGCGAAAGAAAAATCGACATGTACAAGTGCTCCTAGAGGTGGTGATTTAGGTTATTTCTACCCTGGACAAATGGTTCCAGAGTTTAACGATAAAGCATTTAGCATGAGTGCTAAAACAATTACGCAAAAACCTGTTAAAACGGTTCATGGTTACCATGTGATTTATCTTGCAGACAAACAAATAGCTTCAACAAAAAGTTTTAAAGAGGTAAAACCATTTTTAGAGCAAAGACTCAAAATGGAAAAATTTAAAACTACTATGCAAACAAGAATGCAAGTATTAGAGAAAAAAGCTATTATAAAATAGTACTTCTATGAAACACTCTTTTATCACAAAAATCATTGTTGATAAAAGGGTTTTTTACATCAAACGTGATGATCTTATAGATCCTTATCTCGCAGGGAATAAATACCGAAAACTTTACACCATTTTACAAACTCCTCCAGAAAACTTGCAACAAATCATCTCTTATGGCGGAACACAATCCAATGCTATGCTAGCAATCGCCGCAGTTTGTCATCAAAAAAAATGGCAATTTATCTACTATAGCAAACCATTAAGTAACCAACAAAAAGAGGATACAAGAGGAAATTATCCACTCGCACTTTCTCTTGGCATGTTGCATAAAGAGGTTCCGCTCGAATTTTATAAAGAGTTTATAGCAAGCTTGCGTTGTAACTATAATGAAAAAACTCTGATTATCGATCAGGGGGGTGCAAATAGTGTAGCACAAGAGGGATTAAAAGTTTTAGCACAAGAGATACGTAGTGCAGGGCTAGAAATCCGCTCCCTTGCCACTCCATCAGGAACTGGAACAACAGCTTTATTTTTAGCACTTGCATTACCTGAATATAGAGTATATACTACACCATGTATTGGTAACTCGACATATCTAAAAGAGCAAATGTGTGCTTTGGTGCAAGAGCTTCCTGAAAATTTAGTGATACTAGAACCAAAGAAAAAATATCACTTTGCAAAACCTTATAAAGAGTTTTATGACATGTACAAAAAACTCTTAGATAGTGGTGTTGAATTTGACTTGCTTTATGCTCCTGCGATGTGGGAATCACTTTTAGAACAAACAGATGAAGAGGTGTTATATATCCATAGTGGAGGGGTGAGTGCAAACCCCTCTATGTTACAAAGATATGAAAAGGCTAAAAAGACTTGACAATGATAGACTCAAAGTAGTATAATTTTTCATATCAACTTAGAAGGATTTTTATGAATAATATTTTTGAAAAACTCACCCACAATATGACTCAAGCTATAGAGTCATCTGTATCATTAGCACTCCATAATAAAAACCAAGAGGTGGAAACACACCATTTTCTATGGGCACTTTTGGTCAATTCAAACTCTGTTTTAAATCAAATGCTCAACAAAATGAACAAAGATAAAGCAGCACTTGAACTTGATATAAAAAGTATGAGTGAAAAACTACCAAAATCTTCTAACGTCACAAAAGAAAGTATTCGCCTCTCTAAAAACTTTATTGCATCATTGGAAAATGGTGTTGGACTTATGACTAAAAATAGTGATAGTTTTCTTTCTGTAGATACTTATCTCTTGGCAAATCTACAACACTCGCCATATAAAGAGCTACTCAGTAAATACCTCGATATAAGTGAACTACAAAAAAATCTAGAGCTAGCACGTGCTGGAGCAAAGATAGATTCTCAAACAGCAGATGAGACTTTAGAAGCACTTGCTAAATATGGAATTGATTTAACAAAAGAAGCAGCAGATGGAAAACTCTCACCTGTTATAGGACGTGATGAAGAGATTAACCGTATGATGCAAATTCTTATACGAAAAACTAAAAATAATCCTATCTTACTTGGAGAACCAGGAGTTGGTAAAACTGCTCTAGTAGAGGGACTCGCACAAAAAATATATGGTGGAGATATCCCAACATCACTTAAAAATAAACGTGTTGTAGCTCTTGATATGAGCGCACTTATAGCAGGGGCAAAATATCGCGGAGAGTTTGAAGATAGACTCAAAGCAGTTATAGATGAAGTGAAAAAAAGTGGAAATGTCATACTTTTTATAGATGAGATACACACTATTGTAGGAGCAGGGGCGAGTGAGGGAAGTATGGATGCTGCAAATATCCTAAAACCAGCTCTTGCTCGTGGAGAGCTTCATACTATTGGGGCTACAACGCTCAAAGAGTATAGAAAGTTTTTTGAAAAAGACACAGCACTTCAAAGAAGATTTTTACCTATTAACATAGATGAACCAACAGTGAACCAATCGCTTCAAATTTTAAGAGGAATTAAACAACGCTTAGAAGCGCATCATAATGTAACTATCACAGATGCAGCACTCGTAGCAGCGGCAAAACTCTCAGATAGATATATAGCAGATAGATTTTTGCCTGACAAAGCGATAGACCTTATCGACGAAGCAGCAGCAGAGCTGAAAATGCAAATAGAATCAGAACCAAATGCATTACGTATGCAAAAGATAAGATTTTCAGAGCTCAATGTTGAAAAGCAAGCGCTTAAGATGGAAGAGTCAGTTGCTAACACAAAACGACTCGAAGAGATAGAAAAAGAGTTGGCCGATACTACAGAAGAATTGCGCGCACTCGAATCTCAGTTTTTGCATGAAAAAAGTGTTTTTGAGCGTATTGCAAGTATAAAAAATGAGATAGAACAAAAACGACGTGAAGCGACAAATGCAAAAAATAGTTCCGATTATACTCGCGTGGCAGAGATAGAATATAATGATATTCCAAAACTATTAGAAGAAGAAAAAAAGATAAATGAAAACTGGCAAACGCTTCAAAACGAAGGAACCCTTCTTAAAAATAGTGTAGATGAAGAGATGATAGCTTCTATCGTTTCTCGTTGGACACAAATACCTGTGACAAAAATGTTGCAAGGTGAAAAAGAAAAAATACTCAATATAGAGGCAGAGCTAAACAAAGAGGTGGTGGGGCAAAGTAAAGCAACTCATGCTGTCTCTCGTGCTATAAAACGTAACAAAGCAGGGCTTTCAAGTGATAATACACCTATAGGAAGTTTTTTGTTTCTAGGGCCCACTGGTGTTGGAAAAACGCAAACAGCAAAAACATTAGCGAGATTTTTATTTGATAGTGAAGATGCGATGATTCGTATCGATATGAGTGAGTATATGGAAAAACACGCAGTCTCACGTCTTGTAGGAGCAGCTCCAGGATATGTGGGATATGAAGAGGGTGGACAGCTTACAGAAGCAGTGCGTCGCAAACCATACAGTGTTGTACTTTTTGATGAGGTAGAAAAAGCGCATCCAGACGTGTTTAATATGTTGCTTCAAGTACTTGATGATGGAAGACTCACGGATAACAAAGGTGTAACAGTTGATTTTAGCAACACTATCATCATCCTAACGTCAAACATCGCAAGCGATAAGATTATGAACTATCCAAACTCTGATGAGCTTCAGGCAATGGTTATGGGTGAGTTAAAACAAGCGTTTAAACCTGAGTTTTTAAACCGCCTTGATGATATTGTGATTTTTAATGCTTTAGGTGAGAAAGAGATACTTGGAATTGTTGATATTTTCTTTAGTGATATCAAGAAAAAAGTTGCACAAAGAGAGATAGAATTAAGTCTCACACAAAGTGCAAAAGAGTATATCGCAGAAGCTGGTTTTGACCCTGTATTTGGGGCTCGTCCACTTAAACGAGCATTGTATGAAATTGTAGAAGATCGTTTGGCTGATTTGATTTTAGAGGGCAGTGTAGTGGAAGGCTCAAAAGTTGTGTTTGATATAGAAAATGGTGAGATAAAAGTGAGTGTTTCGTAACAAATATTTTGGTATAATCATTTTCATGAAACTACTATTTTTACTTTTGGCTTTTGGTTCTTTTTTAATGGCATGCACAGGTGATTGCCTCTCATGCCATCCAAAACTGATACCTACAATAGAGCAAGATTTACGCCACAAACCGATGCTTACATGTATCAACTGTCATAGCGCAAATCCTGACTCTATGGCGGAGTGTGGAAGTGACTGTTTTAGCTGCCACCCTATGGCAAAAATCTATGCTGCAAAAGTACCTGAACACGATGTGATTCAAGCATGTAGAGATTGTCATGTAGGCACAGTTGAAAAGCTTTTTGATACTTCTGCTACTTTTAATCAGTCAAAAGATGAACCATTAAAGGAATTTTTGTTCCGCTAGAAGGGCGTAGGGAGAAACCTTAACCACGCTTTAAGTAAAATCTTTGTAGCATTTCACTCTTAAAATTAAAAAAGGATATGTATATGAAAAGAACATACCAAGCACATAATACGCCAAGAAAAAGAACTCATGGTTTTAGATTACGTATGTCTACACCAAATGGTCGTAAACTAATCAATCGCCGCCGCGCAAAAGGTCGTAAAAAATTGTCGGTTTAAGCGGTTTTAATATACTCAAACTCCATAAAGAGTTTCAGTATGTTTATAAAAAAGGAAAAAGTTCTCACTCATCCAATGTAGTGTTATTTTTTCTTCCTCAAAATGAAATTCACACAGTTGGTTTTACTGCAACCAAAAAAATTGGTAACGCAGTGAAAAGAAATAGAGCTAAAAGACGTATGAGAGCTTTATTCTGTGAATTTTCCTCCTCTTTGCAAAACGGTATATATGTATTTGTAGCCAAACAACCTCTAATCGATGCACCTTATGAAAAATTGCAACAAGATTTTGAAAAAGTTTTGCGCTATGCAAAGGCTTTGAAGTGATTCGAAAATTTTTATTAAAACTTTTATGGTTGTACCAAAGATTTTTTACACTTCTTAGCTTTGGCAGTTGCCGATATTACCCCACTTGCAGCGAATATGCAAAAATAAATTTCGAAAATAATTCACTTTCAAGTGCTTTTTACCACTCTTTTACTAGAATACTCCGTTGTAATCAAATATTTGATGGTGGCATCGAGTATCCTATGCTTGATAAGCTCCGTCTGAAGCCTTCAAAGTTGGAGATGGATTCGATTAAATATTGGTTGGTTCCAAGTAAAAAAAACCGTTTTTTTATCATAAAAAATTTTTCGTATAAAGGGTAACTGTGCTAGATAAAATGACAGCAAATCAAAGGTTAATGCTTGCAGTAGTGATGTCAATACTGTTTTTTGTAGCTTATACAGCTATATTTCCACCAAAAGAAAATGTTCAAGATGCAAATAGCACACAAAATACTCCAACTACTCAAGTAAAAATGGATGTGAATGTTGAAGAGGCTACAAACCATACAATTGCTACAAGTGAAAAGATAACAACAGGATCTTCTAATACTCTCGTAACAGTAGCTCATAAAGATTTTATTTTAAAAATAGATACACTTGGAAGAATATCTTCAAAAGTATTATTAGAAGAGAAGTTTAATGACGGTAACGATGAGCATGCCGAGCTTATTCCAACAACAGGTACAAAACCACTTTTAGTTCGTTTTATGGATGAAGAGCTTAATAAAGAGGCACTCAGTACACCTTATAGTACAAGTGTAAGTAATGTAGTTTTAGAAGAAAATGGACAAAAGATTACTCTAACTCAAAAACTTTCTAGCCTGACTGTAACAAAAGAGCTTATATTTTATCCAGATGGACATTATGATGCAGCTATAAATGTTTCACAAGATAAACGCTACTTTGTTTATTTAGGACAACGACCGCAAATAAAAGAGCAGATGATGACTGTATCAGGTGCTATGATTTACACAGGTGATGATATAGCAACGATAATAGAAGATGGCGATGCTGAAGGAAGAAAAACTTTTTCAGATGTTACTCTTATCTCCGCATTTGACCAATATACTGCGACAATAATGTACGGATTTGCAAAAGATACTGCAATCATTGTAGAACGTGATAGAAATGATAATCCTGTTATCTATTTTGATGCTTTACCAATGATGAATTTTCATGGATATATTGGGCCAAAAGAGTATAAGACACTTAAAACTATTGAGCCTTCTTTAGTAAATGCTATTGAATATGGCTGGTTTACTTTTGCTGCAAAACCTCTGTTTGCTTTACTCTCTTGGTTACATGGCATCTTTGGAAACTGGGGTTGGGCGATTATCGGACTTACGATTATCATTAGACTCGTACTCTATCCTTTAACATACAAAGGTATGGTTTCTATGCAAAAAATCAAAGAGATTGCACCAAGAATCAAAGAGGTTCAAGCAAAATATAAAGGTGATCCACAGCGAATGAATGCAGCGGTGATGGAGATGTACAAAAAACATGGAGCAAACCCACTTGGTGGATGTTTACCTATGTTATTACAAATCCCAGTTTTCTTTGCAATCTACCGCGTACTTTTAAATGCGGTTGAACTTCAAGGTGCAGAATGGGCGTTATGGATTAACGACCTATCCCGTATGGATCCAACATTCATTTTACCTATTTTAATGGGTGCTACGATGTATTTTCAACAAAGAATTACACCGAATAACTTTACAGATCCATTACAAGAGAAGATTTTTAAATTTTTACCAATAATCTTTACATTCTTCTTTTTAACGTTCCCTTCAGGATTAGTACTTTATTGGTTTGTAAATAATCTCTTTTCAATTGCACAACAGTACATTGTAAACGTTCAGTTTCAAAAAGGAAAAGAGGCACAAGTTGCGCTTCATAAGCATGCGGAGAAAAAAGATGATCAAGATTGAATCTACAACGTTAGAAGAAGCTTTTAAAAATGCTGCAACTACTTTGGCATGTTCTGTTACAGAACTCAATGTCGAAGTGATTCAGTATCCAAGCAAAGGTGTGCTTGGATTATTTAAAAAAAATGCGGTGATAGTAGCTGCTAAGAAACAATTAGATGAGATGGAAATTCCTAAAGAAGAAAAAGTTCCAGAACAAAGTAAAGAAAAAAGAAGTGATAGAAAAACAACTTTGGAGAAAAAAGAGGTAGAATCATCCCCTATCCAAACAAGTTCAACTGAAGAAGTGGCTAAAAAAACTACTCCATCTATAAGAAAACCATATAAACCTGCACAAAGATCGGAAG
>JAVETY010000124.1:0-5082 GCA_034005815.1 Sulfurimonadaceae bacterium | reverse complement strand
GGATATTGTGATACTTCAAGATTTTGTATTTGAAAAAGATGGTAAAGAAAAAACAAATCGCTATGTCCATATAGAGATAAAATCAGAAAAAGATGTTGACTATAAAGTAGAAGGGATAGAGTTACAAGTTGCCCCAGAGCTATTCTTGCATCAAGAACCATTTGCTGATTTACAACTTTTAGGAAGGGTTATCATTCATCGTGGAGTAGTGCAAGTAGGTGATAAAGAGTTTGAGTTTGAAAAAAGTGAAGTCTATTTTGATGGTAAAACTCCATTTAATCCAATTCTACAGCTTAATCTACATTATTACACCTATGATTATATAGATATCGAGATATATGTAACGAATACAATGAGCGATCCTGTCGTGTTATTTAACTCTACACCTTTTATGAGTCAAGAAGATATTCTCTCCTATCTACTTTTTGGTGGAGCTGCCTCTTCAGTGTTTGACACATCCTCACAAGAGAATCAAACCTCTCTTAACGCTATTTTACTAGGGGCTGGAGTGAAAGAAATGATAAATCGCTCCACATTTGTCAAAGTCGATACACTCAATATCCTTACTAATCAAGAAGGGACACTTGGGTATGAAGTGGGGGCTAGATTTAATAAAAATATACGTATTGTGTATAAAAATGATGCTATTTCATCGGTTGTGTTTCAGTATAGCTTAAATAGAAATCTAAGATTTGATGTGGATGTCAAAGAGAGCGGGCAGGGTGTGAGTCTTATTTATGTGAAAGATTTCTCTATCCCATAGTAGGGATAAAGATTTTTTGTTATTTTAATTCTTTTATGAAAGATTCGATACGTTTGATACCTTCACGGATGCTTGCGATATCAGTTGCAAAGCTAAAGCGGAAATACCCTTCGCTTCCAAAACCAACACCAGGAACCACTGCAACACCTTTTGATTCTAAAAGTTGTTTACAAAATTCCATAGAATCATTACTCACTTCTTTGATATTTACAAAGAGATAAAAAGCTCCATCAGGTTTTACAACACTAAGACCTTCTACCTTGTTAAAAAGCTCTACAGCTTCATCACGGCGTTCTTGAAACGCTTTTCTCATCATCTCTACATCAGCATCAACACTACCGTCAAGACCTACAATAGCTGCTTTTTGTGTAATGGAGTTGATATTTGAAGTACTTTGGCTTTGAAGTTTTTTCGTTGCTTGGATAAGCTCTGTATTGTGCGCAGCCATATATCCAAATCTCCAGCCCGTCATCGCTACAGATTTACTAAGACCATTGATAGTGACTGTACGTTTGTACATATCTTCACTTACTGCTGCACTTGATGTAAAGTTTCCAGCGTAGATGAGTTTTTCGTACATCTCATCACTTGCTACGATGATATCTGTACCTTCAAGTACTTTACCAAGGGCTACAAGTTCTTCTTTTGTATAAACAGAACCTGTTGGGTTTGATGGAGATGTAAGAACAATCATCTTTGTTTTTGGTGTAATAGCATTTTTTAACTGTACTGGAGTAATTTTAAAAGAAGTACTATCATCTGTTTGTATCTCCACAACTGTACCACCACAATAAAGTACAAGCTCAGGATACGTAACCCAATAAGGTGCAGGGATAATTACTTCATCACCTTTTTGAATTGTTGCTGCAAAAAGATTAAAAAGGGAATGTTTCGCACCATTGTTGGTGATGATTTGATTTGGTGCGTAAGTTAAGCCATTTTCACGTAAAAGTTTATCAGCAATCGCTTTTTTAAGAGTAGGTATACCATCAACGGCCGTATATTTAGTAAATCCCTCTTGGATAGCTTTGATTGCAGCATCTTTGATTGCTTGTGGTGTATCAAAATCTGGCTCACCTGCAGAGAAGCTAATAACATCTTTGCCTTGTGCTTTTAACTCTTGAGCGAGAGTAGTTATAGCTATCGTAATTGATTCAGATAGCGTATTAATACGGTCAGTTAGCATAGAAACCCTTTTGTGAAAAAATATAATTCGCAATTATACTAAAAATTACTCTTTTTTCACCTAAAAAGGTTAGTTCTTCATCGCTTTTATAAAGGATTCATAGATATTTTCAAGTTCTAAATCTTTTTCTAAAACATGTCTATTATCTTCTACTAAAATATGTTCGAGGATAGCTACGCGTTTTAAAAGATACTCAAACATCTCTTTATTGATATCAGGAAGCAAGTTGTGCATAAACGGATCTTTACATCTCCCTTTTGCTATGACATGTGCTGGGATACCTATAGCAGTAGAGCAATCAGGAACAGGTTTTACTACAACAGAGTTAGCGCCTATTTTAGCGTATTCACCCACAGTGATATTTCCTAAAATTTTTGCTCCGGCACCAAGAACGGCACCTTTTTTTATAGTAGGGTGGCGTTTTCCTTGTGTAAGTGAAACGCCACCTAAAGTAACCCCTTGATAGATAATGACATCATCTTCTATAACAGCAGTTTGACCGATAACTACACCTGTTCCATGGTCAATAAAAACACGTCTTCCGATAGTAGCCCCTGGATGGATGTCGATATTTGTGATAATTTGGTTTACACCCATAATCATTCGTGCAAGTCTTCTAAAGTTTGCCAGATAGAGTTTGTTTGCAATGCGGTACCATGCAACTGCCCAAACACCAGGATAATTAAAAAGAAAATCTACTCGTGATTCAAGCGCTGGATCAGTTTTATAAACATTAGCAAAATCTTCTCTTATATCGGCAAAAATACCCATAGTAAACCTTTAGTTTGTAGTACGTAAGTACCCATTTTGACTTACAAATTCTTGAAGTTTCGCAAGTGTATCATTTTTTTCTTGTTCCGTAATAAAATCACTTTTGAGTAAATCACTCTTAAGTTTATTTAAAATTTTCTCTTTATCGTAACCAATCGATTCCAATATATCTAAGATATTTTTTGACTCTACTTCGTTTGTGATTGTGTAACCTGAATCAGTGATATTAATAGTATATTCACTTGGATGTGTAAAGAGATTATGACTCATTCCCAATGTTTCCTGATACGCTCCTACATTGAAAAATCCTAAAAAATAATCCTCTTCATCGAGATTGACGTCATGTAGATACAAAGGTTTATCAGGATCAAATCCAATCTCCCCATCACTATCACATGTTATGTCCCAAAGAGAAGCCGCGCGAAGTGGCGTTGAGTTTAGATTATGCAAAGGCATAACAGGAAAATGTTGTCCTAATCCCCAATAATCTGGCAAACTTTGAAATATAGAAGCATTGATAAGATAACGCTCTTGAAGTTTGACTTGTAAGAGTTCAAGCTCTATAGTTGGGTCATACGATTTGAGATACAAGGCACGTTTGATAATACTATGCACTAAAATCTCAGCATTGGATCTATCTTGAAGGTCAATATATCCTAAATCAAAAAGGGTTAAGATTGATTCTAAATGATCGAGCGCATCGTGCAGATATTCGATACAGTTTTTAGTATTTAAAAGTTTATCAAGCTCTATAAGTTCCTCTAAGAGAGGTGGATTGACTGGTTTGAAACTTAAGTGTTTCTCTTGATAATCTTGTGTAAAAAGCTCTAAAACAGGGGTGATGAGTACTGCATGTGATGCAACAATAAAACGACCCGATTCTGTAAAAATATGTGGATGTGGCACACCTTTTGAATCCATAATATCGGCAAGTGAGAAAACCACACTGCTGGAGAACTCCTCTACTGAATAGTTACGAGACTTGGCATGTCTATGTTGGTCGTACTCCACTGCAAGTCCACCACCGATATTGATACTACTTAGAGATTCTGCACCCATTTTTCTAAGCTCTGCATAGATATTTCCAGCTTCTCTAAGCGCTTTTTTAAGAGGTGCTATATCTGACATCTGAGAACCAATATGAAAGTGCACCATAGTGAGATTTTGTAGTAGATTGGATTCACGAAGGAGTGAGATAGCTTCTATCATCTCTGTAGATGTTAGACCGAACTTTGCATCCATACCGCCACTTTTTGCCCATGTGCCACTTCCACCACTATGAAGTCTTATGCGCACACCAATATTTGGAACTTTAATATTGCATTTACTTGCTACATCGATAATAGTTTCTAACTCTCCAAGCCCTTCAATCGTGATAGTGATATTATGATCGCTTTGTGCTGCAATAAAGCCCAAAGTAATCATCTCTTCATCTTTGAAGCCATTGACTGTAATATGCGCGCCCTTTGGTACTTTACTCATCGCTAAAATGAGCTCCGCTTTGGAGCCCGCTTCAAGACCATAGTTAAACTGTGCACCTTGTGATGTAATCGCTTCTACAGCATATGGAAGTTGATTTACTTTTAAAGGAAAAACAGCATTAAATGTACCTTTATAATTATTTTCCTCCATAGCACGATCAAAATAGGAGTAAAGACTACGAATCTGTTTTTTAATAAGATGCGGAAAACGAAGCAATATTGGACCCCGTACATTATCTTCACGAATCTCTTCTGTAATTTGTAAAATCGAGGGCATCGATTTATAATTGAGTTTTACAACCCCATCTTCTATAATAAAATTATTATTTGCCCATATATCAAGACCAAAATTTTTCATATTTCACAACCTACATATGTAATTTTTGACGAAAATAATTTTCTATATCAAAGTAAATTTCACCGTTTTGATTTTTATAAGTAAGATAAGATTTATTTAACTCTTTAATACTTTTTACACCCATAACCGCTAGAACAACTTTTATATTTTTAATTAAATTTTTATGATAGTTTCCTATCTCTATACCTTTTTTCTTTACAAGGTATGAGGCTCTTTTTTTCACATCTTGTGTTGCCATTCCGACAGGACAAACATGTGAACCAAATCCAGAGCAGAGTCTTGCACGAATACATCCGCCACTCATCATAAAGCCTCTAGCAATCCCAACCGCGTCCGCCCCCATACACAATGTAACGATTACATCATCAGGAGTTAAAACTTTACCGCTTGCAATTATTTTGACATTATGCCGAATTTCATATTTTTTCAAAAGAGAATCAAGTAAATAGAGTGCATTATTTGTAGCAAGCCCTATTGATTCCATAAGCTCTAGTGGTGCTGTAGCACTTCCACCCTCGCCACT
>JAVETY010000123.1:0-5115 GCA_034005815.1 Sulfurimonadaceae bacterium | reverse complement strand
TGTGATCGAACATTAAAAATACAAGCATATTCATTGCTTTGGGACGTTTATCTTTATATGAATCCATCAGCGTATCGAGATTATGAATCATCGCTTTTGGTTTGCCGGTGCTTCCGCTAGAAAAAAGTACAAGTCCTGCTTGATTTTTCTCTTGTAGAGTTTGTAACATATCATGTTTAGTAGAATTTTTTATATGAGCTATATGGAGATTTGAGTCTTGGAAATGGACTACAAACTCAGTAAAAGATTCTTCTATATATACATCTTGAACATTTTTTACTTGTGAAGTAATAGGTACGATTATATTTTTGTTTTCATATAATGCAAAAAAGAGGGCAATATTTTCAAACGAATAATCTCCTAAAATAGCTACTACACTTTTGGAAGGTATTTGAGTTTGAATCTCTTTTTTTATGGTCAAAATTTTATTATATAACTCTTCATAAGTGAATGACATGTCATAATGATTTAATGCATTTAGCTCTTTAAATTTTGCAAAATTTTCCACAAAAAAGCTCATCAGCGACTCACTCCACCGAGATATATAATTTGTCCTGTAATAAAACTGCTTTTCTCATCGATAAGAAAGTCAATGACATTTTTAATATCATCAAAAGTACCAAAACGTTTGATTGTCTGCTTGTTTAAAAGTTCTGCTATTTTATCTTTTGGGACGGCTTTTATGAGATCCGTTTCTATCGGTGTTGGACCTACTGCATTTACAGTAATATTAAAAGGAGACAACTCTTTTGAAGCAGTTTGTGTGAGGTTTTCTACTGCTGCTTTACTCGCTGCATAGATAGCTTCGCCTTCGAGTTTTAAAGGGGTTGCAATGGTACTAAAGTTTACAATCCGCCCTTGCTTTTGTTTCATCATTACTTTACTCACTTCTCTTATAAAAAGAAAAGTTCCTAAAAAGTTGGTATTAAATAATTTTTCAACACTTGCTACTGAAGTTGTAAGGAGATGATTCATCGAAGCCATCCCTGCATTGTTGATAAGTATATCGATTTTACCAAACTCTTTTTTGATACTTCGGACCATTGATACAACTGCTTTTTCATCGCTTACATCGAGTTCGTAGTGTCGATAGTTTACATGGTTAAGCGTTGAAGTTTTGCGACTGCAACCAATGACGATACTATTTTTATTCAAGTAGTATTCACTGAGTGCCTTACCGATTCCTTTGCTAGTACCTGTGATAAGTATGACGTTGTTCATGATTCTTCCAATAAATCTTTTATATAGAGCGTTAATGATTCAACGTTTCTAAATGGAGATGTTTGCATACTCATCGCTTTTTCATCTGCGAGGACTATCTCTTTATCAAATGCATCAGAGATTCTTTCCTCCACATCTGTGATAAAGCTCACAAGTGCTAAAGAATCAAGTGCACCACTTGTTCCATAGAGCTTTGTTTTTGAAGTTGGATTTACTAATGTTTCATTTTCTAGTTCTTCGTTTAATTCTTGTAAAGTTTCTATGATTATTTTTTCTATAGTTTTCATACTTTTTCCCTTATTGAAATTCATACTCTATTTTGCCCAAATATTTTGTAAGTGAGGTTATAAAACGGTGTGTAGATTGTTCTAGCCACTGCGCTTTTGAAAGAGATACATAATAAAATATCTCATCTTCTGTATCGAGAATAAAACCTAGATGCTGATTAAATTTGTAGGCTGAAATATTTTCTTTGCGTATGTAGGCTTTGATAGTATCATTGTTTTTAACTTTAAATAGATACTCGATAAAGAGATAGGCACTAAGCGATGGCACTAAAGGACTAGCCGTTTGTGCGAAATAAATTCCCCATGTGATTATATCTTTTTCATCTCGTACCCAAGAGCAAGAACCAACAATCTTTTCATCTAAAACAAGTGCAAAATACTCTTTTGACATGTCATCTTTTAATGTTTCTATCCACTCTAAATGTTTCTGCATTTCAATAGATTCAGTATTTTGCATATTGAGACGAATATAGTCTTTATTTCTTAGCTCTAAAATAGTTTTACTTTCTTCTTGTGAAAGTATTGTATAGTTTTTAAAAAGAAGTTTCATCTTAGCTCTTCCAAGATTTTTCTAGCAAGTGTATCTTTTGAAAAGTGTAAGTCTAGTTTTTGATAAATATCATTTTCATTTATATATTTTATTTTTTCTTCTAGGATCTCTTTTGTTATATTTTCTGCTTCTATTGTTGTAAATATCTCTTTATTTTCTAAAAATTCTGAGACCTTTTTCTGGTTATCTGCTACTTCGATAGTGATAAACTTTTTACCCAATGCCAAGACCTCGAAAAATGTTCCACCACTTGCTGTAATAACAAGCTCTTTTGATGCTAAAACTTCTGCAATATTTTTTATGTCTACTAGCGTTTCTATAGTGTTGTTTTCTTTTAATGTTTTTAGATTTGGATTGACACTTGTTGTGATGAGTATGATTTTAAAGTTTGTATCGATTTCTAGTAAAAGCTTTGCTAATTGAAGTGAAAGGTTGAGTACGTCGTTTCCACCTAAGATGATTGCGATGGTTTTTGGGATGATTATATGATTATATTTTACAAAAAACTCATCTCGCAGTAGTGTGTACTCGCTTCCACAAAGAAGAGTAGTAGTATCACTTAGCAAGTGTTTATAATCCTCTTTTGTTGATTGTATGCCGTGGTTGAGCACTATATCTGCGCTATGAGGACGTAACATGTCATCAAAACTTAATATCTTTACATGTTGATAATTATTTTTTATATTTTGTTCAAAATCTGCATCGATATCATAAGAATCAATTATCAATAATTTTAGATTGAGCTTGTTGATTAAAGAGCTTAGTTCTTCTACCCTGTTGCTCGAAAGTGTATAGTGAGTAAATCCTGCTGCGTTTATTTCAGAGTTGATATTGCCTACTAAATCTTGTGTTGCAAAAGAGATATAAAGAGAGTTGTCTGCTTCTCTAAGACGCTCTGCTAAAAGCAAACAGCGTTTGAGATGTCCTAAACCAAGAGTCGCAGAAGAGTCACATCGAAGGAGAATATGCATCAACTCTATCTCCTAATTCATAATCTTTTTGTGCTTTTTTACCTAGTAAACCTTTTAGATATTTAGGGTGCATGCCATAGCCTGGACGGACTGATTTTAGGTTTTCTGTGCTAAAAATTTCGCCTTCTTTTATATCTTCAGATACATAGATACTTCTACAAAAACGACGTTGCTTTTTTCGTTTTCCACCTAGACTATAATCCACTTTTCCTATCAGTTTTTCCGCTTCTCGCACAGCAACAACCATTGCACTAAACTCTTTTGTATCAAGTGAAAAATCACAATCCGCTCCACCGATACTTTTGTCGAGTATAAAATGTTTTTCTATCACTCTCGCACCTAGAGTTACAGCCACCACAGGCGCAGTTATGCCCAAAGTATGATCAGAAAAACCTACTTCTACGCCAAAAGTTTCTCGCATATTTGCAATAGTTTTTAGGTTTGCTTCTTCGAGTGGCGCTGGATATTCGCTTGTACATTTTAAAAGAATAATCTCATGATTACCCACACTTTTACAGATATCTACTACGTCTTGAATCTCATCTATAGTAGCGATACCTGTACTTATGATGATAGGTTTACCCTTGCTTGCAGTGTAGCGAACCAGCTCATAATCAGTAATTTCAAACGAAGCGATTTTATACGTATTTGGGCTAAACTGTTCTAAAAAATCAACCGCACTTGTATCAAAAGGAGAGGAAAATATATCGATACCAATACTTCTCGCATAAGCAAACAGCTCTGCATGCCATTCCCACGGAGTATAAGCCTCTTCGTAGAGTTCAAAAAGACTTTTACCATCCCAAAGTGTTCCGCCACGAATCATAAAATCATCTTTTTTACAATCAATAGTCATCGTATCAGCTCTATAAGTTTGTAGCTTGATAGCATCTGCGCCACACTCTTTTGCCGCTTTGATAGTATCTAGTGCAGTTTGTAGGCTACCGTTGTGATTTGCAGAGAGCTCGGCTATTATATATGTTGCATTGCTATTAAAATCAAAATTGCCGATTTTCACAAAGACTCCTTTAATGCGTTAAGCTGTAGTACCTCATACATCAACTCAGCTCTTTTCCAATCTTCTAATGTATCTATATCTTGCACCAAATGTCGTGGTAGTATGATGGGAATCGAGTCTTTTCCAAACATAATATCATCAGAACTTTTACTCAAATCATTCCAATAAAATTGTCCTGCGTCTTGGTAGGCTTCTTCTAAATCTTGACTTCTTTTTGAGAAGTTTTCTTTTTCAAACATTTCACATCGTCCATCTTCTGTTAGCTTGAAAGTGCGTTGGATTGGAAAGGGCATAGATGTGGCGCTAAAAGTGTATTTTGCATCGCTATTTTTTAGTTTATCAAATCCCTCTTTTACATACTCTTTATCTAAAAGTGGAGCTGTGGCGTAGATGGTGCAAACATATTGTAAATCATATCCATTTTCTCTTAGCCATTTTATAGCATGTGATACAACTGCACCTGAGCCTGTGAAGTCATCACTTAGCTCTTTTGGTCTTGTAAATGGAGTTATGGCACCATATTCATTGGCTATTTTTACTATCTCGGCATCATCCGTACTTACTATCACTGCATCAAAAAGCCCACTTGCAAGAGCTATTTCTATAGAGTATGCAATAAGTGGTTTACCATGAAAGAGTTTAATATTTTTATGTGGTATGCGTTTGCTTCCACCGCGTGCTGGGATTATTGCTATAGTTTTTAGAGTGCTCAAACGTTATTCACTTTGAGGCTATATGCTGTTAAAGTATCTAGTAAAATATCTATGACATGTTGTGCATCTTCTAAACTCATCAACTGATGACAAGGGATAGAGAGTTCAGAGTTATAAAAATCTTCTGCCACATCTTGACATGTCATACCAAATTTTTCTCTATAAAAGCTATTTTGATAGATAGGTTTGTAGTGTACTTGTACACCTATACCTTGTTTGTGCAAGGTTTCAAAAATCTCTTCTTTAAAAGGATGTAGTTTTTTATTTAAAAGAATAGGATAAAGATGTCGTGAAGATATTATCTCTTTTGAGAGTTTATCTATAGTAAAAAACTTATTTTCACTCAATCTTTCAT
>JAVETY010000015.1:0-22022 GCA_034005815.1 Sulfurimonadaceae bacterium | reverse complement strand
AAAAGAGGTAGAATCATCCCCTATCCAAACAAGTTCAACTGAAGAAGTGGCTAAAAAAACTACTCCATCTATAAGAAAACCATATAAACCTGCACAAACAAAACAAGAACCTGTACAAAACCTTTTTCAAGATACCATCATGCCCCAATCATTTGTAAGTATGCAAGATGAGGACGAAGATACGTACTACGAACCTGTTTATGCAGATGAAGATGATGAAGAGGAAGAGATTTTTAATACAAAAGCAATGGATGAAATTGCACAAGAGGTTAGAAAAGAGCTCAATGTACTTTTTAAAACCATCTGCTTTGAACTAGATGAGATTGATGTAAGTGTATATGATGTACATACACTTTTGATAGAGTTTAAAGGTGAGGATGCAGCACTTCTTATTGGCAAAGAAGGGTACCGCTATAAAGCACTCTCTTATATGCTTTTTAATTGGATAAATGCAAAATATCAAGTAGGTTTACGTTTAGAGATTGCAGAATTTTTGAAAAATCAAGAAGAAGCTGTAGCTAAATATCTTGAAAATGTAAGTGATATAGTTGCAAAAGAGGGGCGTGCACAAACAAAAATACTCGATGGAGTTCTTATACAAATTGCACTCAAAGAGCTTCGAGATATGTATCCTGATAAATATGTTGCTATTCGCTCCACTCGTGATGGTCTGAAATATATTATCATCAATGATTATCACGCTAAATAATGAATGATACAATTGCTGCAATAGCCACCGCCCATGGTGTTGGCTCTATTGCTATTATCCGTATAAGTGGTGATAAAGCGCTTCCTATTGCTAAGCAACTCACTCAAAGAACCTCTTTCAATCCTCGATATGCAACACTTACAAATTTTTATGACATCTCAAATAATTTAATAGATGAACCTCTTGTCATTTACTTTAAAGCACCATTCTCTTTTACTGCTGAAGATGTTGTGGAGATACAGTGTCATGGTGGTTTTATAGTTGCACAAACGATTTTAAAAGCAGTGCTCTCATGCGGAGCAAGAGTTGCAAATAGTGGAGAGTTTTCAAAACGTGCATTTTTTAATGGTCGTATAGATTTAAGTGAAGCAGAAGCGATAGCTGGGCTTATCGAAGCAAAAAGTGAAGATGCGGTAAAGATTTTAGCACGTCAGATGAAAGGGGAACTTGGAGATTTTGTCGCACAAATTCGTGATGATCTCCTTTATATTCTTGCGTATTCTGAAGTGAGTATTGATTATGCAGAAGAGGACTTGCCAGAAGATCTAGTAGATCAAATAGAGCAAAAACTCATATCTATAAAAGAGATTTTAGAAAAAACGCTTTTTGCTTCAAAAAGTCGTGAAGGGTTGATGCAAGGATTTCGTGTTGCAATTGTTGGCAAACCTAATGTTGGGAAAAGCTCACTCCTTAATGCACTCCTCAACTATAACCGTGCCATTGTAAGTGATATAGCAGGAACCACAAGAGATACCATAGAAGAGCAGGTTAAAATCGGCACACACCTTATACGTATCGTTGATACTGCAGGTATACGCGAAGCGAGTGACACAATTGAGAAAATTGGTATTGAACGGAGTTTAGAAGCGATAGAACAGAGTGATATTGTTGTAGCTCTTTTTGATGGCTCCAACCTTTTTGATGATGAAGATGCACAAATACTTACGCTACTTCAAGAGCATACAGAAAATAAAAAATTACTTTTTATAAAAAGCAAGATAGATTTAGAACAAAAATTTAACTCAAATGAAATTGTATTTGATTTAGATATAAATTCGAAGCAGGGTGCGCATGAGCTCGCACTCAAACTTGAAGAAATTATGGATGCAAATAATACAGGTGAAGAGCTGATGCTTATCTCAGAGCGTCAAATCAATGCTGTAGCAAAAACCTTAGAAAATATAGAAGAGGCTTTTTTCCCACTTCAAAATCAAGAGCTTGAAATTTTTTCATTTTGCCTTAACCAAGCTATAAAAGAGATAGCAAGTATCACAAGACCTTTTGAAAATGATGAGATGCTCGATAAGATGTTTGGCTCTTTTTGTTTAGGGAAATAGATGAAATATATTGCTCTTGATATTGGGCTCAAACGTATAGGTGTTGCTTATAGCGCACATAAAGATATCGTGACACCACTCCCAGCCATAGAGCGAAAAAACCGTAATCAAGCAGCACTTGCTGTGAAAAATATACTGATAGAGTGGGGTGCAGAAGCGATTGTTGTTGGTATTCCACTTGGTGGGACACACGAAGATGAGATGCGAAGACGTATAACACACTTTATGAATCTTGTCGAATTTGATGGAACATTGTGCTACCAAGATGAAGCGATGAGCTCGATGGAAGCAGAAGATATGATGAAGGGTGAGATACAGTATAAACGCGATGGAAGAGTTGATTCGCTCGCTGCTATGATTATTTTACAACGTTTTTTAGCATCCAAGTGAAAGTTGCATGTAAGGGTGTTATAGATATTATTTGCACCAATTGGTGTTCGCCAAGAAAATTATGAGGAGTTAAAATGAAATTATGGTTAGTTGCAACAGGCTTAGCTTCTGTTTTGGTATTTACTGGATGTAGCTCAACAAGCGCTGAAGATGTAGCGTATAGCATGTGTGAACTTGCAAAAAAAGGTGATGTAAAAGGGATGAAGCAATATGCTGAACCTGAATTTGCAGAAGCTCTTGATGCGCTAGATCAAATGTTCCAAAATGTTCTCAAAAATGAGGCAGCAAAAAAAGAGTTTGAAAAAAATATGGCTCTTTTAAAAGATGTCAATTGTAAAGAAACTACAGTTATTACAGATATAAGTGATACAAAAAAACAAGTAGCAAATGTTAAAACAAGTCAAGTTTTTTTCTTACTCCTCATAGATGGTGCGTGGAAAGTTGTTGGCCAGTAACAATTTAAAGTAGCAGAATTCTACTACTTCGATAGAAGTTGAAAAAATTCTGTAGCTTCACGCTCTTCTTTTGTTAGTTTCTCCTCTGAATAGCTTGTATCATTGGTTAGTATCTCTTTGATTTTTGTTTGAGCGAGTTCAAAAAGTATATCTTTTGCTTGTATTGCATTTTCTATAAATCCAAGTCCGCTAAACTGATAAGGCTCTTCTTGTTCGATACAAAGGAGAGTCCCAGTTGATTTTTGCTCAAGCACCTCTACTAAAGTTCTATAATCTATGTGAAACTCTGTAGCATACCATCCAATCTCTTCTAAATCTTCTTCTGAAAATTCACTGATACCATCTGCTGTTGTATCGTCATAAGAAGCATTTTGGATATTAAACCCAATAATCTCTTGCCAGTTTCCAAATGCTTTTATAAGAATACGCATCCCATCTTCTACAATCTGATAATTTTTTCCAAAGTGAGACTCTAACAAAGAGATAGTTTGAGTTTGTAGAGCACTGGTTGGCTTTGGCATGTGTTTGCCTTGATAAATATAGATAGACTCACTACTAAACGGTTCATAGGTGATACTTCCAAAAATATCAATAGCAAATTGCTTTTGAGAATTGATTGCTTGAAGTAGTTCTGCCTTATCAACGACGATTATCTCTTTAAATAGATTGAATTTTTTCACTAAAGTTCCCTTTTGTTTTTGGTAATTATACACAGCTTGAAATTAAAGGAAAAAAATTTGTATTTGGTATAAGATAGAACTAATAAAAGTTTATAGTTAGTTTGAGTATAATTGCGAAAATTTAGAGCCTTAGAGCTTATACTACGCAAGGATTATATAATGGCATTAAAAGTTTACTATGACAAAGATTGTAATATCGAACTAATCAAGAGTAAAAAAGTTGCAATGATTGGTTTTGGTTCTCAAGGACACGCACACGCTGAAAACTTAAGAGATAGTGGTGTTGAAGTTGTTGTTGGTTTAAGAAAAGATGGCTCTTCATGGGCAAAAGCAGAAGCGAAAAAGTTTAAAGTTATGACAGTTGCAGAAGCTTCTGCATATGCTGATGTTGTAATGATTCTTTTACCAGATGAAAACCAAGCTGAAATCTACAAAAACGAAATTGAGCCAAACCTTAAAAAAGGTGCAACTATTGCATTTGGACATGGTTTTAATATCCATTATGGAAGAATTCACCCAAGAGCTGATATTAATGTAACTATGATCGCTCCAAAAGCTCCAGGACACACTGTAAGAAGTGAATTTGTTCGTGGTGGTGGTATTCCAGACCTTATCGCTGTTGGACAAAATCCAAGTGGTACAACAAGAGAATTAGCTCTTTCATATGCATCAGCTATTGGTGGTGGTAGAACAGCTATTATTGAAACAACTTTCAAAGACGAAACAGAAACTGACCTATTTGGTGAGCAAGCAGTTCTTTGTGGTGGAGCAGTTTCACTCGTTCAAGCTGGTTTTGAAACATTAACAGAAGCTGGATATGCACCAGAACTTGCATATTTCGAGTGTCTACATGAGTTAAAACTTATCGTAGACTTGATGTTCCAAGGTGGAATCGCTGACATGAGATACTCTATCTCTAATACAGCTGAGTACGGTGACTATGTTTCTGGTAAACGTGTTATCAATGATCAGTCAAAAGCTGCTATGAAAGAGATTTTAAAAGAGATTCAAGATGGTAGATTTGCAAAAGACTTTATCCTTGAAGGTCAAGCTGGATATCCAAGAATGAATGCTGAGCGTACTAATGCTAGGGCTTCATTAATTGAGCAAACGGGTGTTAAACTCCGTACAATGATGCCATGGATTGCAGCAAACAAAATCGTAGACACTACTAAAAACTAAAATAGCGACGCACTTATTGCGTCGTTACGTTCGTCACGTACCAATGTACGCTTCCTCTCTAGACTCCTTGCAATTGCATCACTCTTTTAATTTTTATTTTGTTGGATTGGCTTTTTTTTGACTTTGCTTCGCTTGTCACTATGGCATGCCATAGTTTTTCTACAACCCGTCATTCCGTACTTGATACGGAATCTCTTTTACGACATGCCATAAACGTAACGTTAAAATATTTATAAAAGTTGTTGCATTCTTATAAGAGTGGAAATAAGTATCGCATTTTTATCTATGTGAGATGATTTGATTTTGAGTTCGCTCTCTAAGAGGAGTTCGTGGAGTTTGTAGTATGCATCTGGCTTGATTTTTATTGACTGGCTTGCTTTTTGTTCTACTATATGGTTGGGTGCTTTGTATCCTAGTATCTCTAGTGCATTTGGTGCGCCATTGATACGGATATAGAAGTTAAACATAGCGAGTTGTGTGATATATGAGGTGATGGCTGTAAGCACTCTTACTTCATCTTCTCCACGCTCTAGGATACTGACTAAATCTTCTTTAAAATCTTTTTTATTTAAAAGTTTTTTTATAAATTCATCGAGGTTTACTTCCCCTAAACCATAGACAAGTGTATCGATATCTTTTGTAGTAATTTGTCTCTCATAGACTTGAAACTTTTCAATCTCATTACATGCGAGTGCAACATCTTGATTGTGGATATTGAGTAGATGCGTTACACCGAAGTTATCGAGTAAAACATTTTGTGCTTTTGCAACTTCAAGCACTAGCATTTGAGCTTCTTTAGTGTTTGGATGAAAAAAACGCACATTCATTGTAGGAGCTTTTGTTTTGGAGTAGATAGTATTGTCACTTCCATAATATGCGTAGATAAAAAGATTATCAGGGTTTTTTACACATAAATCAAAAAAAACATCAAGCTCTTTTTTAGGGACTTTTTTTTCGCTTTTTATCACGAGAACGCTACGACCTCCAAAAAGAGAAGCTTGTGAAAGATGTGCTTTTGCAGACCCAAAATCGTACTCATCATGGTAAAAGCTTAGTATGGTGGCATCTTCTACATGTGATAGTGTTCTTGTATAGTAGTCGATGAGAAAGTGGCTCTCTCCAAAGAACACAAGGCTATTAGAGAGAGTTTTATTTTGTATATGTTTATCGAGTTCACTTTTGTACATCTATATCTCTTTTTTAAGTGCTTTAACATAGATTTTTGCTTTTGGAATATCTACTTTTTCTATCACCACATCTACATCTTCAAATAAAACAACAGCATCTCCAGATATGACATGTAAATACGCTCCAATAATCTCATCATGAAGTTCTGCTTTGAGCTCTGGAGTAGTGGAGATTATACGTGCATTAAAAGTTTCATTGATATGCCCTGCTGCCCAACGTGAAAACTTTCTTGCCATATACTCTACCTCTATGGTACTTGCTTCACGCTCTTTTTCACTGATAGTCATAGTGAGTGCTTCAATATTTCGAAGTACATAAGAACCCTCTTCTGTATCGTTATTTGCTATTGCTTTTAAAAGTCTATGTACGATAAGGTCAGAATAACGTCTGATAGGGGAAGTAAAGTGCGTATATGCTTCAAATCCTAAACCAAAATGCCCCACATTAAAAGGTGCATAACGTGCTTGCATTTGTGAACGGATGATAAGCGTATCCACTTCTGATACCAAATCCATCTCTTTTGCTTGCATCTGAATATTTGTGATAGTTTCTTTGAGTGTATCTTTGATATCAATTGCAATTCCGATTCCTGCTAATTCTTGGTAGAGGATTTGGAGTTTATTTTGGTTGGGTGGTTCGTGGATTCTAAAAACACCTCTTGTAAATCTAGATGCTGCTGCTTTATTTGCCAAAAGCATACAATCCTCTATAAGTGCGTGTGATGGAGTCTCATCTGCGTATGTTGTATGCGTGAGATTTGTCTCTTCATCTAAAAACATCTCTAACTCATTCGAGTGAAAATCATATCCTTTGATGAGTCTTTGTGTTTTTAGTTTATCGGTTACTTTTTTGAGTTTAGAAAGAGATGCAAATATAATCTCTTCCTCTTTATTTGTCGCGGTGAGTTTTCCTTCAAAAAACGCATCAATCTCTTCATAGTTAAAACGTCTTTGTGAATGGATAATCGCTTCATAAACTTTTGTCTCACCCACTTCTAGAGTTTTAGAATCAAGCGGTATCTCAAATACGAAGCTGAGTCTATCAACGTGTGGCTGGAGTGAACAGAGTGTTTCACTCAACTGTCGCGGTAACATTGGAATAGAGCGATGTGGAAGATAGATAGAAAAACTTCTATAAATCGCCTCCGTATCTATGGCACCAAAAGGGGTGACATATTCACTTACATCAGCAATTGCTACATAAAGAATGGAGTTTGTATCATCCCAACAGATGGCATCATCAAAGTCTTTTGCCGTAACAGGATCAATGGTTGAAAAAGCAAGTTTGCGTAAATCTTTTCTATGAGGATATTGTGTTGCATCCACTTCAGCAAATGAGGTAGCAAGTTCTAAAACATCCTCTTCAAAAGCATCGTGTTTATTATATTGTGCAAGAACAATTTTCTCATCCACTTTTGGGTCAATTAAATTCCCGAGCTTTTCAACAATAGTGCCATCTTGATTATTGATTTTAAAAACATCCCATTCATTGAATTCTTCAAATGTTTGGTTTTCTATCTCAATTCCTGCAGGATAATCAGTTTTTATATTGAGAAGTGATTTATGTCCCTCTTTTACAGCTACATAAGCGACACTAAAAGTAAGAGCACGTCCAACAACTTCGACAATCTTCGCCTTTGGTGCACCGCGTTGTCCTAGATGTCTTTGAGCGATTACTAAATCTCCCTCTTTTGCACTTGATAATCCATCTTCCGGAATAAACAAATCACGCGTGATTTCCCCTATAACACTTACATAAGCAGTATTATTTTGCACAAGTCCAACTGTTCCTGCACGGTATTTGGAATGAAATTTATAAAGATTCTCTTTATGAGTAAGGTAGCCTTTTGCGAGCCAATCTTGTAGAAAAGGACGATGTGTAACAGTAACATCTTGGTCGTTTAAACCAAGAGTAAGGGAGATTAAAAGAGATTTCACTCTGTATCGTTTAGAAGTGCTATCGCTTTATCATAACTCTCTAAATGGAGACCATATATTTCTATAAGCTCTTTTGCTTTTGTGAGAGTTGCTTCTGTTGTTTGTCCATTGAGTTGAAACGAGCTTCTTACAACATGTAAAATTTGTGCTGCTTTTTGATACTCTGGTTCAGCTTGTTCAGGATTTGTACAATGACGAATAACACTTACAAGCCCCTCTTCAAATCTCCAATGCTCAAATATACTTGAACTCACTTCTGCAGTGTCTGCACCAACTAGCTTTTTTTCTGATTCTTCCACATTTTGTGTCTCTTTTAAAGCATCACGAAAAGCTGCTTGTGATTTATCAGCGATAATTTGTTGCGAAATAAGAACTTTTCCAATCTCTATAAGAAATGCTGCAGGTGAGAGAACTCCCATAAGTTTGGGTTCACGTCTTATACACCACGTAGTTATAAGGGCGTGCTGTTTTTTAGAAAGAGTGGAAAACATTGACGAGCTGAGTCCATATGGTGAGAGATCAAGAGTAAAGCTTTTTTTAACAATACTAGCAAGGGCAAATCCTCGTACTGTTCCCATCCCAAAAAGGCTTACCGCTTGGCTTATAGCATTGATTTCACGAGAAAATCCATATAAAGGTGAGTTAGCAGCTTTGAGTATATCTGCTGTTAAAAGAGGATCTCTTTCTAGAATTTTTACCATATCATTAAAATTACTATTTGGATTTTGGTAGACAGCTTCTATCTCAAAAGCAGATTCGGGAAGTGGCGGAAGTTGCTTTATCTTTTTAACTAGTGCTTCATTCATCATCATTTCTCGCATTATAATTTTTTAAAAGTATGCTATTATAATGAAAGCTTCTAAAAATAATTCTGAATATTTACAAATTGTTGTTATTATTTTTCGAAACATTAACCTAAAGGAACAAAGAAATCATGGATAGAGAAGCAGTTTTAGTACAGTTGGGATACACACCAAACGATGCACTCCTTGCACAATTAGAAAAAATAGAAAAAAACACACATGGGTATGAAAAACTAATTAAGCATATTATTGACTTGCACAACGCTTTAAAAGTAGATGGTTCTTATATTGCTATGTCTAATAGTGAAAATTATTTTAAAATAAAAATAGGGGAAGTGAGCCCTGAAATAACAGAACAAGCACATGCCAAAGTTGAACATTTTAGTGAAAAATATAAAGCAACTATGCTAAAAGTAGAAGGTAAAGAAACCTTTTATATTATTGGATTTCAAGACTAGGATGCAGTTTCATGCAAACTAAAGAACCAATATCTCTTGAAGGATATGACCACATCGTGGGAGAGTTTAAATATCTATTAGAGACAGAAAAACCAAAAGTAGCACATGAAAAATTAACTGCTGCTGCTTTAGGTGATAGAAGTGAAAATGCAGATTACCAAGCTGCAAAAGAGAAGCTTCGACATATCGATAAAAGACTTTTTTATCTTAATAATATGATACGAAAAGCACATATTATCGATCCCTCTAGTTTTGAACATCTACGCGTAAGCTTTGGAAGTAGTGTGAAAATCGAAGAGATTGATACCGGCAAAGAGGAGATTTTCACTCTTTGTGGTGTTGTCGAAGCGGAGCCTGAAAACGGGCTTATCTCTATCCATTCACCTTTAGCAAAAAGTATGATAGGTAAAGCTATTGGTGCAGAGTTTATTCTTCGTTTACCAAATGGCAAAAAAGAGTATGAAATAATAGAGATTTTTTATAAAAATATTTTTAGTTTAAAGAAAAATATCCGAACAAAAAAAGATTTTGCCTTTCATTAAAACTACTTTTACCACTTCTTCGATATAATTCCCATTTAAAAATCAACATTTCAGGATTACCCGTGAGCCAACAACTAAAAGATATCGCACAAGTGTTAGCAACGCATAAACTTTCTAACGACGATTATGAGCATATAAAACAGATTTTAGGGCGTGAGCCAAATCTTGTAGAGATTGGAATTTTCTCTGCTATGTGGAGTGAGCACTGCTCATATAAATCTTCAAAAGTGCATCTTAGTGGTTTTCCTACGAAAGCTCCATGGGTTATTCAAGGTCCAGGAGAAAATGCTGGTGTTATAGATATTGGTGGCGGGTATGCTGCTGTATTTAAGATGGAATCACACAATCACCCAAGTTTTATAGAACCATACCAAGGTGCTGCTACTGGTGTTGGTGGGATTATGCGTGATATCTTTACAATGGGTGCGCGCCCAATCGCTAGTCTTAATGCGCTTCGTTTTGGAAATATCAAAAATGATGACGCAGTTGCAAAATACCAAAGATACTTAGTGCGTGGTGTTGTAGGCGGAATCGGTGGATATGGAAACTGTATGGGTGTTCCGACTATCGGTGGAGAAACAAGCTTTGATGAGTGCTACAACGGCAATATCTTAGTTAACGCTTTTACTCTTGGTCTTGCAAAAAGTGATGAGATTTTTTACGGTCGTGCGGATGGTATCGGTAACCCGGTTATCTATGTTGGAGCAAAAACTGGACGTGATGGTCTAGGTGGTGCTGTAATGAGTTCTGATAGTTTTACAGAGGAGTCAAAATCACTTCGTCCAACAGTTCAAGTGGGAGATCCATTTACTGAAAAGCTACTTCTTGAAGCGTGTTTAGAGTTATTTAAAACAGATTACGTTGTAGGTATCCAAGATATGGGTGCGGCTGGACTTACATCTAGCTCATTTGAGATGGCAGGGCGAAGTGGTAGCGGAATGATTATGCATCTTGACCGTGTTCCTGCTCGTGAAGAGGGGATGACTCCATATGAGTTTATGCTTAGTGAATCACAAGAGCGTATGCTTCTTTGTGCGAAAAAAGGAAGTGAAGCAGAAATCATTAAGATTTTTGAGAAATGGGATCTTGACGTAGCAGTTGTAGGTGAAGTTACAGCAACAGGAAATATGGAACTTTTTTGGCATGGTGAAAAAGTTGCAGAAGTTCCAGTAGACCCTGTAAGTGAAGAAGCGCCAGTACTAAATCGTCCTATGAGTGAACCAAAATATCTTGCAGGACTTGATAAAATCTCTATAGATGATTTTGCCAAAGTATCAAACCAAGAAGCATTTTCTACACTTACAAAATCTATGGAAGTTGTAGATAAATCGTGGATATACACACAGTACGACTCTATGGTACAAACAAACACAATCAAAAAAGGTGGAATGCTCGATGCGTCAGTAATCCGTATAAAAGAGACAGGAAAAGCGCTTGCTATGAGTGCGGATTGTAACGTGCGTTATTGCTATATCGACCCAAAAGGTGGAGCAGCTGCAGCGGTAATCGAAGCAGGGCGTAACGTAGCTATGAGTGGCGCGCGTCCTCTTGCTATTACAGATTGTCTCAACTACGGAAACCCTGAAAACCCTGAAGTTATGTGGCAGTTTGCACAAGGGTGTTTAGGGATTAAAGAAGCATGTTTAGAGCTTACTACTCCAGTAATTGGTGGGAATGTTTCACTTTATAATGAAACAAATGGTGTATCAGTTTTTCCAACTCCGTCAATCGCAACTGTGGGTGTCAATGATGATCAAAACAATGTTCTTATGTCAAGCTTCCAAAAAGAGGGAAATCTTCTCTATCTTGTAGGAGATACTTCAGCTGAATTTGGAGGTTCTTTATATATGAAAGAGATTTGTGGAACTGTTGGTGGAAAACTACCAAACATTGACTACAAAAAAGAACTTGCACTTTGGGAACTCGTCATCGAAGCAAATAAAAAACATCTTCTACAATGTGCAAAAGATGCAAGTAGTGGTGGTGTAGCAATCGCACTTGCTAAAATGGCAGCTACGAGCGCACTAGGATGTGATGTAACTATGAAAGTAACTGATTCAAGAGAGATATTTGCAGAGAGTTTTTCACGCGCTATAATCGAAGTAGAACCAAAAAATGCAGCAGCATTTGAAGCAATGGTAGGTTCTTTGGCATGTGAGAAAATTGGAACGATTGGTGGTGATACGATCAAAATCAATGATGTGACAATGACAATGAAAGAATTACAAGATAACTATTTTAATACCTTCAAAAGAGTCATCGAAAGATAACTTATCCATACTAAAAAAGCTCTCTTGCTAGAGCTTTTTTATAACATGCCATACTTCTTAGCACCATTAAAAAATAACAAAACAAAAAGGTTCATATATGCATTATGTAATTGGGGATGTCCATGGCAATTACAAAACACTTCTAGCACTTATTGCCAAACTTCCTAAGGATGCTGAAATTATTTTTGTAGGTGATCTCATAGATAGAGGGCCACAAAGCCGTGAAGTGATAGCTTTGATACGAAAACATAATTACAAATGTGTGATGGGAAACCATGAAGAGTTAATGTTTACCTACGGACTGGGAGTGATTAAATCATACCAAAAAAACATTCCACTTGATGTAGAAAACTTTTGGTGTATTCATGGTGGAAAAGAAGCGCTTATCTCTTATGGACTTTTGAAAATGAAAAAGAAAAAAGCTAAAAAAATAAAAGAGTTTGAAGAAAATCTTGAAGTATTTATGGATGATAAGAGATGGATGCAGCAACTGCCTGACTACTTAGAATTACCTCTCCAAGTAAATGGGCTCCCTGTTGTAATATCTCACGCTCCTATAGGGGATGCATGGCAATATAGAGATGATATAAAAAAGCATGAACTATTTCACAAGACGGCAACAAAAAACAGACGTAATCCAAGTGAAGATATAGAGATGTTTAATATTTTTGGACATACGCCACAACCTTTTGGAGCTAACCAGGGAATAAACTTTATTAACATAGATACAGGATGTTATAAAGAGGAAAATGGTTATGGCATGTTAAGTGCATATTGTATAGAGAGTGGTGAAGTGATAAGTGAAGAAAATTGTGAAGATAGAGAAGCTGTTGAAAATGCTTGTATTATCTAGATGCACATTTCGATAATCATACCCTCAAAGAGGGTGTTAGATATTATAAATAAGATAAAAGCTCTAAATCAAGCATTTTTGTATGATTCGCAACTGCATCGATGCTTTTATACTCAAAACCATGTTTTGTATAACAAATTATGCTTTCAGTTTTACCATCTAAAAGCCCATTTATTGCGTAGTTTACGAATTTATATCCCATAAGCCTATCATAGACACTTGGATTTCCACCACGTTGAATATGACCTATTACACTTACACGAGATTCTATCCCTATCTCCTCTTCAAACCATGCCGAAATTTCACTAGAATCTTGTTTTATACCTTCTGAAACGATGGCTATAAAATATCTACGACCATTTTTAATTTGATTTTTAAAATCTTCTTTGTAATCATTAAGATTATAATCAAGTTCTGGGATAAGACAAAGCTCTGAACCTGAAGTGAGGTGTGAAACTAAAGCTAAATAACCACAATCACGGCCCATAGTCTCAATGACAAACGCGCGTCTAAAAGATGCTGCCGTATCACGGATAGCGTCAATTGCTACTTTGATAATGTTAAGTGCCGTATCAACTCCTAAACAATAGTCAGTTCCATTGATATCATTGTCAATAGTAGAAGGAATACCACAAAATTTTATCCCATACTCTTCATAAAAAGTGTGTAGCCCACGAAAAGAGCCATCTCCTCCCATTACAACGAGCATATCTATATTAAGTGCATCAAGGTTTGTCTTTGCTATTGCTCTATATTCAGGTTGTGTAAATCTTTTACTTCTAGCACTTCCTATGGTTGTTCCACCACGAATCATAATTCCTGCAACATCTTGATAGGTTGCTTTTTTAATATTGTTATCAATGAGACCTTCATAGCCATCATAAACAAGGTAAGGAGTGAGCCCTTTTTTAATAGAATATTCGACAAAATGTTTTATAGCGGGATTCATACCCGAAACATCTCCACCTGAGCATAAAATAGCAATATTTTTCATACTTGTAATACCTTTTTTGATTTTATAGATTTTACCATTTTCTTACCTCTAATAGGTTAATATTCTGAAATAATTCCAATCTAACAAGGTTCGCAATGAAAAGAGCATTAGTAAGTGTAAGTGATAAAAAAGGTGTGGTTGCATTTTGTCAATCGCTTGTAAAAAACAATTATGAGATAATCTCAACAGGTGGAACATATAAGATTCTAGTAGAAAACGGTATCAAAGCGATAGAGATAGATGAGGTAACAAAGTTTCCAGAATGTTTTGAGGGACGTGTAAAAACACTCAACCCATTTGTACATGGTGGGATTCTTCACCGTCGTGATAAACAGTCCCATCTAGACCAAGCAAAAGAGCTAGGTGTTGAAGCGATTGATTTGGTATGTGTGAATCTTTATCCATTTAAAGCAACGATAGAAAAAACGGATGACTTTGAAGAGATAATCGAAAATATCGATATCGGTGGACCAGCAATGGTACGAAGTGCTGCAAAAAACTTTGATAGCGTTATTATCGTAACAGACGTAGAAGATTATGCACATGTCATAGATGCGATTGAAAATGAAAAAAACACAAAAGATTTCCGTATGGGTATGATGATTAAAGCCTATGAGCATACTGCTGCGTACGATAGTATGATTGCAAACTATATGAATGAGCGTTTTAACAATGGTTTTGGCGCAAAACAATTTATCGTGGGCAATAAAGTTATGGATACGCGTTATGGGGAAAATCCACACCAAAAAGGTGCCCTTTATGAGTTTGACAACCACTATAGCAATAACTTTAAAACGCTTAAAGGGGAAGCTAGCTTTAACAATCTCAACGATTTAAGTGGAGCTGTAAAAATCGCTTCCGCTTTTGGTGAAGCAAATGCTGTATGTATCACAAAACATGGCAATCCATGTGGTTTTGCTATCAAAGATGATTTAGTAGAAGCGTATACAGAAGCACTCAAATGTGACCCTGTTTCTGCTTTTGGTGGAGTTGTTGCAGTCAATGGCATTGTGACAAAAGCACTTGCCCAAAAGATGAATGAGATATTTTTAGAAGTAGTCATAGCAGGGCGTATCACAGAAGAAGCACAAGAAGTATTTGCGTCGAAAAAGCGCATCAAACTCTTTGAAATGGGCAGTGATAAACTTGTTTTAGCAAATGATATAAAAGATTTTAAACATATCGATGGTGGATTTGTCTATCAAGATGCGGATAAAGTTGGCGAAGATGAGGTGAAAAACTCGAAGCTTATGAGTATAAAAACTGCAACGCCACAAGAGCTACTCGATATGGAAATAGCATATAAAGTAGCATCATTTACGAAGTCTAACTGTGTAGTCTATGTCAAGAACTCTGCTATGGTCGCTGTAGGGATGGGTATGACTTCTCGTGTGGATGCAAGTCAATGTGCGCTTAAAAAAGCAAGAGATATGGGTTTAGATGTTCGTGGAGCAGCACTTGCGAGTGAAGCTTTCTTTCCATTTAGAGATTCTATCGATGCGGCAGCACAAGCGGGCGTAAGTGCTGTAATCGAGCCAGGCGGTTCTATCCGTGATGAAGAGATTATAGAAGCTGCAAATGAGCATGGCATGTCTCTTTATTTCTCAGAGGTACGCCACTTTTTACACTAAGATAATGCTACATGCCATGGCATGTAGCATTTTTCTCTCTCCCTCTTTCTCTTTTTAACATTGATTGACATCCACTCAACCTTTGTGATACAATTTCGCTTAATAAACAATTTATATTTTTTAGGAAAAAACAATGAGTAAATCATTATATGAAACTTTAGAAGTCTCAGAAAGTGCATCGGAAGCAGAGATTAAAAAAGCGTATAGAAAATTAGCAAGACAGTTCCACCCCGATATTAATAAAGACAAAAACGCTGAAGAAAAGTTCAAAGAGATAAATGCAGCGTATGAAATATTGAGTGATAAAGAGAAAAAAGCACAGTACGATCGCCATGGTGATGGGATGTTCGGCGGGCAAAATTTTCATGATTTTAGTCGTTCTCAAGGGGGCGCATCAGATTTGGATGAGATTTTACGTCAGATGTTCTCAGGTGGTGGTTTCGGTGGCGCTTCAAGTGGATTTGGTGGTTCTTTTGGTGGATTTGGACAACAAGCACCCAATCTTGATATTGAAACAAATGTAACAATCCCTTTTAGCGTTTCTATCCTTGGAGGTTCACACTCTATATCTGTGAGTGGTGATAGATTTGATATTAAGATACCTGCAGGTGTAAAAACTGGCGAGAAAATGCGTGTCAAAGGCAAAGGTCATGCACAAGGTGGTGTTGCTGGAGATTTGTTTCTTATCATCACTGTAGCTGCTAGTCCTGAGTACGTGAGAGAGGGAGATGACTTAGTCAAAACTTTTGATGTGCCTCTTTACGCTGCACTCTTTGGAGATAAAGTAAGTGTAAGTACTCTCGATAAAGAGATAAAAATCACAGTGCCACAAAATACTAAAAATGGACAACGTTTCCGTGTAAAAGAATTGGGTGCGATGAACCGTAAAACAAAAGTTCGAGGAGATTTATATATAAAAGCAAATATCGTTCTGCCAAAAGTAGATGAACTCGATGCATCATTCGTTGAGATACTTAAAGAAAAATTACCAAAAGCATAAGGAGCAAATCATGATACATCAGTACGATGAACCCGTTTATCTCATTAGTATCGTAGCAAAGATTTTAGATATCCATCCACAAACTTTGCGTCAGTATGAAAGAGAAAGCCTCATTTGTCCATCAAGATCCAATGGGCGTATTCGCCTTTATTCACAAAGAGATATTGATAAGATAAAGCTTATTTTACGTTTGACTCGCGATTTGGGTGTCAATCTCGCTGGTGTTGATATTATTTTGCGTCTTAAAGAAAAAGTAGATGATATGGAAGAGGATATCACAAGCTTGCGCCACGACGTAGCAAAAGCTAAAAATGCTCATTCAGTTTCTCCTGATAAAGCACTTGTAACGAAGAGATCAGTCTATGAGATGATAATTTTTAAAGACTAAGAGTAAAAATTTTTACTCTTGCAGTCTCTTGATTTTTGCTCCAACATTAAGAAGCTTTTTCTCTAAAGAATCATATCCACGGTCAAGGTGATAGATACGATGTACATTCGTTATACCCTCTGAAATAAGAGCTGCTAGCACGAGAGCACTTGAAGCACGTAAATCTGTTGCCATAACATCTGTTCCACTTAGTTTTGTTTTCCCACTTACTGTTGCAATGTTTCCACTTAGTGTGATATTCGCGCCCATACGTTGTAGTTCACTCACATGCATAAAACGATTTTCAAAAAGACGCTCTTCTATGATAGAAACACCATTTGCTTGCGTTGCAAGTGCTAAAAATTGTGCTTGCATATCAGTTGGAAATCCTGGATATTCTTGTGTCGTGATTTTTACTGCTTTGAGTGTTTTTGCAGGATGGATGGTTATTGTATCTTTTGTTGAAGTGATTTTACATCCCATCTCTTCAAGTTTTGCCATCACTGAACCTAAATGTTTAGGCTCAACATTTTGAAGCTTAAGTGTAGATTTTGTAATCGCTGCAGCACACATATATGTACCAGCTTCGATTCTATCTGGGATAATACTAAACTCATTGATATCTATGAGTTTTCCATTTGTTCCATGGATTGTAAGTGAAGCTGTTCCAATCCCTTCGATTGTCACACCATTAGCATTTAAAATCTCGCAAAGTTGTACCACTTCTGGCTCTCTTGCAGCATTTGTAATAGTTGTAATGCCTTTTGCCAAGGCTGCTGCCATTACAATATTTGCTGTACCTGTTACGGTGATTTTATCAAAAATGATATCACACCCTTTTAAGCCTTTTGGAGCATTTGCTTGTACATATCCTGCTTCGATAGTGATTTTTGCACCCATTTGTTCGAGCGCTTTGAGGTGTAAATCGATAGGACGTTGTCCAATAGCACAACCACCAGGAAGAGAAACTTCACAATGTCCAAAACGAGAAAGTATAGGACCTAACACCAAGATAGAAGCGCGCATCGTTTTTACAATATCATATGTTGCTTTTGTCTCTGTGAGTGTGGTAGTGTTAACAAGCGTTACATCATCGTTTGTCTCGCAAGTTGCACCTAGATTGGAGAGAAGTTTTAAAAGGGTTTTGATATCTGCTACTTGAGGAAGATTTTTAATCTTTACTTCATTTTTAGCTAAAATTGTCATCGCAATAAGTGGCAAAGAAGCGTTTTTTGCACCTGAAATTTTAATTGTTCCTTGGAGGGATTTGATCCCCTCTATTTGTAAATAATCCATAGGTCTCTTTAAAATATAAATTGTAGTTTAAATCTGAGTATTATATCTATATTCTATAAAGATGAGATATAATCACACATATTAGGCGATTTTTCGTGAATTATATCAGGAAATAATATGGATTCAGCTTTAAGTAGATTAAAAAATTTAACAAATAAAATATCAAGTTATGAGTTAGCTAGAAAAAATAACATAGAAATTTTAAAAACTCTTTTTTTAGAGCTTGGTATCAATGAAAAGGTAACACTTTTTGAAGAGCTTTTTCTATTTAAAGCGATAAACCTCTCTGGTGTTTCTTTAAATAGTGAAAATATAGGTGCAATACAAAAAGGAAAATACTTGCAAATTTTAGCGATTAGCTATGATAAAGATGCAGTTGTAAAAGCTACGAATATCTCGCTTGGATACTATGGAAATGTAGAAAAAGCAGATGAAACGTTAAAAAATAAAGTGGTGGAGTTTGTGCTTCGTTATAGATTTGAGAAAAGTTTTATAACCTTAGAACATTACAATGATATGCTAGAACAGATAAAGTCAAAAGATGTTTAAGTTTTATTCTTTGCTTTGGTTGCGCTGGGCTTTTTGGGTGACACTCCTTAGTATCTCTTTTGCTTTTATACTTTCCTTTTTTGGGAGTTTTATAATCTATCTTTTTCAAGGGATGCCGACGCTTGAGGAAGAGATTATCGAAGCACTGTGGAGTGTTTTTTGGTTTCTCTCTGCACCGATGTGGAGTTTTGTTCTCTTTATCGTTTTATTTATACGACTTAAATTTATTTTTAATACCTGCACTGCAAAGTACCAATTGAGGCTCTTGGCATGTGATACAAAAGAACCACTCGAAGTTTTAGGATATGGCAATATTGCTAAAGTTTGGCGAAAATGGTTTATGGGTTTGATATGGCTTGTGGTAGCTATCACCATTGTTGCTATTTTTATTGCTTCCTTTTTATTTGGGCAAGAGAGTCTTTTTGATTGGTTTACAATCTACTGGCTCTATGGTTTTATCTTAATGGGTGGATATTTTTCTTTTATGCTTTTAGGGACTCGTTGTAAAAATGTGAGGATAGTGCGGTGCTGATTTTTTTGGATTTAGAAACTACGGGTTTAGAAGAGGATGCAAAGATATGTGCAATTGCTATCATTGCAGTAGAAGCAGAAAAAATCAAAGAAGTTTTGTATGAATTTATCAATGAAGGCAAAAAAATCCCTCCAAATGCCTCAGCAATCCATCACATAACCAATGAGATGATTCATGGCATGTCAAGTTTTAAAGAGAGTAAGTCATATAAATTTTTAGAAGCAAACAACAATCCAAACGCAACAATCATTGTGCATAATGCGAAGTTTGACAAAGAGAGACTTCGCACGTCGGGATATGAGTTTTTAGGGGAGTTTATAGATACGCTGAGAGTCACAAAACATCTTATCCCAGAGTGTGGTTTTTTCTCTTTACAGTTTCTACGCTACGAGCTTAAACTCTACAAACAAGAGAAGCAAGCCGCACTTGCTTGTAATTATGAAAAAGCGATAGAAGCACACAATGCTTTTGGGGATGTGCTTGTTACAAAACTTCTTTACGAATATCTCTTAGAGATAGCCGATAAGGAGAAGATGCAAGCACTTTCCAAGCAACATGTCCTAGTGCAACTCTTACCTTTTGGAAAATATGAGGGGCAATATATAGAAGAGATAGCGAGTTGTGATAGAGGTTATTTAGAGTGGATTATAGCAAATATAACCGATTTGGATGATGATTTACGTTATAGTATCGATTATTATTTACGAGGAAATTTATGAAAGTAGCGGTTGAATGTAGATCCCCCCTGATGCAAAAAGCATTGGAACTTTTTTTGGCAAAATATTTAAGCTCAATAAAACAATGTGACATAGTAGTACGTGATGAGAAAGTTTACAATGATGAGCGTACTTTTTATATAGCAAGTGACACAGAAGCTGATTTGGTAAAGCCTTTTTCAAAATCACAACTGATTTTAGCTTTGGAAAATAAATATAAATTAGCAACAAGAAAAAAGAACTTTGATACCACGCAAGAGCAAACTGAACCTATAAACTTTGATATATTAGAAAAAAGAATTGAGTTTTTAACAAAAGAGTACCAAAACAATATTTTAAATGCAATACGGGCGTTTTATGAAAAATAAACAAATAACTAAAAAAATTATAACAGGTAAATTCAAAGGTAAAACAATTTTACTTCCATCTAAAGAGACGACTAGAAGCTCTAAAGCAGTGGTTGTAGAATCTTTTTTTAATACGATACAGTTTAATATTATTGACGCTGTTTTTGTTGAGGTATTTGCTGGAAGTGGTTCTGTTGGACTTGAAGCTTTGAGCCGTGGTGCATCCAAGATTTATTTTATGGAAAAAGATAAACAAGCACTTCGAACCTTGCAACAAAACATAGCAAATACAGATCCTTTGGCATGTGAAGTATTTCAAGGTGATAGTTTTGTAAATATCTCTATGGTAGTTGCAAAACTAAAAAAAGAAAATAGTTCTGCATATTTTTATATAGATCCACCTTTTAGTTTTAGAGAGGGGATGGAAGATATTTATGAAAAGATGCTAAACCTTATTGCTTCACTTCCAAAAGAACATACAAAACTCATTATCCTAGAACATATGACAGGCTTAGAATTACCACTAGAAATAGGTATTTATACGCAACAAAAATCAAAAAAATTTGGAAATACAACACTCACATATTACAAAAACGAAGAGATGGAATAAAACTTGCTATTTCTTAGCAACACGCTAAGGAAAGCACATGAAAAAACTACTCACTTTTTTACTACTTACTACATCTATCTATGCCACAAAAATCACCGATGTTGCAAATATCGTGGGAGTTCGTGATAACCAGATTATCGGATACTCTCTTGTTGTGGGTCTCAAAAAAACAGGGGATGGAACAACTTCACAATTTACTCTCCAATCTATCTCCAACATGCTTCGTGCTATGAATATAGATATGTCGCCACAAGATATAAAATCTAAAAACGTTGCTGCTGTTGTTGTAACTGCTAACTTAAAACCATTTGCTAGACAAGGGGATAAATTTAATGTTGTGGTTTCTTCTATTGGTGATGCAAAATCGTTAGAGGGTGGAACGCTTCTTATGACGCCTCTGAAGGGAGTGGATGGAAAAATCTACGCACTCGCTCAGGGAAGTATCAGTATTGGTGGAAAAAATGAAAAGGGTGCAGGAAGTGAATCGCACCCAACAGCAGGACTTGTTTATGATGGTGGTTTGGTGGAACGTGAGATAAATATAGACCTTTACAATCAAGAATTTGCAACACTCTCTTTGAAAGAGTCTAATTTTAATAACTCAGTCAATATCCAAAAAGCAATTAACGTACACTACGCAGCGCAAGTAGCAGTAGCAATTGATCCAAGAACGGTGCGTCTGAAAAAACCACAAGATCAATCAATGGTGGAATTTTTAGCAGATATTCAACTTATAGATATAGATTATAAACCTAAAAGTAAAATAGTTATCAATGAGCGAACGGGAACTATTATCGCTGGAGTTGATATTTTTGTAAAACCTATTGTAATGACACACGGCGGAATAACTATAAAGATAAAAGAGCAAGAGCTACTATCACAGCCAGCAGGGGCACTCACAGTTGATTCTGATATGGTGATAGGGCTTAATGAGAATGAGCTTTACACCAAAGAGGGCTCTACTACAGTGGCAAATCTGGTGCGTTCTTTGCAAAAACTTGGAGCTACTCCAAAAGATATCATCTCAATCTTAGAAGCTATGAAAAGTGCTGGAAGTATTTCAGCTGATTTGGAGGTGATCTAATGAGTTTATATGGAAATATGGGAGCAACTGCGCAACATGCCATGATTGCACAACAACATCAAATACCTAAGATAGATCCAAAAGCAGAAAAT
>JAVETY010000122.1:4571-5133 GCA_034005815.1 Sulfurimonadaceae bacterium | reverse complement strand
TACCACTATTTAACATAGCAGTTATAAAAGTATGTCTTGTACTATAGAGTTTTCTATATTCAATATTACAATCTTCTACTAGCTTATGCCACCTTCTTTTAAAGAAACCAGCGTCTTTTATAAAGGTCTTATCAAAATCAAATAGATAGAGAGATTCACTTATCTTTTTTTGATTTTCTATGTATGGTTTATAGGGGACATTCCAGTCTCAAGTTCTTAAATATTACAAAAGTCTTAGGACTTTTATAATAAAAATATTCAATACTCTATAAGAATATTATTGCAAATGTAAAGCTTTACATCACTTTCAAAACTCTCCCTTGAGACTTCTAAAAGAAGGTTTATATCTCTACAGTTTTTCTATTTCAACAACTGGAAAACACTCAACAGCTTAAAGCTACTTCCTAGGATTGATATTGAATCCATATTCCATCGCTATTTTGATCATATCGTACTTCAATATTTTGACTGATAAAGATAACTCTTGTTTTATATTCTGCAGCAATTGAAAAATTCATTGATTTATATAGAACTTTTAAGGCAGCTTTTCCAGCTTCACCTA
>JAVETY010000122.1:0-4561 GCA_034005815.1 Sulfurimonadaceae bacterium | reverse complement strand
TTCACCTATATAGATAGTATCTTCAGTAATATCACTTACATATCCTTTGTGCATAGTTTCAAAGAATTTAAATTCTGCTGCATATTGATGTTCATGCAATTCTATGTTTGCATCTAGTTCTCGCTTAAAAGTATATATAAGTCTCGTTGTATATGTCTGAGAAACATTTGTAGCAGCATATATAGGGATAAGAGCAGTATTTACAATCTCTGAACCTGTAATAGCATTACTCTCTATCATCTCCCATCCATAAACGCCGTACCAGCATAATAAGGCTTGTCCATATTTTTCAAATGGTAACTCTTGCCCATTGTACTGCATATAATAGCCACTATCTTTTACATAGACACTCAGCTGTATATATTCAAACTTTTTCATAATAAACCCCCTTTATATAAATGAATGCAATTTTTCATAAAAGTTAGCACTGTAAGATGTTATCTCCATGCATGTAGTAATAATTACGAGTACTTTACTACTTTACATATTAAATCTTTTCATTTTCTTCCCCTTTTAACTTTGTAATGATGATAGCTTATTAAAATTGCTTTATATGGGAATTCAAAATGCTCAGAAAAAGTGGACTATGCTAATACGAAATTGGAGTTTAGCAATCTCTCAGTTAGCCATTTATTTCGATGGACGGCTTGATGATATTTTAGATTTGTGATACAATTTTAGGAATTATCCGATGCTGACACAGAATCTTGAACACTACCTAGTCTGTATCTAAGAGTTTAAAGTGAATATTAATAAATTTTGAATTTAATATTTTTAAAAAGTAAGCTATTTAAAGTAACTTTTATTTTATATCTTTAAGTTATTTTATTGAATTCTATAGCAAATTCACCTTTCTTCATTTCAGCTTTTTGAAATTCAACATGTTCAAAACCGTAATTTTTACATAATTGTATGATATGTCTAATATCACTTTTATTTGCTTTACAACCAAAATATATAGTTTTTAATGTAGATTTATTAAATTTTTTAATTCCAAATTGTTTATAATTGATTATTCTAATCTCTTTTTCATATTCCCAATCAGTATATTTTGTTAAAAATTGCTTTGGTAATTCTTTTGCTCTGTCTTTAGCATATGATAATAATTGATATTCATCTTTATATTCAACTATTCCATACAAATCAAAAAAATCATAATCTTCTTTTACATCTAACTCAAATACGAGTCCTGTATGATTTCTTGCATAATGAGACCACATAGTGATATTTTTATTGTCCGTTGATAAAGATAATATACCTGTGTTGTTAGCCATGTCAGAATATAATTTACTAAATCCTTTAGTAAATGTTTTAGCTTTTATTCCAAAATGTTGTTTTAAATCACTTACTTTTATATGAGGATATTTTTCGACATACCATTTATAAGATTGAAGAATTTCTTGTTTACTATATTTATCTTTATAAGATAAATTACAATCAAAAGGATCATTAAAAGAATTAGGCGGAGCAAAATAAAATTCTGAATTAATAATTATTTCATTTGTTCTTTCACCAAATTCTCTATATTTATAAAGTATGTCTTTAAATGTACCTTGTTCGATACCTTTTTTTAATAATGCTTTTATTGACATGTATTTATACAATCCTTACTCTTAATCTTTTAACAGTATCATACATTATATAATTGTTCCAAAATTGAGCCAAAAACAAAGATACTTAACAGTTTTTTCTTTTTGTTGCATGCTAGAAAGTTCGTAATCATAGGTATTTATTGTTTATTATCTACTTATATATAAAATCCTCTCATCCGCACCATTATGAAATAACCAAAATATAAATTTTATTTCTGTGAGTAAGATTAATATATAACTATTGTAATCAAAAATCGTAAAAAATATAGATAATTAAAAGTAAAAATTTTACAATTATTAAATGACACTATTTTGCAACTAAAAGCGGTTATCTGCGGTTACATTAATTTTTAAATCCCTATTTTTAGGACTGTATAGAGGTTTTTTAAGGTACTCATAACGGAGTGGTCCCGTGTTCGAGTCACGGAGGACCCACCACTTACACAGCGTACTTTCAAGCCTCTACCAAGTTTTCATATTTATTTAGTGGGACACATTTGGGACAGTCAATTTTAAACAAATCAACACTTGTATCAATTTTTAAGTGATTATCTTTTATAAAACCTGCATAGTTTTTCATAATCATCTCTGGTGCAGTATGTTCAACGATAGTAGCAATCTCCATAATCTTTTTTTTGTAGAATTGGCCAGATAAAATGTTACAAAGGGAAATAGCTGCTTAGAAGTTTTTATTCTTTGCATGAAATAGGGTTGATATATCAATCCTATAGAGACCTTTTTATCACCCAAACTTACCTGTAATATATTCTTGAGTAAATTTTTCTTTTGGTGTAACAAAGAGCTCTTCGGTGTGTCCTAACTCAATTAACTCTCCTAAATACATAAATCCAGTGTAATCGCTGACGCGTGCTGCCTGCTGCATATTGTGGGTGACGATAATAATACTTACCCGCTCTTTGAGTTCAATGATTAGTTTTTCAATCCCCTGCGTTGAAATAGGATCGAGTGCTGAAGTTGGTTCATCAAACAAAAGCACTTCTGGTTCCACGGCAATAGCGCGAGCGATGCATAGTCGCTGTTGCTGACCACCTGATAGACCGTTCGCATCATTTTTAAGACGATTATTTACCTCTTCCCAAAGAGCAGCATCTTTGAGTGCCTTTTCAACACGATCATTTAGTTCCGTTTTATTTTTAATCCCTTGCAGACGCATTCCATAAGCTACATTATCGAAAATCGACATAGGAAATGCGGTCGGCTTTTGGAAAATCATTCCGATTTTAGTACGCAAATGTATGAGATCCTCTTTTGGTGTTAAAATATTTCGTCCTTCAAATTTAATCTCTCCGCTGTACGTGTTGCCAGGATAGAGGTCATGCATACGATTAAATGAGCGTAAAAGTGTTGTTTTACCGCATCCAGAGGGACCAATTAATGCCGTAATCATGTTTTTAGCAATCGGCATAGAAATTTTTTTCAAACTTGGGGTAGGTGAACCTTTGTAGGTAAATTCAAAATTTTGTACGCGAAGTGCACATTTTTCTTGTAAATTAATAATGCTTGCCATAGATTATTTCCTTTTTTCCATTAATAAAATGAGTCGTCCTACAATATTGAGACCTAAAATAAACATCGAAAGGATGAAAGCGGCTGCCCATCCTAGTTGTTGCCAGTCATCATAAGGACTAGTTGCATAGTTAAACATAGTTACCGTGAGTGAAGGCATCGCTTCATTTAAATCAGTTGTGAAAAAATTATCGTTGAATGATGTAAAGAGTAAAGGTGCTGTTTCCCCACCGACGCGGGCAACCCCGAGCAATACACCGGTTAATATCCCCGCTTTTGCTCCTCGGTAAACAATATCCAGTATTACTTTGTACTTAGGCGCACCAAGGGCAAATGCTGCTTCACGGAGTGTTTCTGGTACGAGTTGGAGCATATCGTCGGTTGTTCGCAAAATGATTGGAATCATTATTATGGCCAGAGCGATAGCCCCTGCCCACGCACTAAAATGTCCCATAGGCATAACAACGACCGCATACACAAATGCCCCGATAACGATTGAAGGCGCGGACATCATAATATCAGAGATATCACGTATGGCATGTGCAAGACGGGAATTTTTACCATATTCACTCAAGTAGGTGCCTGCTAAAATTCCTAAAGGAACACCAATGATGGTTGCCAATCCTACAAGGATAAGCTGACCTACGAGGGCATGTTTTAGACCGCTTTCTGCGTAACCTGAGGGTGAACCTTCATAAATAAAAATATTCCAACTCAATGCATGAAGGCCTTTCAAAACCAAAACACCGAGAATCCAAAACAAAAAGGTGAGAGCAACAATGGCGCTAATAGTAGAAAAGGCGAGAGCCAGTTTATTAATGATAATTCGTTTTTGAAGTGGTGTCATGAAGCTTTTCTCACTTTACGTAAAAAGTAAAATTTTGCAACGGCAATAACGACAAAGCTCATAATGAGTAACGTTAGTGCCAACCCGAAGAGACTGGAGAAATAAAGAGAACTGTCTGCTTCAGCAAATTCATTGGCAAGAGTGACCGGAATCGAAGTGGTCGGATCTATGATGGAACTTGGTGTATGGTGAACATTTCCCATAACAAATGTAACAGCCATCGTCTCACCAATTGCCCGACCGAGTGCAAGGATAACTGAACCGATAATCCCAGCTTTAGCATAAGGGATAATAACGTCTTTAATAACATCCCATTGCGTTGCTCCTAGTGCATAGGCAGACTCTTTGAGGATATCGGGAGTGGTATTCATCGCATCACGTGTAACGGCGGCCATAAATGGCAAAATCATGATTGCCAAAACAATTCCCGCAGCAAGTAGACCGATTCCAGTTCCGCCGAAAAGAGCACGTAAAATGGGGACAAAGAAGAATAACCCCCACATGCCATAGACGACAGATGGTATAGCAGCGAGAAGTTCTACACTTACTCCGAAGAATCCTTTGAGGTTATCATGAACGATTTCACTCAGAAAGA
>JAVETY010000121.1:0-5152 GCA_034005815.1 Sulfurimonadaceae bacterium | reverse complement strand
CTTAGTACTATCGCTGCAGCTCTAAGCGAAGATGAGGGGACAGTAGAAGATGTTTTAGAGCCTTATCTCATCGCCAATGGCTATCTAGAACGTACTGCAAAAGGTAGACGTGCTACGCGTGCTACGTATGATATTTTAGAGATTGCGCATCCAAACGAAGAAGGAGTTTTACTTCCATGAAACCACAATATTTTGTAGCTATTTTATTTGCAACATCGTTATATTTGATGTATCTGCTTTATGCACCTTTTTTACTAGGTATCATTATTGCAGCACTTTTGGCTATTTCTACGGCAAATATACAAAACTTTTTTGAGCGTCTTCTGCGTTCAAAGTTTCGTGCTGCTCTTGTCTCTAGCTTTTTGCTTGCAATTTTATTTTTTGCACCACTTGGATATTTTCTCGCAAAAATAACAATGCAAATCAATACAATAGACTCTGCTGTTGTACTCAATATAGAAACAACTGTAAGAAATTTTATAGCAAATCCACCTGAATATCTAATTTTTTTGAAGCCTTATATAGCGGATAGTTTACGTGACATAAGTTTAGAATCTCTCACAAAAGAGATACTCTCTCTTAGTGGAACTGTAGGTTCAATGAGTGCTGGGTATATTAAAAATGCATTTTTAGTAATTATCTTTTACTTTTTTGCACAATATAATGGTGCTTTTGTATTGGATCTCATCAAACGTATCGTACAAATGTCTGTAGATGAAACAACTATGATGGCAAAAGAGCTCTCTTCGGTCATGAGTGTTGTGTTTTACTCTATCATCGTCAATGCAATGTTTCAAGGGGTACTTTTTGGAATAGCTGTATCTTTTATGGGCTACAATGGACTTCTCTTTGGAATTATGTATGGATTTGCTTCACTCATTCCTATTATAGGTGGCGTGATTATGTGGTTGCCATTTATGCTTTATGAGTTCTCGATTGGTAACACTACTGAAGCGATTTTTATAGCACTTTATTCTATTGTTGCCATCTCAATTGTTGCAGATACTTTCTTGAAACCTTTGATTATAAAAGAGATAAATGCAAGACTTCTAAAAGAGGATGATGCACGTATGAATGAGCTTGTTATCTTTTTTGCAATCCTCGCAGGGCTAGCATCATTTGGGTTTTGGGGTATGATACTTGGACCTGCAATTACTGCATTTTTCCTTACACTTGTGAAACTTTTTGAAGCGAGAACAAAAGAGTATACAAAATAGTTTGACTATTTTGTATATATCTCTGGATAATCTCCTTTAAATCTTCTATGGAGCCAAAACCAGTGTTTTGGTTCTTTTTTGAGTAAATCTGCAAGCCAATCTGCTTGCGCTTGTGTTGCTTTTTGTATATCTGCTTCTATATCTTCTGTGTGCTCTACCTCTATCGGTTTATAAAATGTGAGCGTATAATTTTCTCCATCCTCACTCGAAACATTTGCTGGGATAATTGCAGCATTGAATTTTCTAGCAAGATAAGCCGGTACTGTAGTTTGGCGGATAGATTTACCCATAAAATCAACTATAATTCCCTCTTTAACATTAATGTTTGTATCGATTAAAATTCCACATGCCATGCCATTTTTTATATTGCGTATAAGACGTTTAACGACATTGGTTTTTTCCATGGCAACATTACCAAAAAGCTCACGTCTCTCTATGAGCCATTTTTCATACTCTCTATTTTTGAGCTGTTTATACACTCCGATGATAGGTTCAGAGAGTCCTCCAAGAGAAGTATTACCAAGCTCCCAAGAAGCATAATGCGCACTTACATAAACTACAGCTTTTCCATCAGCGTGGGCTTCTGTAACGTAGTGGTGGTTTTCTACTTTACTTACTTTTGCTTGTAAATCTTCGAGTGAATAGCGATGCATCTCTAAGAGGTGTAAAAAGTTGAGGGCTAGATTATCAAAACTATAACGAACAATCTTTTTTTTCTCTTCTAAACGCATCGTATCAAGAAAAAGAAAATCTAGATTTTGCATAGCAATAGTGCGATATTTTTTAACAAATATATATCCTAACCATGCCAAAAAGAGAAAAAACTTTTTTCGCGCTTTTTTTGGAAGAGCCATCAATATTTTCTCTAGTATGAGTAATGCTTTATATCCCATGGTGTAGTAATTCCTTTGCTTGCTTGATTATCTCTTGAGGGTTAATCTCTTTGATAGAAAAATCATTTTTATTGATATGAAATATATCTACATGTGAAGGAGATTTAATCCCTCTATTTTTCGATGTTTCATAAATCATGCGTGAGGTTGTTGGTCCAAGAAGGGTAATAGATGGAATGTTTTGTCCCCATGCCATATGCGTGGGCCCGGTGTCGTTTCCTATAAGTAAATCCATCTGGGATATAAAAGAGATAAGTTCACTCAGTGTTAGCTTTGGTGCAACTATGGCATGTTCTACATGTTGCGCTATAAACTCTGCTTCCTCTTTCTCATTTTTATCTCCCCAAAGGATAAAACAGTTTGCATCTAAATCTTTGCAAACCTTTATAATATGCTCTTTAGGATATTTTTTAGATTTCCATGATGCACCTATAACAAAAGCAATATTTTTCTTTTCTTCTTTGTGCTTTGGAAGTTTTAAAGTGCTATCAACAGCAAATATAGGTTTTTTATTATCTAACATCTCTGGTGTGATTGCAAACCCTAGCGCATCTGCTACTAAAAAAGTGTTGCGTAAAACTATATTTGCATCGTAAGGGATATGAGAAGTGGTTTTATAGAAAAATCTTGAAAGTGGTTCTCTTGAGGAATGTTTATCAAATCCATGTGTATTTTTTCCTATAAGTCTTGACACGATTGCTGATTTTAAAAGTCCTTGTACATCAATAATAAGGTCATATTCTCCTAAAGAGCGTAAACCTTTGATGGCATGTTGTAATTGTTTAAAACTTTTTTCTTTTTTTAATTGTTTCAAATTCACTGTATGAATATGATGAATGAGCGGATGGTTTTTTAAAAGTGGAGCAAAAACCTCTTCTGTAATCCAATCTATTTTTATATCAGGAAACTTGGCATGTATAAACTGTAAAACAACTGCCGTATTGACAATATCTCCAAGTGCTGAGAGGCGAACGATAGCGATGTGATTTAATTCTTTTTTCATATTGCAATTATATCGCAGGGGGTATAAAAAATTATTGAGTTGTGTTTTGCTATAATGCGAAATATTTTTCAAGGGGTGGTTTATCCTATGGTTCCATCAGATTTTAAAGACTTCGCCGAAGGTCGCGTAAAAACTCGAGTTTATTTTTGTTATCTCTTTTCTAAAAACATCCCAAATAGACTTCCATCTATTAATGAAGAGATGGTTTTAGCAAGCCTTTTAAAGATAAAAGGTGATTTAGAGAGTTGTGATGGTGTCTATCTCCTGGATCACAAAGGGGTGCAGGTTTCACCTACATTTACAAAAGATGGACAAATCGATGCAGATGCAGGCAAGATTCGCTCAGACAGAGCCTATTACTACAGAGCTGTGCGTGAAGAGCGTTGTACGATTACAGATCCTTATCCCTCGTTAATAACGGGTGGCTTTTGTGTCACTGCTTCACAACCTATTTTTTGTGATGATGGTAATTTAAAATATGTGGCATGTTTGGATATCTCTTTTGAAGAAGCGATACGTATAGGGCATTTTAATACTTTTGATTCTTTCTTTTCAAACTTATTTAAATACACCTATGGATTGTTTGCATTTGCTCTTATTGCAGTTGCACTTTTACTTTTTATCAATGGAATCCAGAGCTTTTTTATGTATGAGATGTCTTCTTTACATTTTGATGCAAAGAATGTTTTTGAAGCAACTATCTTGCTCACTCTCTCCTTGGCGATATTTGACCTTTCAAAGACGATTATCGAAGAGGAGATTATGGGGCGCAACCGAGAGCAAAATATAGCAGGACCACATAAAACCATGGTGCGATTTTTGGGTTCTATTATCATCGCACTCTCGATTGAGGCGTTGATGCTTGTATTTAAGTTTGCTATTACAGACCCTGAAAAACTGATGTATGCCATGTATATAGTGGGGGGTGTTACTTCTCTTTTGATAGGACTTGCGATTTATATAAAATTTACAAAGCTAAAGATTGATATATGATAGCTATCGTTGACTACAATATGGGTAACCTTGCAAGTGTTAAAAATGCATTTGCAAAACTAGGAGAAGAGGCTGTTATAGAGTCAAACCCCGAAAAATTTTCGAGTTATGACAAACTACTCTTACCAGGAGTAGGTGCTTTTGGAGATGCGATGGAGCATCTAAGAGAGAGAAATATGATAGAACCTTTACGCGCTTTTGCCGCAAGTGGAAAACCGATGTTAGGTATCTGTCTAGGTATGCAACTTTTGTTTGAGAGTGGTGAAGAGTTTGGGCATCACAAAGGATTGGGTCTTATCAAAGGGAAAGTTATCGCTTTTGATACAAAGCGATTTAGTCAAAAACTAAAAGTTCCCCATATGGGATGGAATAAGATGTTTACAAAAGAGCATCCGCTTTTTGTTGGGCTAGGTAGCGAACGTTACCTCTACTTTGTGCACTCCTACCATGTTGTGTGTGAAGATGAAGCGGATAGCATAGCAAAGTGTGTGTATGGGTATGAGTTTAGCTCGGCAGTTGCACATAAGAATGTGATGGGGATTCAGCCACACCCTGAAAAAAGTCATATAAATGGACTTCAAATATTAGAAAATTTTATTAAACTTTAAAAGGAAACAGATGACATTATATCCAGCGATAGATCTCAAAGATGGCAAAGCAGTACGCCTTACAAAAGGGCTTATGGAGAGTGCAAAAATCTATTCAAATGAGCCTTGGGAACTTGTGAAAAAATTTGAAGAGATGGGAGCTACTTGGGTACATCTAGTTGATTTAAATGGTGCTTTTGCAGGGGAACCTAAAAACTTAGAACAGATTATAAAAATCCGCCAAAATACAAATGTAAAACTAGAACTTGGTGGCGGAATAAGAGATGAAGCTACTATAAAAAAGATGTTAGAAATAGGAATTGATAGAATTATATTAGGTTCTATCGCTGTGAAAAATCCACAATTTGTAAGAGAGATGGCTGCAAAATACCCAATTGCTGTAGGAATCGATGCAATTGATGGATATGTTGCAGTTGAGGGTTGGGGTGAAGTAAGAGA
>JAVETY010000120.1:1462-5159 GCA_034005815.1 Sulfurimonadaceae bacterium | reverse complement strand
TGAACTACCTGGAAGCACCATAAGAGAGAGCTCGATTTTATCTCCCCCTATTTTTTGAACAAATGTTTGTTGAGGAAGGATGCTTACAACTATGATAGGTTTAGCAAAAAGAGTAAATGAGAAGAAAAAAGTAATAAGTAAAAGTAATCGCATGAGGTGGTTCCTTTGGATTTTAAATTGTGGAATTGTACTTTTTTGCTCTTAAGTGTAACTTACTCAAAAGCAACATAGGTCATATGCCATGTTTCTTATAAAGATAAAAAGTTTTTAATACCTGTAAATACGATTTGAGCAGAAAGTGCTGCGAGAAAAAGACCTGTGATTTTTGAGATGACTAAAAGCCCTTGTTTGCCTATGAAGTTTTCAATAAAACTTGCACTATAAAGCATAATTCCAATCATCATAACAGCACTAAGAAGTGAAAGGCTTCCCACTAACATCGAAGAGGTATTCTCAAATGTAGCACCCATAACAAGTAAAATACCAATCGTTCCTGGTCCTATCGTGATGGGAATTGATAAAGGAACAACTGCGAGTTGTGAGATATCTTTTGCTCCAACTTTTGCACTATCTTTGTTTCCTTTGATAAGTTCCACTGCTGTTATAAAGAGTAATGCACCAGCTCCGATACGAAATGCATCAAGAGTGATTCCAAAAATTGAAAAGATATGTTTTCCAAAAAAGAGAAGAATCAAACTTATAATTGCAACAGAAATGGTCACTTTTATAGCTAATGCTTTTCTCTCTGCAATAGTCGCATCATGCGTTACAGTCAAAAAAACAGACAACACAAAAAAAGGAGTCATGATAAAAAACAGTTTTAAAAGTGATGAGATATAGAGTTCCATAATATCCTAAACAAACATTGAGATATAAACCATGATTTTAGCTTGAATGGGATGAATTGGGGATTAAAGTTCTTTGGGTACAAAAAGGGATAGATAAAACTCTATATGACACACTTTACGCACCAATCTCTTTGTAAAAATGTAATTCCACAAAAAATTCACAAACATACGACATAATGTAACTCTATTTTATAGAAGGGGAAATCTTTATGAGTAAATTTTTAGTTCTTTTTTTAACTCTTTTTCTTTCGAGTTTAGGTGCACAGACATTGACCCTTGAATCTTGTATTGAAAAATCTTTAACAAATCATCCAGATATTAAAAGGCTCTCTTTGGGGGTGGAACAAAGCGTTCATGCGGTTGATGTGGCAAAAGCTGATTACATGCCACAGATAAACCTCAATGCAGAGTACAATCCTCACAACACCTTTGTGATGCCTCAAAGCGGAATTTTTAAAACTATCCATGATGATAGTTGGCTAGTAGGTGGGCAGGTAAATCAAAAAATATATGATTTCTCAAAAACAACTTCAACTATAAAAGCATACGAAACAAGTAAAAAAATAGCCTCTCTTTCACTCAAAGATGCAGAAGCTCTTCTTGCATATAATATAAAAAATATTTATAACTTGGCACTTTTTCATACAAAAGCCCTAGAGATTAAAGAGAAAGATTTAGAAACAAAAGGGGAACTTTACAAGCAAGCAAAAGCACTTGTAGAAGAGGGATTAAAAACACAAGCGGATGAGATGAGTATGCTCAGCGCTCTGTATAGTGCAGAGGATGCAAGAGCCCAAAGCAAAGCGGAGTTATATAAAGCGCTCGTGACACTCTCTCTTTATATGGGGGAAGAGGTGCCATTGGATGTGACACTTAGCGATGATTTTTTAGAGCAAAAAGAGAACTTGGATAGTACAAAAGAAGATGCGCTAAGAACAAACTATGCTCTTTCTAGCGCACAAGAGCAAATCAAAAAAGACACTCTTATCTATAAAGCTTCAAAAGCACAAAACTATGGTTCTATCGACGCAGTGGCTGCATATACACATCAAAACACTCTTAATAAATATGATACATCTATGGTGGGAATCGGGATAAAGATACCACTCTATAGTGGAGGAAGAATCTCCGCGCAATCGCAAATATCTCGCATAGAAATAGAGATGGCAAAAGAGTCTTACAATACGAAGAAGCTCCAGCTTCAAGAGGAGATAGATAATCTTTTGATTGATTTAGAAAGATTTCATTTTACAACCAAGGCAAAAGAAGCCCTTATAAACTCTACGAATGCTACAAAAACGATAGTGGAAGCGAGGTATAAAGAGGGGCTTTCTACATACATAGAAGTTCTCGATGCTTCATCGCTTTATTTACAAGCTACATTAGGATTGTTAGAATCAAAATTTGCATTACGCAAAATTGTGGATAGATTAGAATATCTAAGAGGAGAAAAAGAGTGAAAAAGTATCTAAAATATATAATAACTGGGTTTATCATAGTGCTAGGTGGGACTCTTTTTTACAATAAAGTCTATGTAGTAAAATCAACATTTAAAACTCTCCATCCGACACAAGGGGATTTGGTCGTCACCATCCGTGGTATAGGAAATGTAGATGCTAAAAATATCTATACGATTACTGCGCAAAGTGGTGGAAAGATAGAAGAAATTTTTTACGATGAGGGTGATGAAGTAAAAAAAGGGGATTTGCTTCTTCGTATAGATAGTGTGGATATGCCACTTTTGATAGGCGAAGCAAAAGCATCTCTAGCAAAAGCAGGGTATGAAGCACTCTCTGCAAAAGAGACAAAAGAAGCACTTGAAGCACAAAAAATATTACTAGAAGCAACACATATAAGATATAAAAAACTTTTAGAACAAAAGTATCTCTCCCAAGCAGAGTATGATAAAGCAAAAAGTGATTTGGACAATATAGATGCGCAAATCGCCTCTTCCAAAGCGAAGATAGCTTCAGCTTTATCTGAAGAGTTACGACTTAAAAAAAGTATAGAAGCATTAGGTGAAAAGCTCCAAAGATTTGAAGTCTATGCACCTGTTGATGGCTATATAATCTCCAAAGATGCAGAGCTTGCAACCTACGTTCTTCCATCCACGACAATATTTAAAATAGTGGACCCAAAAACTCTCTGGGTACGTGCTAATGTAGATGAAAAAGTAGCAGGTGAGTTAAAAGTGATGCAAAAAGCGACCATTACACTTCGTTCAAAACCACAAGAGAAGATTCCCGCAACATTAGAAAGGGTTGTCGCTATAAGTAATGCTGTGACGCTAGAGCGGGAGATAAATATCGGATTTAACACCACTCCACAAGAGTTTTATATGAATGAGCAAGCTGAGGTAAATGTAGAGGTTGCAACCTATAAAGATGTTGTAAAAGTACCGGCAAGACTGCTTCGAACATATAAAGAACAAAGGGGATTATGGATAGCAGAAGAAAATAATGCAGTTTTTAAACCTATAGAGATTTTGGCGCAAAATGATGATGAAATTGCTATCGCTTCTGGTATAAATATTGGTACAACGCTTCTTGAACTAGAGGAAAAGAAAAAACCTCTAAGCAATGGTATGAAGATTTTTCGATGATAGATTTAGCAGCAAAAGACATTAAACACACTTTTGGCAAGTTTATAGTGACCGCTATGGGTGTTGGGATGTTGCTTGGGATTGTGCTGATTATGATTGGTGTGTATCGTGGAATGATGGCAGATGCTAGAACACTTCTGGATGATATAAGTGCTGATTTATGGATAGTTCAAGAAAATACACTAGGACCTTTTGCAGAATCTTCAAGAGTTTATAAAGATATGCGAGAGACTATCTATGTGATGCG
>JAVETY010000120.1:0-1452 GCA_034005815.1 Sulfurimonadaceae bacterium | reverse complement strand
GGAATCGATAAAAGTGAGGCAATGACTTTTCAAAATATCCAGATTCCTCATCGTGATAAACCAGTTCGTGTGGTAGCTGTGGGATACGATATCTACGGTGCAATAAATCCTATAAATGAGCAAAGAATCATAGCTGGAAGAGTTCTCAAAAATGAGCATTATGAGATTGTTGTCACTGATACCACAGGATTTGTCCTAGGAGAAGAGATTGCGCTAGGAAGAAATAGCTATAAAGTAGTAGGAATTACACATAATACAGTCTCAAATAGTGGTGATCCACTTGTATATCTGAGTCTCAAAGATGCGCAAGAATTACAGTTTTTATACTCTAATAAAGAGATTCAAAACATTGCAGCAAGAGGTGTAAAAAATACAGAATCAGATATGGTAAATGCGATAGTTGCAACGGTAAAAACTGGATATGATGTAGAAGAAGTCGCCAAAGAGATAAGAAAATGGCAACATAAAAGTGTCTATAGCGCAAACGATCAAGAGGAGATTTTGGTAAAAAACCTCATAGAAAAATCCTCAAAACAAATAGGACTTTTTACAGCTATATTGGTGGTGGTTTCTACTATTATCATCGCACTTATCATCTACACAATGACACTAGAAAAGATGAAAGAGATAGCGATTATGAAACTGATGGGACTTCCAAATAGCCTGATTATCTCTATGATTGTAAAAGAGACTCTCCTTCTTGGTGTGTTTGCATTTATCTTTGGAAATATCTTCTCTTTTCTTACCTATGATAAATTTCCAAAAAGAGTAGTGCTAGAAATACCGGATGCGTGGATGCTTTTTGGAGTTATCATTATCGCATCTGTATTGGCATCGTTTGTGGGTGTGAAAAAAGTAATAAGCGCAGATCCAGCAACTGCGATAGGAGGATGATATGAATCAGAATTCTGCTATCAAAATAGAAAAATTAACTAAAAGTTTTGGCAAGGGAGAGAGTCTTGTTGAGGTAATAAAAGATGCCTCATTTGAGATAAATAAGGGTGAGCTCGTCGCACTTATCGCTCCAAGTGGTGCAGGAAAAACAACACTTCTTATGATGATAGGATGCGTGCTTGAGCCTACGAGTGGGGAGATTTGGCTAGGAGAGCAGAGGGTATATCATAACAAGTGGATTGCAAAAGATACACGCCGTATACGTAGAGAAAAGATTGGTTTTATATTTCAAGCGCACTATCTGATACCATTTTTAAATGTAATGGAAAATATAACACTTCTTCCACAAACAAATAAAGTAAGTAAAGAAGATTCACAAAAAAAAGCGATGGAACTCTTAGAATATCTAGAAATCGCAGACAAAGCCCACAGCATGCCATCACAACTCTCAGGTGGACAAAACCAAAGAGTAGCCATAGCAAGAGCATTAGCAAATAATCCAGAGATAATTTTGGCAGATGAGCCAACCGCCGCGCTCGATGCAAAACGCTCGATTAG
>JAVETY010000014.1:0-22315 GCA_034005815.1 Sulfurimonadaceae bacterium | reverse complement strand
GAAAACGTGGTGGACCCTCAGAGATTCGAACTCTGGGAGGTTTAACCCTCGCCGGTTTTCAAGACCGGTGCAATCGACCAACTCTGCCAAAGATCCACGTTAATATAAAAGGTTTTTAAAATATTGGAGGTGCCACCCAGATTTGAACTGGGGATAGCAGCTTTGCAGGCTGCGGCCTTACCACTTGGCGATGGCACCAGTTACAACAATATTTTTGGTGGTGCCCGGAGCCGGACTTGAACCGGCACGCTCAAAACGAGCGAGGGATTTTAAGTCCCTTGTGTCTACCATTTCACCACCCGGGCGTTTTTTTACCATTGTCTACAATTTTAAAGAATGGAGCGGGAAACGAGGTTCGAACTCGCGACCCCAACCTTGGCAAGGTTGTGCTCTACCACTGAGCTATTCCCGCAATTTTTTACTACTTAACTTTTTAAGTGAGCGGAATTATAGCCGGAAAAAAATTGTTTGTAAAGGGGTTTTTGATAAAAAATCTAAAAATCTTTTAAAAAAATGTTATAATCCCGTTTCTATTTATAAGGTATAAGGATTTATGTATGAGAAGTGATACGATAAAAAGAGGGTTTGATAAAACTCCACACCGTTCTTTATTGCGTGCTACAGGGCTTAAAGATGAAGATTTTGACAAACCATTTATTGGAATTGCAAATAGCTATATAGATATTATCCCAGGTCACTTCTTTTTACATGAATATGGTGAAATCGTCAAAGAAGCTATCCGTGAAGCAGGTGGTGTACCTTTTGTGTTTAATACTATAGGTGTGGACGATGGGATAGCGATGGGGCACGATGGTATGCTTTACTCACTTCCTAGCCGTGAACTTATTGCTGACTGTATTGAAACTGTTATGAATGCGCACAAACTTGATGCGATGATTTGTATTCCAAACTGTGACAAGATTGTTCCAGGGATGATTATGGGTGCACTTCGTGTAAATGTTCCTACTGTTTTTGTTTCAGGTGGACCGATGCAAGCAGGACATAAAAAAGATGGTACACCAATCGACCTTGCAACTGCGTTTGAAGCAGTTGGAGAGCACGCTGAGGGCAAGATGAGTGATGCTGAGCTTTATGAGATTGAGTGTGAAGCATGTCCAAGTGGTGGAAGCTGCTCGGGAATGTTTACTGCAAACTCTATGAATACACTCTGTGAAGCGATGGGTATTGCACTTCCTGGTAACGGAACTGTACTTGCCATGACCCCAGAGCGTATCGAGATGGTTAAAAAAGCTGCTAAACGTGTAGTTGCAATGGCAAAAGCAGACGATAGTAAATACAATCTACGCAATGTACTTAACAAAAAAGCGATTCACAACGCATTTGTAGTTGACATGGCAATGGGCGGAAGCTCAAATACGGTACTACATATGTTAGCAATTGCAAACGAAGCTGAAGTAGAATTTGATATTACAGAGATCAATAAAATTAGCGAAAACGTAGCACACATCGCAAAAATCTCTCCATCACTCAGTACAGTACATATGGATGATATCAACCGTGCTGGTGGTGTAAATGCAGTTATGAAAGAGGTAAGCCGTCGTGGTGGTTTATTGTATCTTGATAATCCAACTGTTACAGGTGAGACTTTAGGTGAGCGCATCAAAGATGCAAAAATTTTAGATGAAAGCATTATCCGCACTACTGAAAATGCTTTTTCACCTGTTGGAGGGCTTTCAATACTTTTTGGAAATCTTGCAACAGAGGGTGCAGTTGTAAAAACAGCTGGTATCACTCCTAATATGAGAAAATTCACTGGAAAAGCGATCTGTTTTAATAGTCAACAACAAGCAATTGCCGGAATTGTTGGACATAAAGTAAAAGCTGGAAATGTAGTAGTTATCCGCTACGAAGGTCCAAAAGGTGGTCCAGGTATGCAAGAGATGCTTGCTCCTACTTCACTGATTATGGGAATGGGGCTTGGTGAGAGCGTTGCTCTTATCACTGATGGACGTTTTTCAGGTGCTACGCGTGGTGCTTCGATAGGTCACGTTTCTCCAGAAGCTGCTGAGGGTGGACTGATTGCACTTATAGAAGATGGCGATGAGATTGAGCTTGATGTGGATGCTCATATTTTACAGTTGAATGTAAGTGAAGAGATACTAGAAAAAAGAAAAGCAATTTGGAAGCCAATAAAAAAAGAAGTAACATCTAAATGGCTCAAACGTTATGCGCTTTTAGTTTCAAATGCTTCTCATGGAGCAGCTTTAAAAACTGAGCTTTAAAAGTATGGCATGTAGATACATGCCATAAAAAAATTATATATTTGTAAGAGGACAATATTTTGAATGTGATAGCAATACAACACAATGGTGAAATCATAGATCTGCAAACTGCGCAAGAACAGGGACTAGAGGGTGAGCAAATTTTGCTTGACAACTCGAGCCAAGCACTTGAAGTGCTTCGCCACTCTACCGCGCACCTTATGGCTCAAGCGATAAAATCGCTCTACCCTGAAGCAAAGTTTTTCGTGGGTCCTGTGGTAAAAGAGGGTTTTTATTACGATTTTAAAACAGAAGCAACGATAGGTGAAGCAGATCTTAAAACCATAGAAAAAGAGATGCTCAATATCGCTAAGAAAAAATATCCAATTGAGAAATATTCTATCTCTATGGATGAAGCAAAAGAGAAATTCAAGGATGACCATCTCAAGCTTGCAGTAATGACTCGTATCAAAGATAACATGGTGAGTATATATAAGCAAGGAGATTTTGAAGATTTTTGTCGTGGACCACACTTACCAAATGTAGGGTTGATCCGCTACTTTAAACTGACTAAAATCGCGGGTGCATACCTCGGCGGAGACTCAAAAAATGAGATGCTGACACGTATATATGGTATCGCTTTTGCTGATAAAGAAGCGCTCAAAGCGTACCTTGATATGATGGCTGAAGCTGAGAAGCGTGATCACCGTAAAATCGGTGCAGAGATGAAGCTTTTTACATTCCGTGAAGAGGTTGGAGCAGGTTTTCCTATCTGGCTTCCAGCGGGTGGGCGTTTACGTGCAAGATTAGAGCAACTTCTTTTTAAAGCACACCGTAAACGTGGGTATGAGCCAGTGCGTGGACCTGAAATGCTTCGTAGTGATTTATGGAAAACATCTGGACACTACCAAAATTACGGCGAAAATATGTACTTTACAAATATCGATGAGATAGAATACGGTGTGAAGCCTATGAACTGTGTTGGGCATATCAAAATCTACGAAGAGGAATTACACTCGTATCGTGATTTGCCACTGAAATATTTTGAGTATGGTGTTGTGCACCGTCATGAGATGACAGGCGCGCTTCATGGGCTTTTCCGTGTCCGTGAATTTACACAAGATGATGCGCATATATTTTGTACATCAGATCAGATTGAAGAACAGATTATCGAAGTGGTTGATTTTGTTGATAAAATCATGAGCACATTTGAGTTTAATTATCAGATGAAAGTTTCTACAAAACCTGAGAAGGCTGTAGGGGATGATAAAATTTGGGAAATTGCTACAAACGCTCTTAAAAATGCACTTGATAAAAACAAACTTAGTTATGAGATAGATGAGGGTGGAGGAGCGTTTTATGGTCCAAAAATTGACATCATCATTACGGATGCTATCGGTCGTGAGTGGCAATGTGGAACGATACAACTAGATTTTAACCTTCCATCACGTTTTGAGCTTGAGTATAATGGTGAAAATAATGATAAAATTCAACCAGTTATGATTCACCGTGCGATTCTCGGTTCGTTCGAGCGTTTTATAGGGATTTTAACAGAACATTATGCGGGAGAATTCCCGATGTTTATCGCTCCAACACAAGTTGCTATCGTTCCTGTGGCTGAAAGTCATAAAGATTATGCTAAGGAATTATCAGATAAACTTATTGACATCGGTGCTGATAGCGAAATATATTCGCGAAATGATTCTCTCAACAAAAGAATCAGAACGGCTGAGAAAACACGTGTTCCTATGATTGTCGTTATTGGTGATGAAGAGATTTCAGGTAAATCAGTAGCAGTGCGAGACAGAAGAACGAGAGAACAATATAACATGAGTTTAGAAGATTTTCTAGCACTCGTGAAAACTAAAATAAATGAGGTAAATTTTTGAACAAAAAACAAGACCGTGTAATAATGAATGACGATATTCGTGTATCAGAGGTGCGTTGTAACGTAGATGGAGGAGAATCTTTAGGGATTATCTCTACAGATGAAGCTATGGAAAAAGCAAATGTTTTAGGTTTAGATTTAGTTCTAATCGCTCCAGATGCAAAACCACCAGTTGCAAAAATCATGGATTACGGTAAGTACAAATACCAAGAAGAAAAAAAGCTTAAAGAGCAAAGAAAAAACCAAACAAAAATTGATATCAAAGAGATTAAACTCTCGGTGAAAATCGCAGATAACGATATCAACTACAAAGTAAAACATGCGAGAGAATTTTTAAGCGAAGGCAAACATGTTCGCTTTCGTGTTTTTCTTAGAGGTCGTGAGATGTCAAACCCTGAGAATGCAAGAGAAGTTCTTACTAAGGTATGGGCAATGGTTGAAGATATCGCAGTCATGGATAAAACACCGCGTCTTGAAGGTCGTTACTACAATATGTTGGTACTTCCTATAAAATAAAAAGCCTTTTTATAAAGCTTTTTATTCTACATGCCATGGCATGTAGATTTTTAAAGAGATATCTTTTTACGAAAATCTTCCTCTTCCATACTATCTTTTAAATATTTCACAACTACAATATTTTCTGTTTCATTGATATACCATTCAGCGATATGCTCGCCTTCTATATTGGAAAGTTTATCTATATCTACTTCTGGTTTTGGGATATAAAGATGCGCGTAGCGTAATGGATTGCTCAGTCTAAGTGTCCATAAAAGCCAAGCAAAGGTAATTACGGCAAGAATGATTCCTATTGTATCTCTTGTTATTGCTCCTGTGTTCGCATAGTGAAGAAGTGCTCCAGCAGAGATTCCCCCAATAAAAGTCATAAAATAAGCAACAGAGTTAGAAAGTCCAAGTGCAGTACCTTTTTGATGTACTTTCGCAAACTTGCTAATCATCGATTGCACAAGTGGCTCCATCATATTAAAAGCGATAAAGAAACATGCTACACCGATTACAAATACTACACTTGAGTTTGTAAAGCCCATAATCACAAAAGATGCAAGGAAAAGTACGATAGAGATGAGGAAAATCTCACGTGGAATATTCTTTTTCTCTCCAAATACAGCTGCCGGACCCATAGCTAAAATCCCTAAAATCATAGCAGGAACATACGCTTTATAAAGATCTGCATTTTCCCAGCCAAAACCAAAACTCTTATCAGTTAGAAAAATAGGAATAAGAACAAAAGCAAAAGTCATAAGCCCTTTTTGCATCGCATTGATAACTATCATAGATACAATATTTTTATCTTTTAAGATATCAGATATCTTTGATTTTTCGTGGTAGGTATGTTTGATGCGTGGAGGTGTGGGCACTTTGGTAAACAAAATAATCACACTCAAAATTGCCAAACCTGCAGTAATCATAAAGAGTACATCAACACCGTAATTCCCGCCTATTACAGGACCTAAAACCATAGCAAGAGCAAAACTAAGCGCAATAGAGCCGCCCATAATAGCCATTGCTTTACCGCGAACCTCTTCTGGAACCAAGTCAGATATCATCGCAGTGATAACAGAACCAATCGCTCCAGCACCTTGTAAAAAACGACCAATCATAAGTGTGTAAATATCAGTCGCAAATGCAGCGATAAGTGAACCTATAAAAAATACTGTCAGACCGATGAGAAGCGTAGGCTTGCGACCTATGGAGTCACTTAGTTTTCCAAATGGGATTTGAAAAACAACTTGTGTAAGTGCATAACCACCCACAACAACCCCAACTAAAAAAGGTGTCGCACCCTCTAAACTTAGGGCATAAACAGATAGCATTGGTAAAACTAAAAATAGTCCTAAAAATCCTAAAGACAAAATGCCAGATAATGGTAATACTTTTTTGAACATTGCACCCTCTTGTTATATAATGGCGCCATTATATTCAAACAAAAATTTATGAAACCTTTGTGGTCTTAGGATATTTAAGCCTAAAGTAAATTATAAGGAAAACATGTGAAACTAGTTCTAGCAACCTCCAACAAGGGTAAAGTACGAGAGATAAAAGAGATGTTTAGTGATTTTGAAGTGTTTGCTTATAGTGAACTGATAGAACCTTTTGAGATTATAGAAGATGCAGATACATTTAAAGAAAATGCCCTTATAAAAGCACGCGCAGTTTATAAAGCCTTAAATGATGAGAGTGTAATAGTACTCTCTGATGATAGTGGGATAAGTGTAGACGCACTTGGTGGTGAGCCAGGAATATACAGCGCTCGTTACGCTGGTGTGGACGCGGATGATAAAGAAAATCTAGAAAAATTAGTAGAGTCTCTCAAAGAAAATGCTCTTATAGAGTCACCTGCTCACTATACAGCTGCAATCGCAATTGTTACAAAAGATTGTGAACAAAGTGTACACGGATGGATGTATGGAAAAGTGATAGCTGAGACAAAGGGAGAGAAAGGGTTTGGATATGACCCGATGTTTATCCCTGAAGGATTTGATAAAACACTGGGGGAACTTGATGAGAATGTAAAAAAAGAACTTTCTCATAGGTATAAGGCGATTGAGCTTGCCAAAGTGATTTTAGCAAGCTACAAAGCCTAGAACATCTTTTTACTTATTTCATAAAAGATATCCTCAAGTTTTTTTAGAAATGGATAAAGTTTTAGTTTGACGGCTCTTGGCATGTCGCACCTCTTCATAATGATTTAGAGGTCTACAAGCAAAAATAGTTCCATTCTATACGATAAAATAAAGTAAAGCAACCCCGAAAATAATTCTATAAACTCCAAATGCTATAAAAGTGAATCTTTCTAAAAATGCCATAAAAAGTTTAATACTTATATATGCAACAAGAAAAGAAACCACAAATCCAACGCCTAATACAATAAGATTGTCATAACTAAAATCTTTGGCATGTTTGAGAATGTCATATGCAGTCACAGCGCCCATAACAGGGAGGGCAAGCAAAAAGCTAAACTCTGCACTCGCTTTTCTGCTTAGTCCTACCAGTAGAGCACCTATAATAGTTGCACCCGCGCGGCTTGTCCCTGGGATGAGGGCAAATACTTGAGCGATTCCTACAAACATCGCTTGTTTATAAGTGATTTTTTCCACATCTTCTAGCATTGTTGTCTCATGCGGGATAAAAAACTTCTCAACGAGGATAAAGATAATACCGCCAATGATAAACATCCAAGCAACTATGGCTACACTAAAGAGCTCTTTTATATGAGAAGCAAACATATATCCAACAATACCAATAGGTAAAAAAGCTAAAAATACTTTCATCCAAAGATCGATTTTTTTTATCGTGAATTTATCTTTATAGTTAAAAACAACAGCTAAAATAGCAGCAAATTGGATGATTACTTCATACGCTTTGTTGATATTATTTTGTTCGATATCTAGAAATTTACTTGCCACGATAAGGTGTCCAGTAGAAGAGATAGGAAGGAATTCGGTAAAACCCTCAATAATTCCTAATAGAATCGAGTCAAAAATAGTCATGCATAACCTCCGTGATCATTATCGTACTTGATATTTTAACATTTAGTAACTTACCTTCTAACACGCTAACGTAAAAAATAAATAAAATTTAATGTAAATCTGCATTCACATAATAAATGTGATACAATTCAAAAAAACAAAAGAACACACAAATTAAATAAAATAACACATTTTATTTAGTTATACAAAAAGTTAAGAAGAGTGGAGGGAATATATGCTGAAAAAAAGTACTCAAATCGTTTTTATATTATTGATATCAAAAATTATATTGAATGCTAGCATCGTTGGTTCTAAGCATGACTTAAGTGTCACAAATTATTATGGTGCAATGGGAACAACCACAGAAGTATGTGCGTTTTGTCATACACCACATAATTCCAATAGTGATATAAAACGTGCTTTATGGAATAGAAAGATTACAGATGAAAATGCTTTTACTCTCTATGGTGGTGTACATGGAATACCAAATAATCCCTCATTTTTATGTTTAAGTTGTCATGATGGTGTTAGCTCACAGGGAGATATGAGTGCAGTAAATGCGACAGATACGCATAATGTTATAAATTCTCCAGGGTCTGGACATGCAACAAATCCCCTTACTCCAAACTGTAATGCGTGCCATTTTCGTGATGGTAATATGTTTCCAAATAAAGTGTGGAGGATAGGACCGGATCTTACGGATGACCATCCGGTCTCTGTATCTTATGAAAATGCAAAGGCAGTAAGACCAAATGAATTTGAAGGCACACCGTTAAATGGTCTTAAGTTATTCGATGGTAATGTTGAATGCTCATCTTGTCATGATCCACATGTAGTTGAAAATCCTGCTTTTTTAAGAATAGCAAATGTAAATAGTGATTTATGTAAATCGTGTCATATTAAGTAAATAGTCCTTGCAGTATGGTTTAAATATTTTTCGATATAATTCGAGGTTTGAAAAAAATAATTATATCTAGGAATTATTAGATGCTACTATTTACTCCCGGTCCTACTCCGGTCCCTCAAAATGTTCGCAATGCTATGAGTGTTGAGACGATGCACCATCGTACTCCAGAATTTGAAGCTATATTTCTAAAAACTAGAAAGTATCTTTTTGAACTTTTTACTATGGATGAAGTGGTTATGCTTTCATCAAGCGGAACGGGGGCTATGGAATCGGCAGTAACAAATCTCTGCCACAATACATTGCTCAACGTAAATTCGGGAAAATTTGGTGAGAGATTTGGAAAAATCGCACTTGCAAATGGACTCAAAAACCAAGAGATAAAAAATGAATGGGATACTCCTGTATCTGTAGAGGATATTATAAAAGCTATACAAAACAATAGCGATATCGACGCAGTTGCAGTGCAAATTAGTGAATCTGCTGGAGGTTTACGCCACCCAGTTGAACAACTTGCAAAAGCTATCAAAGAGATAAACCCAAATATTATGGTTATTGCAGATGGTATTACAGCAGTTGGAGTTGAGAAAATTGATGTAACGCATATTGATTGTCTCCTTGCAGGAAGTCAAAAAGCGCTTATGCTTCCTCCAGGGCTTGCGATACTAGGACTGAGCAACGCAGCAATAGAGAAAATCGGAGCTGGTAAGGGATACTATTTTAACCTTGCAACTGAGATTAAAAATCAAAGAAAAAACACAACAGCATGGACAGCAGCTACTACTCTTATCATGGGACTTTTAGAAGTTTTAGAGACTATCGAAAAAGAGGGTGGATTAGAGAAACTTTTTGTTGATACAGCAGTGCGTGCTGATGCAACGCGTAAAGCTCTCGAAGCACTGGGATTACATGTGTATCCAAAAGTGCCAGCTACTTCTATGACAACTATTGACGATGAAGATGCTTCAAAAATACGTAAGATTTTACAAAATGACTTTTTAGTGAATGTTGCAGGTGGGCAAGACCACTTAAATGGAAAAATATTTCGTATCAATCATATGGGACTTATCCCTGCGTATGAAGCGGCGTGGGTTGTGAATAGTGTAGAGTTAGCACTTGCAAAAATGGGTCGTAGAAAATATGATGGACTAGCAAATAAGATTTTTAACCAAACACTATTTGGACACTAAAGAGAGCAGATGATTTTAGAACACGAAATACCAAGTGGCTCGAAACTTTACTTTGGTGCAAATGCAAAAGTAAAAAGAGAGATAGAGAAAGTTGCAAGTGATATTTTATATAAAAATGGTTTTGAGGAGATAGTTACACCTTTTTTCTCCTACCATCAACATATGAGTATTGCTGACTCCAAAGAGCTAGTGAGGGTAAATGATCAAAAAAATCATAATATCTCACTCAGAGCAGACTCTACAATTGACGTGGTGCGTATAATAGAGAAAAGATTAGGACGCAACACAGAACACAAAAAATGGTTTTATATCCAACCTATTTTTCGCTATCCAACGCTTGAACAGTACCAAGTGGGGGCAGAGTTTATAGGTGAGAAAAAACTCTCTGGCGTGATGAATATTGCACTTGATATTTTAGAAGCTCTAGAACTCACACCTCTCGTGCAAATATCAAATATAAAAATTCCAAAACTTCTTGTAGAGATGTTTGATAATTTAGAACTTGATGATTTTCGTCACTTAAATATTGAAAAATTTTTAAGTTTGGATATCGATTGGCTTACGAAACTTGTTTATCTTCAACATGCAGATGCAATTGATGAGATTTTAGATGATGTGCCAGCATCAATCAAAAAAGAGCTTTTAAAGATGCGAGAACTTGCTTCTGAAATTAGTTATAAAAATGTTGTTCTTGCACCTATTTACTACTCAAATATGCTTTATTATGATGAGCTATTTTTTAGAGTGATAGATAAAAATGAAGTGTACGCACGTGGTGGAAGATATATAAATGCAGATGAAAGATCTGTAGGTTTTGCAATATATACAGATGTATTGTGTGAGGCGAAAAGTAAATAATGAAAAAGGTAAAAATGATGCAAGCAGATGTAATTGTTGGAATCCAGTGGGGAGACGAAGGAAAGGGTAAGATTGTAGATAATCTTGCGCAAAAGTATGACATGGTATGTAGAAGCCAAGGTGGACACAATGCGGGTCATACGATTTGGGTTGATGGCGTACGTTATGCTCTACACCTTGTCCCTTCAGGAATACTCAATCCTAAAGCGATAAATGTTATTGGAAATGGTGTAGTACTTGCACCTGCATCAATCATTAAAGAAATGTCGCAGTTTGAGAACTTAGAAGGAAGACTTTTCATCTCTGACAAAGCACATTTAAACCTTCCATATCACTCACTTATCGATCAAGCGCGTGAGAGACTCAAAGGTGATAAAGCGATAGGAACAACAGGAAAAGGAATAGGACCTGCATATTCTGACAAGATTAATCGTGTGGGACACCGTGTTGGGGAGCTTTTAAATCCAACTAAACTTTGTAATTCTATCTTAGAATATTTTGAACAAAACAAAGCTATATTTGATATTTTAGAGATAGAAGCACCAACTGCAAAAGAACTTTTAGAAGAGCTTGAGGGCTACAGTAAAAGGCTCAGCCCTTTTATAGCAAATACCACAAACATGGTGTGGAAAGCACTTGATGAAGATAATAAAAGAGTTCTTCTTGAAGGTGCACAAGGGACAATGCTTGATATCGACCATGGAACATATCCATATGTAACATCAAGTTCCACTGTAAGTGCAGGAGCGTGTACTGGTCTTGGACTTAGCCCTAAAGATATAGGAAAAGTTACAGGAATCGTAAAAGCATACTGTACACGTGTTGGAAATGGGCCATTTCCAAGTGAAGATTTAGGTGAAGAGGGTGCTAGAATGCGTGAGCAAGGGCACGAATTTGGAACAACTACTGGACGTCCAAGAAGATGTGGATGGTTTGACGCTGTTGCTACACGTTATGCAAGCCGTTTAAATGGTTGTGATGAATTAGCACTTATGAAACTTGATGTACTTGACGGATTTGCTGAAGTAAAAGTATGTGTTGCTTATGAAGTAAATGGTGAACAAATCGATTATCTTCCTGAAAATCTTGATGATGTAACACCTATATATAGAACTTTCAAAGGTTGGGATAAATCAAAAGGTGCAAGAACATTTGATGCTCTTCCAAAAGAAGCACAAGAATATATCCAATATATTAGTGAAATCACAAAAACAAAAGTAGGAATTATCTCGACTTCACCAGAAAGAGATGATACTATAATCCTCTAAGAAACTTTTATCACGCAAGGGGGCAGTTTTGAAAACAAAGTATACTACTTTAGTATCACTCAAAAAAAATGCCCTTGATAAAAGCGAAACAAAACTCCAACGTGCAAATCTCGATTTTGCCAACGCTTCAAAAACTCTAGAAAACGCCTATAAAGCTCTTGATGATGTAGGTATTCCTGAAAGTGGCTCTATAATGTCACTTCTAGCCTCTCGCATGCTTTTACAAACTCAAAGAGGTGTGATAGAACACAACAAAGAATGGGTTACCTTTACCAAACAACAACTCCAAGTGGTGCAAAAAGAGCTCCAAAAAGATATGGTAGAATATGAAAAATATAAATATCTAGAAAATTACGAGATACAAAAAATAGTAAATGAGTTAAAAATAGAAGAAGCAAAAGAGTTAGATGAGATTGCATCTATCACATTTTATAGAAAAAATATTCAGGAGTAAAGGTGCATAAATATATCTTTTTAGTAATTTTAGAAGCGTTTGTTGTGTTACATGCCAATGAAAAACTTTTTGAATGTACAGAGATCTTTCGTGAGAGAAAAAGTGAACTACTTATAGAATTAGAAAGAATTGATGAACAAAAACAGGCTCTGCATGCTCTGCAAATCGCAACAGAAGAGTTACTTGGCAAAAAAGAGCAACGGCTCAATCATAAAGAACAAGAGATAGATGAAAAAGTAGCTATTGTTTCAGAAAAAGAGATGCGTATAGAAAAATTATTAAAAGAAAATGAAGCAATTTTAAAAGAGATAAAAGAGATTAAGATGAGTGCACTTTCTCAAACTTTTGCAAAAATGAAACCAGCTGCAGCTTCACAGATTCTCTCTGAGATGCCAGAAGAGGAAGCTGTTGCAATACTACGCTCTCTTAAACCTAACATAGTAGGCCAAATTTTCGCAAAAATGCAAACGAAAAAAGCTTCAGAACTTACATCACTTTTGACAAAATAATCTTTGCTCTAAACGTTTTTTTACCTAAAAGGATGTAAAATATACAAATTATTTTAATCCTAGGGCTCTTCAATGAAAATATCACTCAAAACCATCCCCCATATCTCTCAAAAAATCGCAGTCGATCTTAACAAAAGTGGCGTAGTAAGAATGACACGAGGGCTTGAAGCAGCAGCTCTTGAAGCAGAGAATGTTTTGACTGATAATGTAAAAAAAGAGATGGCTCTTGAAGAGAAAGTACATGAAATATGTGATGCCAACGAAGATGAAATCGAGTTTATAAATGCAGATGAGAGACAACTCTTTTATATGATTAAAAAGAAATTAGCTCCAGAATATGGAATCATTCTCAATTATGAAGAGAGATATTCAGATCTAGCTCATAAGATTTTAGATGTATTGTATGAAGAGGATTTAATCTTTTTTGATGTTACAGAAAATAGAATAAAAAATATTATCTACAACTCTATCACTGCATTTATTGCAAGTGACTCAGAGCTACAGGATATTGTTATGGACAAGATACGATCTTATAAAACAAGATATATTCCAGGGACAGATGAATTTGAAATAGTTTATGAAAAACTTTACAAAGATGAACTTGCAAAGAGAGGAATATAAGGTGAAGACGGCAATGAAAAAAGTTTGGTTATATCTTGAAAATGGTGTTTATTTAGAAGCAAATAGCTTTGGTGCCGAGGGTACAAGTGTTGGTGAGATTATTTTTAATACCTCTTTTAGTGGATACCAAGAGATTATTTCTGATCCTTCGTGTGCTGGGCAATTTATTACTTTTACTATGCCAGAGATTGGAAATGTTGGCGTTAACTCTCAAGATATGGAAAGTAATGCAGCACATGCTAAGGGTGTTATAGTAAGAAAATATCAAAAAAGATATTCTAACTTTAGAGCAGAAGAATCTTTAGAGAGCTTTTTACAAAAATATAATCTTATAGGGATTTGCGATATAGATACTAGATATTTGACAACTATAATACGTGAAGAGGGTTCCATGATGATGGTAGCCTCAACAAAAATAAGTGATAAAAATGAACTTAAACGTATCCTAGAATCTTCAGAACTTATTGAAAAAATAAACTATGTAGAACAAGTGAGTTCAAAAGCCCCTTATAAACACGTACACGGAATGTATGCAGACACAAAGTTTGAGTTTAATGAAGCACCAAAATCAGAAGCAAATATCGTAGTGGTCGATTTCGGTGTAAAACAAAACATATTAAATGAACTCGTACAAGCAAAAATGAGTGTAGAAGTGTTACCGAACAATTTTAAAGCAGAAGATCTGATTACAAGATATAAAGCAAAAGAGATTGATGGAGTTTTCTTATCTAATGGTCCGGGTAATCCAATGGTTCTAAAACAAGAGCAAATAGAGATTAAAAAACTTATCGATGCAAAAGTTCCAATGGTTGGTTATGGCTTAGGGCATCAGCTCTTAAGTATCGCACATGGTTATGAAACATATAAGCTTAAATTTGGTCACCACGGCGGAAATCATCCTGTTAAAAATGTACAATTAGGAACAGTAGAGATAAGTGGACAAAATCATAACTATAATGTTCCAGAAACTATTGCAGAAATAGCAGAAATCACACATATTAATCTTTTTGACAATACGATAGAGGCTGTAAAATATAAAAATGCCCCAATATTTTCTGTGCAATACCATCCAGAATCGATTCCTACATTAAAAAATGGTTGTAATGTTTTCTGTGAATTTTTAAAACTAATCAAAAGAGCATAAACACCCCTCAGTGGTGTTTATGCCACCACTTTAACCCATCTTTAAATTCCCCTTCTATTTTCAATTAGATTACAAAAGTAAACAAAAAGATAATACTTTGTTAAAAAAGTGTTAAGAAAAATATCTAATTAAGATTGTTTAAATTTTTGTACTGATATTATGACGGAGTTAATTAGTCCAAGATGCTTTGTATAAAGGTGTGTTGGCATAATTGCTTTGAAACTTTAAGGAGGCTATATATGGAGAATCGTCCATTAGAGTACGACTATACCGTTGCAAAGATGTTCATGTTCACAACAATCGTTTTGGGAATTGTTGGTATGCTCGTCGGTGTAATATTGGCATTTCAACTTGCTTTTCCAAGTATTAATTTAATGCTTGGTGAAGGTTTGGCTGAATATACAAACTTTAGTCGTCTTCGTCCGCTGCATACTGATGCAGTTATTTTCGGGTTTACATTAAGTGGTATTTTTGCTACATGGTATTATGTTGGTCAACGTGTACTAAAAGTCTCAATGGCAGAGTCAAAGCTATTGATGGTTATAGGTAAATTACACTTTTGGCTTTATATTATTGGTGTTGCTGCTGTTGTAGTATCTCTTTTAGCAGGTGTAACAACTTCTAAAGAGTACGCTGAGTTTGAATGGCCAATTGACATTGCTATTGTTGTGGTGTGGGTACTTTTTGGTTTGAGTATATTTGGTCTTATCGGTATTCGCCGTGAGAAGTCATTATACATCTCTGTATGGTACTATATTGCTACTTTCTTAGGTATAGCTATGCTTTATCTTTTCAACAATATGGAAATTCCAACAATGTTGGCTACATCTCCAGCTGGTGAAACAGGCATTGGTGCATGGTATCACTCAGTTTCTATGTATGCAGGAACAAATGATGCACTTGTACAATGGTGGTATGGACATAACGCTGTTGCGTTTGGTTTTACTGTGCCTATCGTTGCTATGATTTATTATTTCCTTCCAAAAGAATCTGGACAAGCAATCTACTCATATAAATTATCATTACTTTCTTTCTGGGGACTAATGTTCGTTTATTTATGGGCTGGTGGACACCACTTACTATATTCAACTGTTCCAGATTGGATGCAAACTATGGGTTCTATTTTCTCAATAGTTTTGATTCTTCCATCTTGGGGTTCAGCGATTAACATGCTTCTTACTATGAAGGGTGAGTGGCAACAAGTTGCAGCATCTCCGTTAATTAAGTTTATGGTTCTTGGTTCTACGTTCTATATGTTCTCTACATTAGAAGGTCCAATCCAAGCTATCAAATCTGTTAATGCGATTGCTCACTTTACTGACTGGATTGTTGGTCACGTTCATGATGGTGTTCTTGGATGGGTTGGTTTTATGATTATGGCTGCGCTTTATCATATGGCTCCACGTGTATTTAAACGTGAAATCTATTCAAAATCATTAATGGCTGCACAATTCTGGATCCAAACATTAGGTGTTGTTTTATACTTCACTTCTATGTGGATTGCAGGTATTACGCAAGGTATGATGTGGCGTGCTCACGATGACTTTGGTAACTTAGCACACGCATTCATCGATACAGTTGACGTTTTACACCCATACTATACTATTCGTGGTGTTGGTGGTCTTTTATACTTAGTTGGTTTCTTTATGTTTGCGTACAATATTTACAAAACTATGTCTGCTCGTCCAGTTGAGGAATCTGAGCTTCAAAACGCATCGCCTATGGGCGCTTAAATAGAAAGGAGTATTTTATGTTTCATTGGTTAGAAAAACATCCGTTCTTTTTTGCGGTCGGTGTATTCGTAGCAATCGCTTTTGCGGGTTTGATTGAAATTCTTCCAAACTTTGCGGAGGCATCGCGTCCTGTAATTGGTACTAAGCCTTACTCTACATTAGAGTTGGCAGGTCGCCATGTGTATATTAAAAATAGTTGTAATGCATGTCACTCACAATTAGTTCGTCCATTTAAATCTGAAACAGATCGTTATGGAAATTACTCTTTAAGTGGTGAATATGCGTACGACCGTCCTTTCCTTTGGGGTTCTAAAAGAACTGGTCCAGACTTATGGCGTGTAGGAAACTACCGTACAACTGACTGGCATGAAAACCATATGAAAGAGCCATCTTCTGTAGTACCAGGTTCTATTATGCCTGCATATAGATGGATGTTTACAAATTTGGCTGATATTGAAACGGCATATGCAGAGCAATTAACGGTTGCGCAAAACTTTGCTGTTCCTTACAATAAACCAGTTCCAATGAAAGATGGTTCATCAACAGTTGTAAAAATGGGCGATAGTGTAGCTGATGCAAAAAGTTTAGCTTTAGCGGAAGCACAATTAATTGCAAAAGATATGAAAGACCAAAATGTTAAAGATGCAGTAGCACGTGGGGATATTCCTGAAATCGTAGCTTTAATTGCATACATGAACAGTCTGAAATAGTGAGGATGTGTAGTGGATATTGCTGAATTACAAGCGTACGGTTATTTTGTGTTAACAGCTTTTATGGTACTTGTTTTATATGGATACATATATCACCTTTATTCAAAAAGAAAAGATGCTGACGGTCACGACTATGAAGATTATGGCAATATAGCACTAAAGGACGACATTACCGATACACCAGTATCGGCAATGGATGATAAAGAGAAATAGGAGAGATATATGAATAAGCTTTATCTTTGGGGAATTGTTATCACTGCAATTATGCTAGCTGCTACAGCCTATACATTGGTGTTGACATCTGGTGATTCTGGTAAAACATTATCAGATATATTGAGCAATGATATCGTGAATGCTTTAGCCATAGCAGGCGCAATTTCACTTGTAATTATTACAGTGTTTGTTGTTATCAAGTATGTACGTCAAATGCAAACTGATACAGCAAGTGGTGAGTTAGCGGATGAAAATTGGGACGGTATTGGTGAATACAAAAATAACGTACCAATGGGTTGGGCGATTATGTTCATGGGTACTATGATTTGGGGTATGTGGTATTTTATCATAGGATATCCTGTAAACGCATACTCACAAATTGGTGAATATAATGAAGACACAGCTGAGCATAACGCTAAGTTTGAAGCGCAATATAAAAATATTGTAGGTGAAGAGCTAGTGAAAATGGGTGAATCTGTTTTCATTGCGGAGTGTAAAGTGTGTCATGGTCTTCAAGCAGATGGAATTGACGGCAAAGCTGCAAAACTTACGGTTAGACTTGAAGAAAGTGTTGTAAAGCATGTTATTGAAAATGGTTCAAATAACAATTTGATGGGTGAAGAGAATCCTATGCCAGATAGAAATGGGCTCTTTAACACAAATACAGATGCTTTAATCACAGATGCTGAGATTGATCTTGTGTCAAAATATGTGTCAAATGGGATGAGAGGTGCTGGTGCGGAAGTATTCGCAGGCGCTTGTGCTTCTTGCCACGGTGAAGATGGCAAAGGTATGGAATATGTAGCTCCAAACATCGCACAATTTACACCTGAATTAGTAATAAATATACTAAATCATGGTAAAAAAGGTGCTATTGGTACGATGCCTAAATTTGACAGACTTAATCCGAAACAAAAAGATGCTGTTGGTGCTTACATAACAAGCATTAGCACAAAATAAGGAGTTAGGTATGAATGAAAATAGAAGCGTATTTGCTCTTGATGGTATTACAGGTATGTTGATTGCAACAGTTCTACTCCTTACAATCTTAGCTGTTTTAACAGTGTGGGGTTTAGGTGTACAACAAAAATCTGCAACCAATTATTATGATATAAAAAATCCGACAGAGATCAAAATGTTTAGTAAAGATAATGCTAAACATGTGGTTGATGCAAATGTAGGGGGTGAATAATGGAAAAAATTATTGCATGGGGCCTTGTTATAATGGCTGCTTACACACTTTACGCTGTGATTACACCAAATCACCTTTTTGTAGGTTAAGAATTTGTCTAAAATTCTTAGAGGGCTTTTTGCCCTCACCCTCATTGTTTTTTCTCCACTTTTTTTAAATGCAAATTATTTATATAAAGATGATGTAGTTCATAGTGTCGAATTTACAGAACAAATTGAAAAGTTAGGCGAAGAGTTATATCAAAAAACAAATATTGCTCTCCGACTTGTTATGGTACGCTCTTTACCAACAGAGACATCCATAGTAGATTATGAAAAAGAGCTGATGGCAGATTTTGATGGTCCAACTATTCTTTTGACTTTTGCTGAGCTTGATACACAAGTAGATATTTTGGCAAACGATCCCTCTTTATATCAATATTTTGACAAAAAACAGGTGCTAAGCCCTGTAGCATCTTATGTGCAAGCTTTTATGATGGCGGTTATTTATAGCCGTAGCATTGATAACTTTTTTGAGATTGCTTCCTCTTCGGGCGGAACAATTTTGCCATTGTTAGCACAAAAAGCGAAAGATGGACAACAGATAGGCAAGTATGCCGCTTCAATGTATAACGGATATGCTGATATTGCAGAACAGATAGCAGAATCCAAAGAAGTCACACTAGAAAATGCTGTTGGAAATGCAAATAAGAATAGTCTTTTTGTAGTCAAGCTATTGTTCTACGGAATGATAATCTATGGTATATTTCTCTTTATCAAAAGAAAAATCTATTTAAGAAGGCATAAAAATGAATCTATCTAGCGGAAAGATCTGGCCATATGCGATTAGCTTAGCTATATTCTTTATATTTAGTGCATGTGTTACATCGATTGTAGTTACGACACAATATGCTCCAGTAGAGCTTAGTGATCAATATATGATGAATTACCATGAAGCAGATGCACAAGCAAATGATTTAATCAATGCGCAAATAGCATTTGATAAAAATTATGATTTTGCATATATTCCTGAGGGTTTAAATCTAGAAAATACAGAGATTGTTTATAAAATCACTGATAAAAATCAACATGCTATCAATGATGCAAAAATAAAAGTTGTTTTAACACGTCCTGATCAACTACAATACAATATGGAGTTTGAAAATCCAACCATTAGAGATGGCATCTATAGTTTTAATGATATTAAACTTCCTCTTGAGGGGCGTTGGAATATTATCGCCAAAGTAGAAGTGGGTGAGCACAGTAGATACTATAATTTAAAAGCTGATACAAGAGAAACAACCGTCAAAGAATACTAAGTGACTCTCGTATGAAACACGATACAACATTAGTTTTTCCATCTTCAAGGGCGATTAGAGATTTTCAACTCTCTCTTTGCCAAGATACACTTTTTCTTCCAAATACCCTTACTATGTCAGACTTTCTCTCAAAGCTTTGTATGGTGGATGGGTATAGCTACGTTGATGAGGATAGAAGAACACTTTTACTTTTAGAGGCTGCTGATTTTAGTAATTTCACGAAGCTTCAAATTGAGAGAAATTTCTTTACCTTTATAAAAAATTCCCAGTACCTTTTTAAATTTTATGAAGAGCTTAGTACCGAGCTAGTTTCCTTGGATATGTTTTTGGATGCGGATATCTACGCACAGTATGAAGAGCATATAACAATTCTTATAGAGCTTTATAAAAACTATGAAATACTTTGCAATAAGCATAAAATTCTCGATAGAATTTTTCTTCCAAATCTTTATAGACTCAATAGCTCTTATCTCAAAGAACTTGGAAAGGTGAAAGTTTATGTCGCAGGATATTTAACAAACTTTGAGTTTCAACTTTTACAAGAGAGTTGTGTGTTTGCCGAAATATTTTTAGAGTTTACAACTACAAAGTTCAACGCTAAAAGCTACCAAAGATTTATAGAGTTAGGCTTAGAAATACAAGAAGGATACAACTATACAATATCATTAAATAGACTCGAAATAGTAGAGAGTAAAAAGATAGATATGGCTAAAGAGATAGTGTGTGAACCTCTGAGCGAGCCACTGTTGCAAGTTGCATTTGTACAGAAAAAAATTTATGATTTTATACAAAAAGGATATAACCCTTCTAAAATCGCTGTGATAGTTCCAGATGAGCAGTTTGCTCCCATGTTAAAACTTTTTGATGAAAAATTAAACTTTAACTTTGCGATGGGAAAACCTTTCTCTGAGGGTATGCTGTATCGAAAAATCGATGCTGTCGTACAAGTGCTCGATATTGACTCAAAAGAGAATGAAGCACGGCTAGAGCGTTTTGGAGATGAGATATACCAAGCACTATTTGGGAAGTATAAAGCAAGCACTAAAGAGATAAACACCATGGTGCTTTTAGAGAGTTTTAGTGAGTATGCAACAACCAAGATAGAGAAAAAAATATATCAAGAGGAGCTTTTTAAACTCAAACATCTCCTTGTAAATATAGAACCCATGCCATTCAAATCTCTGTTACATATCTTTATGGAGCGGTTACGTGCGCGCGCGCTCGATGATGTTAGTGGTGGAAAGATTACAGTGATGGGAGTACTTGAGACAAGAAATGTTAGCTTTGATGGAGTGATTATCGTTGATTTTAGCGATAGTAATGTTCCTAAAAAAAGTGACAAAGATATGTTTTTAAATACACAGGTAAGAGAAAATGCCAAACTTCCTACGATAAAAGATAGAGAAAATCTACAAAAACATTACTATAGGATGCTTCTAAGTCATACAAAAGAGGTAGCAATATCTTATGTAAAATCTGCGCAAAGTAGCGGTTCAAGATTTTTAAAAGAGTTAGGGATAGAAGAGCGCACTCTCTATGACGAAGCAAATTACGCAACAACACTTTTTGAGCTACATAGCCCACATGCCAAACAAGAGACACATATAGAGTTAGAATATAGTTTTGTAGGGGAGGAGATCTCCGCAACAAAACTCAAATCATTTTTGACATGTAAAAGACAGTTTTATTATAAATATATAATGAAAATTAAAAACCATCAAATTCCAAGAGATATTCCAGAGGAGTGGGAGATAGGTACAGCAATCCATACCGCTCTTAGCAATCTCTATAAAAAGAAAAATCATTATAGCGACAAAGATACACTTCAAAGAGACCTAGAAAAAGAGCTAGATAGCGTTTGTAGCAACAACGAGATGGATCAATACATGATAGCAATGTATAAAAAAATCTTACAACCTTTTTGTGCTACAGAGATAAAAAGGTTTCATGATGGATGGCATGTTGAAGGGTGTGAAGAGTTTTTAAAGCGTGATTATTTAGGTGTAAAACTGATAGGTCAGATTGATAGAATCGATAAAAGAGAGAAAGAAATCTCAGTACTTGATTATAAAACAGGTTCATACAATCTATATAGTGAAAAAAACGTATCTGAAGCGACAGATTTCCAACTAGAGTTTTATTATCTCTTGGTACATGATTTGGGAAGTGATATTGGGTGTGCTTTTTATGATTTAAAAGAGGCAAAAATAGTACCAGAGCAGTTGTTACAAGAAAAGATTGAACTTCTCAAATGCCATATTATAGATATGCAAGCACAAACAAGCTTTGTATTTGATAGATGTGAAGATTTTAAAAACTGTACCTACTGTGAATATGCACTGATGTGCGGGAGAGCTTAAAATGTTTATACCAAATCTAGCGTACGAAGCGAGTGCAGGGAGTGGAAAAACTTTTATGCTTGTTGTGCGCTACCTTGGGCTACTCTTTTTGGATGCCACCCCTTCACGCATATTGGCTCTTACTTTTACTAATAAAGCAGCGCATGAGATGCGTGAACGTATTGTGATTACACTTGAAGAGCTAGAGAGCCGTGGGGAATTAGATGAGATTATAAAAGTGACAGGATTGTCTCGTGGTGAGCTTTTAGGTAAAAGAGAGATCGG
>JAVETY010000119.1:0-5189 GCA_034005815.1 Sulfurimonadaceae bacterium | reverse complement strand
CCATGCCAAAGTCCACCAAGAATAAATGTAGCCATAAGATTTGAGTATGTTCTAAACGAAGAGATTCTATTACCACCTAAAGGTATATAGATATAGTCTCTAAGAAATCTACTTAGCGTAATATGCCATCTTCTCCAGAAGTCTTGAATATCTTTAGCTTTATATGGAGAGTTGAAGTTGATAGGCAGTTTTATATTGAAAAGTAGAGCAATACCTATAGCCATATCTGTATAACCACTAAAATCAAAGTAGAGTTGAAAGGTATAAGATAAAGATGTTGCCCATGCTTCAATAAAGTTTAAAGTAGCTGCATTATCAAATCCATTGGTTGCCCATACTGCAAATGTATCTGCTATGACTACTTTTTTAAACAAACCAATAGAGAATATAAATACACCTGTAGCTATATTCTTATAGTTCTTTGCTAAGTTCCACTTAGAAGCAAACTGTGGCATCATTTCTCTATGATGGACGATAGGACCAGCTATAAGCTGAGGAAAGAAAGTAACAAATAGAGCATAGTTTAAAAAGTCATACTCTTCTGTTTCAGATCTATAACTATCTACTAAGTAAGCTATTTGTTGGAATGTAAAGAAGCTAATAGCTAATGGTAATGCTAATTCTAATAAAGGTATATTTGAACTACTTAAGTAGTTGATATTTCCTATAAAAAAGTCTGCATATTTAAAGTATCCTAAAAGTGATAAGTTTGCTACGATACCAATTGTAAGAAGTGCTTTTTTAGATACTTTGGTCTTAATATTACCTTTGTTTCCATTGAGACTATTTCCTATTGTATAGTTAAATAACATTGAAATTAATATAAGAGGTAAATATATAATATTCCACCAACTGTAAAAGAACAATGATGCAAATACTAAAAAGCCCTTTGCACCTACTACTAATCTTTTGTTGAGTAGGTAGAAGTATATTATGAATGTTAGGGGTAAAAAGGCAAATATAAATTCATAGGAGTTAAATAGCATCTGGAAATTTCCTAATGATAATTTGTTTATATTTCAAACTTTTCTTTTTTTGAAATCCACCAAGTCCAAATAAAAATAATTTAAATCCATTTTTTCTTTTAAAACTTCTACGAAATAGTTTAAAAAGTTGTAAGAACATTAAAATAGAAGCTTGAAAAAGATTAAAATGTTTAAAGATAAGATGTTTATATGAGATGTAGTATTCTCTTTCTATTTCATAGCTTTTAACTGTGCTTCCACCACTTGTGTGATATATGACCGCTTCAGGTAAAAAAACTACTTTTTTTCCACTGTTCCAAACCCTTTTTGATATATCTTCTTCTTCACAATATAAAAAGAAATTTGTATCAAATCCTCCAACTTCACAAAAAACATCTGCTCTGAAAAACATACAAGAACCGCTGATCACTTCTACTTCTGTAGGAATGTCTAGTGTTATTTTATTACTTGGAAATATATTCTTATTTAGTTTTCTTGCTACACTGTTTCCGAAAAGTTCTTTTATTAATGATGGAAAAAGCTTATAAGAAGATGAGAAATTATTATTTTCATCAGTCACTTTTGCGGTTGCTAGAGCAATGTCATCATAATTTTCTAAGTATTTTTTCATAATCATTGATGTGTCATTTAAAAGTTTTGTATCATTATTTATAAAAAAGTAGTAATTTCCACTTGCATAATTAACTCCAAGCATATTCCCACTTGCAAAACCGCTATTGATTCTATTTTTAATTATTTTAATATTATCACAAGCCTTAGAAAACTCTTCTAATCGATTGTAGTCCTCAGATTTTGAAGCATTATCAACTATTATTATTTCATATTTTAAAGTGCTAAACTGCTCAATACTTTTAATTAATTCAATAGTGTATCTTGAAGAGTTATAATTTATTGTTATAAAAGAAACATCTATGTTTTTCATAAAAAAGGAAACCATTTATAAATTTTATAACCTATTGAATCTTTTAAAATTAATCTGCTTTTATTTTTTTTACTAATTTCATAAAGAGAATTTTTGTGTTTATTTAATAAACTATATAGATTTTTATTAAATAAGAAATTATCATATTTCATATATTCATTTTTTAAATCTTCTAATATTTTCTTATCTTTATCATTTAGAAGTTGTATTTTAAGAAAACTTTCAATCACTTTAACCTTTGCTTTTATAATGAATAACTTTTTTTCTGCTTTAGATATTTTATTTTTCTGCTTTTTATGGTTTTTATGATTTTTATTACGTTTACTTAATGTATTTGTAGCATGTTGTCTATATTTTACTAAACATTTATCGAAATATATAATTCCATTTAATGATGCTGCATTGGCAGCGATCCAAGCATCAAAAAATACATTTGGAGGAAAAGGAAAAATATACTTAAGAAGCTCTTTTTTAAATAACATGGCATGTGCTGACACACAATTGTCATTTATAAATGTTAAAGGATTTTGTGTAGAAATAAAATTATTTTTTAAAGATTCTGAAAATTTTAAATTTAAACTCTTTCCATTTTCATCAACTAAGAGGGAATCGCTATAAATCAATGACTTATTATCTATGTTATTTATTAATAATTCTAATTTATTTTCATCCCAAATGTCATCTTGATCACAAAGTGCAATAAAATCACCAGTAGCTTTTTTTAAAACTGATTCAAAATTTTTAATGTACCCTATGTTTTGTTCATTTTCATATATAGTAATGTTATTAGTATCTTTATAGCTATTTAAAATCTTCATAGTATTATCAGTAGAAGAATCATCTTGAACTATAATTTCAATATTTTTATAAGTCTGTTTTAAAATTGAATTCAACTGCTCTTGTAAATATTTTTCACCATTATATGTCGCTATACATACAGAAATTAGTTGGTTTTTATTCATAGTGTTTTGCCTTTAAGATTAATTTATTATGTGTTTTTGGTAATTTAAAGTTTAAAAAAGGTCATTGTTTTTAATTTCAATCCAGCAGAAATTCGAAAAGCTTTTCTTTTTCGTTTGCTAGGTGGATAAATAAGAAAAATTTTTGTAAGGCTCTTTTTTAATATTGAATATAACCTAGTATTAAAATATATATTATTATAATTTTTAAAATGAAAAATTAAGTTATCTAAAATTTGTATAGTTTCTTTATCTTTTAAAATACTCAAGGTTTTAAAGACCTCTAAATCTTGTGCCCTTTCATCTATAATTTCCATCCATCTTATTTTTTTATTATTTAACTTATCTAAAAAATTCTTATTGCTCACTTTATCTACATTGGTTACCTGCTCACGATATTTTCTATAATAAGTCATGGATTCTTCTGTGTAATCAATAGTTCCATAAGTTGCAGCTACAAAGCCAATCCATATATCATGGTAACTAATTTTTTCAGGTATAGGCAATATATACTTAACTAATTCTTTTTTAAACATCAATGTGTTGCCAGAAATAATATTATTCAAAAGAAGGGCTTCATTGCATGCACCTTTAATTAATTGTCTTCCGCTTCTAATTAGCTCTGAACCTATTTCTTTTGAATCCTTATCTATATGTATAGCATCAGAATATATTAAAACATTATCTTTGATATTATTTAAAAAAGCTTCTAATTTTATTGGTTTCCAAATATCATCTTGATCAGCTAATGCTATATAATCACCATTACAAAGAGAAATTGCTTTTTCAAAATTTTTTAAAAATCCTAAGTTGATTTCATTTTTGTATATTATAATTCTCTTGTCTTTTAATGCATATTCATTTAAAATATTTATAGTATTGTCTGTTGAACAATCATCAGTAATGATAAGCTCAAAATTTTGATAAGTCTGATTTAAAATAGAATCTATTTGTTCTTTGATAAAACGTTCCCCATTATAAGTACACATTGCTATGGAAACTAAACTACACATCTATTTGGATGCTCCTTGGACAGATATATTTTGATTTTCTTGGTTTAATAAGTAAGAAAGTACGCTATTTATCATAATTTTACTATCCCATTATCACAAAAAAATCTATTTGCATCAAAATTCTTTTTTAGAATGGCATTATTGACAATTCCTTGTGAGCTATCAAATCTTTTCTTATGATAGAGATGAACTAGATTTGCATTGTGTCTGCATGATAATAGCTCTATGCCTAAGCCTCTAAATCTCCATCCTAAATCGACATCTTCTCCAACAGATGGAAGAGTGTATGTTTCATCAAAGCCGTTGATTGCTAAGATGTCCTCTTTAAAAGCCGACCAATTACACCCAATGATATATTTTACTTCTTTTTTAACAAGAGGTGCTAAAAAAGATTTATATGAAATATGAAGCATGTCTTCTAGATGTCTTGTTTTGTCTTTTATCAATTTTGGTAAGTAAAACCAATAATTATTGGTGAGTTTAGAAACAGTTAAGTTTTGGGAACGAATCTTTTTTGTGATTTTCTCTCCTAGTTCAACTCGTTTTCCAGCTAAGACAATTTGTTTGCTAGCTTGTTTGATGTGATTTTCAATAAAATTATCAAAAGGTACACAATCCCCATCTATGAATATTAAGTAATCATATTTTGAAGCCAGTATAGCTCTGTTTAAAGCTATGTTCTTTCTCCATCCTAAATCTTCTTGAAAAGTGTGAGTAATGTCAAGATTTTTAAACTTTTCTTTTGCTCTTTTTATATAACCTTGCATCTCTTCACAGTTACCATCTTCTGAAATCAGAACTTCATTGGGAAGAATCGTTTGTCTTGATAAGCTTTCTAAAATTAGGTCTAAGCTATCTATATCTTTATAAACTGAGATAATAATAGTTGATTTTGGATAAGAATTCATACTTTGTACTTTCCTAAATACCACTCAACAGTCTTTACAATTCCGCTATCAAAGTTCTCATCAGCTTTCCAGCTAAGTTCAGATTCAAGTTTTGTAGCATCTATTGCGTAACGTCTATCATGCCCGGCTCTGTCTTCTACGAAAGTGATTAAGTCTTTGTAGCTAGATCCTGAATCAAGTTCAGGATGACGAGTGGAACGTGGGACTTTTTCATCTAAAATACTACAAATTGCATCTACTATTTGAAGATTGGTTCTCTCGTTTCTTCCACCTATGTTATAAACGTTGGCTTCTTTTCCCTCATGATAAACTAAATCAATTCCCTTGCAGTGGTCAAGTACATAAAGCCAATCACGAACATTTTTACCATCTCCGTAGATTGGGATACTCTCACCTGCTAA
>JAVETY010000118.1:0-5198 GCA_034005815.1 Sulfurimonadaceae bacterium | reverse complement strand
AAAAGATGACATGTCAAAAGAACAAATAAGACTAATCATCATAGATAGCGAAAAAAATATTCTCAATGACAAACAAATCACAACAACCTATCCAAGTGAATTAAATGATATAGCGCTCTTTGCCAATGGAGATATCTATGGTGTAGGTTCTGTGCGCGATGCACAAAATACAGATGGACTTGTAATGAAACTCGATCGAAACCTCAACCTCATATGTCAAGATCATTATGGTGATGCTAGCAATGATAGTTTTGCTAGTCTAGCCCTCTTACATAACTCACAAATCGCAGCAGTAGGTAAACACACCCTAGGAGGCGAAGACTCAAATATGTGGCTGGTAAAGCTAAACGACGATTGTTCACTCGCTTCAAGAAATAAAAGCACGCTCTCTTTGCATCAAGAGTTGTCCACTGTTCTATCTCAAGAGATAGATGCACATGCCATAAAAGTCACGAAAGATATGGTGATTAGCATAGAAGAAAGTGCTTTATATTTTGATGTAGGACAGTATGTTTTAAAACCAAATCAAAAAGAGTTTTTAAATATTTTAAGCTCAAAACTTATCCCTTTTGTGAAGAAATACCATACTATTATCGATTTTGTAGAGATAAATGGACACACATCAAGCGAGTGGAGTGGAGTTGATTTTACGACCAACTACTTGAATAATGCGCAGCTTTCTCTCAATCGTTCGTACGCTGTACTTTCTCATATATTTAAAAAACAAGACAAAGCTATGCAAGAGATTTTAGCATCACTGTTTCGTGGAAGTGGCTCGAGTTATAAAGATAAAAAGATGATGGATGATAAAGAAGATAAAGAGAAATCAAGAAGAGTAACATTTAAAATAGTACTAAAAAATAAATAGACGTAGCCATTTTGGCTACATCGTATGACTAAAAGCTATCTTCTTCTAATGCATTTGTAGCACGAATAGATAAACGAAATTTATCTTGTTTAAGTTTTTTATACACTTTAAACTTTGCTACTTTTAGCTCTTCGCTATCTATGTCAAGCTCTTTTTGGATGGTTGCATCATCCACTTTTGCTGTATCCATCGCTAAGAGTTTAAGCTCTCTTTTAGTGAGTTTTGCTTTTATCACACCGTAGAGTTCTTTATCATCTTCTATCATATCGTTCATATTTAAATTACAAAACGGACTTAGAATCTCTCTAAAATTATTGCTATCGTGGTACTGTCTCCACACTGTTTTACTTAACATGTTATGTTCCTATATTTTATTTAAAATCTCTGTGAGATCTTTTCTATCTATAATGATATTTGCTTCTTTTTGCAAAATCTCTCTCGCACAAAAAGCGACTCTTGTTCCAGCGTGAGCAAACATCGAAAGGTCATTTGCCCCATCACCACACACAAGTGTCTGCTCTGGTGTTATACCTAGTAAGTTTTGCAGACGTACCAGCATATCTCCTTTGGAGTGTGAAAACATCATATCTCCACCTACAAGTCCTGTAAGTTTTCCATCTTTTTGATGCAAAATATTTGAAAAATCTGCATCATATCCCAAAATAGGCATAGCATGTGAAGTAGCATTTCTAAATCCACCGCTAAAACAAATCACTTTCATGCCTTGTTTTTTTAGCTCTGCTATCGTTTCCACCGCGCCATTCATATAGGGAAGATTTTGAGATATTTTCTCTACGATTTTATAGTCAAGTCCTTTGAGTAAACCCACACGTTGTTGCAAAGATTCAAAAAAATCAAGTCTTCCCGCCATCGCCTCTTCTGTTATGCGCCCTACTTCTTCGCCAAGCCCTAATTCTTCTGCAAAAAAATCTATCGTTTCGCCATCCATCAAGGTGGAATCAAAATCAAAAACTGCCAACTTCAACATTGTAAATACTCTCTTTTGCTATAATGGCGCAATTATAGCGAAATAGGATTCTTTTTGTTTGACAAATTACTCGATAAATTAAGAAATGACACATATATTACACTCGAAACAACACCTCCACATGCTCCAGTTTTTGCTCCTACGATAGACAAGATTGAGGAGCTAGGACTGCATCTCCTCGTAGATGGTTTTAGTGCAACGGACAATCCACTTGCAAAACTTAAATACAACGCACTTTTTGCAGCCAAACTCTTACAAGACCGTTTCAACAAACCCGTCATAGCAACGATGAGTATGCGAGATCGTAACAAAATCGCACTCCAATCTGATCTACTCGGTGCAAATGAGTTTGATGTTAGAGCTATTTTAGCACTTACGGGAGATCCAGCAAATATCTCTGACCAACCTCATGCTAAAGGTGTTTTTGAGGGAGACAGCTCTTTGCTTCTTGATATCATCACATGTTTTAACAGTGGTATCAACTACGCAGGTAAACCTTTTAGCGTCGCACCAAAACCTATCATGCCTTTTGCAGTAGTAAACTCTTATGCCAAAAATCCAAAAACACTTCAAAAAAAGATGCAAAAAAAGATTAAACACGGAGCAGTTGGAATTATCTCACAACCAGTCTATGACATAGAAAATGCAAAAATGCTTCTAGAGCTCATGGAAGCCGCAAATGAGTCATATCCAAACAAAGAAGCAACACTTATACTAGGTCTCTTTCCCGTAACTAAGCTTCGTACTGCGCAGTTTATCTCTTCACATGTGCCAGGTATTCACGTGCCACAAAGCTGGATTGATAAGCTTATCGTCGCAAACAAACATAGTCCAGAAGAAGAGTACAAAGTAGGATTTGAGCTAAGTAAAAATCTCTTTGATGAGATAAAAGCACTCCATCCAAAAATCCATCTTATGACAGCAAATCAGTTTCAAATCGCTAAAGATATCTTAGTCTAGAACTATGACATGTCATAAAAGTATTTTGATAGAACAACATTAATAAAAAAAGTAGGAAAACTTATGATAGATTTAAAATTATTACAAAAAGAGTTTGAAACAATGAGCGCAAAGCTCACACGCAAAGGTGTGAATGCTAGTTTACTAGAAGAACTTCGCTCAAAAAACACAATCCTAAAAGAAGCAAAAGCAGCTTTTGAAACACTTCAAGCAGCACAAAATGCAATGAGTAAAGAGTTTGGAATCTACAAACAACAAGGCAAAGATGTAGCAGAATTAAAAGCAAAAGTAGATGCAAACAAACTCCTCATCACAGATGCACTCGAAGCACAACGCATAGCAGAAGAAGCACTCGAATCAGTTGCTATGAGCATACCAAACATACCAGATGATAGCGTGCCAGATGGAGCAGATGAAAATGACAATGTCGAAATCAAAAAAGTACTCACGCCTAAAGAGTTTGCATTTACTCCAAAGGAACATTGGGAGCTAGCAGAACAAAACGGTTGGATAGATTTTGAGCGTGGTGTGAAACTTGCAACGAGTCGCTTTAGTGTGTCATTTGGCATGGGAGCACGTCTTGAACGCGCACTTATAAACTTTATGCTTGACTTTAACCGTACTCGTGGATTTGAAGAAGTAAGCGTGCCTGCTCTTGTAAACCGCACAGCACTTGAAGGTACAGGACAGCTTCCTAAGTTTGAAGATGATTTGTACAAGATAGATGGACAAGAGCTTTTTCTCATTCCAACAGCAGAAGTTCCAGTGACAAACCTCTACCAAGATGAAATTTTAAGTGCAGATGAACTTCCTAAAAAAATGACTGCATACACTTCATGTTTTCGTAAAGAAGCAGGAGCCGCTGGACGTGATACAAGAGGAATGATACGCCAACACCAATTTCACAAAGTAGAACTCGTAGCTATCACAACTCCAGAACAAAGTGAAAAAGTTTTTGATGAGATGGTAGCGTGTGCTTCTGACATCTTAAGTGCTTTAGAACTTCCACACCGTCTTGTAAATCTCTGTACAGGCGATTTGGGCTTTGGCGCTGCATACACAACAGACATAGAAGTGTGGCTCCCAGGACAAGCTACTTACCGCGAAATAAGCTCTGTAAGTAACACAAGAGAATTCCAAGCAAGACGAGCAAAAATCCGTTTCAAAGACGATAAGAAAAACTCACTAGTACATACGCTTAACGGGAGTTCTCTAGCAGTTGGGCGAACTCTTGTAGCTATCATGGAAAACAATCAACAAGAAGATGGAAGCATAACTATTCCTGAAGTTTTGAAGCCTTATTTGGGGATTTAATTTAGAGTTTATAGACTGAATTGTTAAGAGTGGCTGCCTATAGGCTGCCACTTATTAGGTGGTGTTTTTTAGTGGGTTTTGTGAAAAAGAATTGTTTTTTTACATATATTCTTCAAAATTGTTCTGAAAAATGACCAATAAGCTTCTATTATGAGAGGCGTGAAAAGAACAAAGTAGTAAAAAGTGGAGATTCACTCACTGGGGTATAATTTCACTACATGTAGAAAAATTAACTCATATCAAATATTTAAGAATAATATGTATTTTTTCTCTTTAAGTTAAAAAATATTGCTAGTTGTCATATTTTTATCAAATTTTAATAATTAACACATATTTTATATGTGAGTTATTTTTGTTTTTTAAGTTGGTATGTATATAATTTATTTGAATAAATAGTTATGCTCACATTTCAAACACTCCTGAAGTTTGAACACAGCTATTTAAAAAATAGTTAGTTTAATTTTGGAGATATTAAATGAGTAAGAAAGATAGAATTTCAATTGTTGTAAGTGCTATATACTTCATGTTGCCCCTTGCAACATTATTGGATGGTTCAGGAGTAGATTTTATAGTATTTACCGTTCCATTGATTTTATATTGGGGATATAGATTTATTAAAAATGATATAAGCTTTTTTTAAAATAAAGAAAATAATGAAGATTAGGAGTACAACATGAGTATAGAAATATTAATACAAAAAGATGAAACATTAGCTAAAAAAAAAACTGATGGACATTTAAGCATCCTACTAAGGCTTACACCCCTGTGAATGAATCTCCACTTTTATGATATATTTTCTACCTAAAAAGTGGAGCTAAACGATACCAACAAGATTACAAGTAGATTTAGCAGGGTATCATCACTTAATTTCAAAGCCTCTTCTAATTGCATTTTTTTTGAGTTTTAATTATTTAAATTATAGCAAAAATTAGAATAGCTAAAACATCTTCGTAATTACACCCCAGTGAGTGAATCTCCACTTTTATGATATATTTTCTACCTAAAAAGTGGAGCTAAACGATACCAACAAGATTACAAGTAGATTTAGCAGGGTATCATCACTTAATT
>JAVETY010000117.1:0-5212 GCA_034005815.1 Sulfurimonadaceae bacterium | reverse complement strand
TCCTATCATTACCCTCTCAGCTTCAACACAACAACGTGTTCATAAACTTCACGATATGATTTTAGAGATTAATGACAACTATTCTCAAAGAATCACAACCTCACAATTAAACGATGCAATGCAAAAAGCACTTCGTCGCCATCAACTACCATCGATGCATGGTCAAGTTATCCGTATCTACTACGCAACGCAGTTTGAAACACGTCCACCAAAGATTGCAATCATTATGAATAAACCAAAAGGTTTACACTTCACATATAGAAGATATCTTACAAATAAGCTAAGAGAATCGTTTAATTTTACAGGAACACCAGTTCTATTTAAAGCGAAAAAAAGAGGGGAAAAATAGTTCTTGGCATGTTAGTACATGCCAAAGATTAAAATGGTTTTACCACCACCAAAGCAACAATAACAATTAAAAAAAGTGTTGGAACTTCATTATAAAAACGGAAAAACTTTCCGCTTTTATACTCTTTATCTTCTAGTAATCTCTCTCTTATACGCCCTAATGATAAAAAATATCCCATAAGCAAAAGAACTAAAAATATCTTGGCATGTAACCATCCGCCATCACTTAATCCATATATATATGCGAGCACAGCACCACTAAGAACTGTAGCCCACATAGCAGGAAGACCTATATACTTATAAATCTTCATCTCCATAATAGTCACAACAGAGAGAAATCCTTCATTTTTATTATATTCTGCATGGTAAACAAAAAGTCTTGGCATGTAAAAAAGTGCCGCAAACCATGAAACCATTGAAATAACATGAAACCATACGAACCATTCATACATCTATTGCTTCCTTAAAATTTCTTCTCAATATAAAAGCAGTTGTAGTTTGAGCCACCTTTTTTTACATTCTTTATAAGACCAAAAACACCTGAGCGGTGTTTAATCAAAAAACCTACATAAGTTTTATCAAAAAACTGTAGTTTCGATACTTTGCCTAAATCAAAATCGAGTGTTGTATCAAGATAATTTAAATAGTGTGAATTATTATCGCTTCTTCTTTCTGCAGATTCATATTCAGTATATAAAATTCTACTCGTATAAGAACCACCCTCACCAAATCCAAAACGAAAATACTCATCAATAAAGTTATAGTACAATTTGAAATAGAGCGTTGCTTCATAAGCATTTTTCCCTAGATATCCCTCATCAAAGTAGGCAGTTCCACCATAAAGATATAAATCAACAGGCCAGCCAAAGATGTTTTTTTCTAAAAGATACCCACCATCAAGTGCATACACTTTAGGGTTTCCTGTGTGCCCTTGAATATTACCCATGAGTACCTCACCATAATCGCTATTTGTAGCAACACCTGCACCAACACGTAAAGTATAATCTTCATTTGCAAAGGTTTGGATAACTAAGAAAAAAACTAAAAATATATATTTCATAAAAGAGAGTCCATTAAAGAGATTGTGTTAAGAGTGGTGACACATGCCAAGATGAGTTGGCATGTTTTAAGCGTCAATTGGGTCTAAATCTTTGATAGAAGGTGCTTGTTTTTCAACCATTTTTTCATGTAAACGTCTCAGTGCTGTAGCAGCTCTATCTATAGCTAAATCGATTGCTGCTTCTAATACATCATCTGTTTGAGTAATTACAACTGGTTGCGCGTGTGCTACATGGATATCAAACTCTACGCTCACACCTTTTTTAAGTGCTTCTATATTTACATTGATAGCTGTAATTTGCATGTTGTATTTGTTAAAAGCGGCAACTGCATTTTCGATATGTGCTTTTGTAGCATCTTGAAGTGTCATATCTTTTGCACGTATTTGTACTGTCATTAAGAGGTCCTTTTTGGATGGTTTATATGTTTTTATAGCAAAAAATAATAACACAATTAAGCTGAAAAGCCTATTACTATTGTTAAAATATCGCAATTATTTTTGAGGATTATAGATGAGAGTATTAACGGGTGTTCAGCCATCAGGTGACTTACATATAGGAAACTATTTTGGTTCTATAAAGCAAATGGTAGCCGCACAAAAAGAAAATGAAACATATATGTTTTTGGCAAATTACCATGCGATGACAAGTGTATCTGATGGAGCTAAGCTTTCAAAGCTCACCATGCAAGCAGCGATTGACTTTTTGGCCCTTGGTATAGATCCAAAGAAGACGGTTTTTTGGGTGCAATCAGATGTGAAAGAGGTTTTAGAACTTTACTGGATACTCTCATCATTTACTCCAATGGGGCTTTTAGAACGTGCACATAGCTATAAAGATAAAACAGCCAAAGGGATTGCTGCAAACCATTCACTTTTTTCTTATCCCGTGCTGATGGCTGCAGATATTTTACTGTATAAGCCAGATATTGTTCCTGTTGGCAAAGATCAGATTCAACATGTTGAAATCGCTCGTGATATCGCTATAAAATTCAACAACCACTATGGAGAAATTTTAAAACTTCCAGAATTTCAAGTGGAAGAGGATGTCGCAACAGTCCCAGGAATAGATGGTCTCAAAATGTCCAAAAGCTATAACAACACTATAGAAATTTTTTCCGATGAAAAAGTGCAACTCAAATCTATTAAAAAGATAGTAACCGAAGCAGTAGCATTAGAAGAGCCAAAAGAGTTTATAAACTGTAATGTCTACAATCTCGCAAAACTCTTTTTAGGTGAACGTGAGCTTATAGATTTACAAAACAGATATACAAGAGGTGGTGAAGGGCATGGTCACTTTAAAATCTATCTCTCTGAAGTGATTTGGAACTACTTTAAAGAACAAAGAGAACGCCGTGCATACTTTGAATCACATCAAGATTATGTAAGAGATATTCTAACTAAAGGTGCAGAAAAAGCAAGGGAAGAAACTACAAAAACTATAGATGCGATAAGAAAAGCGACAGGGATTTGCTACTAAGCTACACTTTTGTGTGTAGCTTATTTAACTTTGATTGTTTTTGAAGTGATTGGGAATCTTTTGGACCAGATTGGTTCTTTTAATTCCAATATAGAGTGAACTTCATCATTCACTAGCTTATAAAAGAGTTGTACTTCCACTTGCTGTGCTGGAGTTTCATTTGAAACTTTAAGTACACGTTTTCCATTTGCTGGGATACTCAAATCTTTTGTTGCTTCCACTGCTAAGTGTGGTATCGTTGGTTTGCCACGTTTACTTACATAGTTACGTGTAAGTGAAATTGTTTTTTTCTCTACAATATTTTGATTATTTTTATAAAGAACTTCAACTACTATCTCTCTTGCACCAAAACCGCTTGGAATATTATGTGGATGCGGATTTGCGATTGTGATATAGGTTTCCCCTTTTATGTGTTCTACACTTAAATTTAACGCATCTTTCCATAAACTCTCTGAGTGCGCTCCAGCAAATCCATGGCTTCTTATATCTCGCACTCTTGGTTTACCATTATCAATTTTTAAAGATGCAGCAATACCCTCTTTTTTTGCTCCCATATGACAATCTACACAAGATTTACCACCCTCTTGGTATTCCTCTTGCATATTTGTAAACACTAAACCTTCCACTGAGCGATCATTTGCATGGCATACAAAACATAATTTATTAGAATCACCGCTCATAAAATCACGATGTTCTACATTATGATAAGGTGATTTTGCATCATCATATGGTCCTGTCATAATCCCTGAACGAGTCCATGATACACGGTTAATTCCACGCACATTGTCATCTTTATCTAAATGGATTTTATCTATATTGTGGCATACAACACAGTTAATCCCTTCACTGATTTTATCATCTTCGAGTGCTTTATTCACATCTGAATTTTTATCTAGATTCATAACGGCCATAATCTCATAATCAATCCCTGTCTTTGTTACAGAGATTCTAGGATTATGACATGTTGCACATTGTACTTTAACACCATTTAAACTTTTGCGTGTTTTACGGCTTACATAATCTGTTGTTGCGCGTAGATATTCATCATTATCATAATGAGATTTCGCATGCCATGATTCTTCCCACTCTTTTACTATATGCAAGTGACATGCTTTACATTTAGCAGAATCTGAAAATCTCTCACCCACGTCAACAGGCTTCGCTGCAACAAGCGTTGTTAAAAACAGTACTATACTAATGATTATCTTCATACTTTTGTCTCCCTTTGCTTATCTAGCCATACCATCAGCCCTTTTTGAGCATGGAGTCTATTTTCTGCTTCATCAAATACAATATTTGCATGTGCTTCTAAAACAGACTCACTCACCTCTTGACCTCGATATGCAGGTAGACAGTGTAAAAACTTTGCACCTTTTGCAGCTAAACACATCATCAAATCATCCACCATATAGCCAGCAAATATTTTGATTCTCTCCTCTTTTTCATCCTCTTGCCCCATCGATGCCCATGTATCAGTTGTAACAATCGTTGCACCGGCAATAGCTTCTTTTGGATCGTTTGAAACTTTTATAACCGCTCCACTCTCTTTTGCGATACGGAGTGCGTCTTCTAATACTTCGCCATCAACTTCATACCCTTTTGGAGTTGCTATGCGTAGTTCAAATCCCATCTTTGCAGCTAGCATGAGCCATGAGTGAGTCATATTATTTCCATCACCTATATAGGCTACAACAGCATTTTTGTGGATATTATATTCCACCATCGTCATATAATCTGCTAAAAGTTGCACAGGATGGTATTTATCTGTAAGCCCATTTATAAGTGGTACTTTTGAATACGAAGCAAACTCTTCAATCATCTCATGTTCAAAGGTACGAATCATCACCATATCACACATGCTAGAAATGACACGCGCAGTATCTTTGATAGGTTCTCCACGTCCAAGATGGATATCGCGATTAGAAAGAAACAATGCTTGACCACCAAGTTGGTACATCCCCACTTCAAAGCTTACTCTCGTGCGTGTAGAACTTTTCTCAAAAATCATCGCTAAAGTTTTATTTTTTAGTTCATGTTTTAAGATACCAGCTTTGAGATCTCTTTTAATCTCTAAACCTAAATCAATAATCTCTAAAATTTCATTTTTTGTGAAATCTCTTAATGTTAAAAAGTGTCTCAAATTATTTCCTAAATTTTGTAATTAGTTATTTTAATATAGTTTTCTTTAATTCACCAAAAACTATTTATTTTTTAACCATTTTGCAATCTCTTTTGCATGATAAGAGATAATTATGTCCGCTCCAGCTCTTTTAAATCCAATCATAGTTTCCATAACAACACGCTCAAAATCGATTAAACCTTGCATC
>JAVETY010000116.1:0-5229 GCA_034005815.1 Sulfurimonadaceae bacterium | reverse complement strand
AAATCCAACTGCAAGAAGGGTTGCTACTTTTGCGATTGGGTATCCTGTGGCTTTAGATGCAAGTGCAGATGAACGTGATACACGTGGATTCATCTCAATAACAATCATACGTCCAGTTTTTGGATCGATAGCAAACTGGACATTACTTCCACCATTATCTACACCAACTTCACGTAAAATGGCAAAAGAAGCATTTCGCATTCTTTGGTACTCTTTATCTGTAAGTGTAAGTGCTGGAGCAACTGTGATTGAGTCACCTGTATGTACACCCATTGGATCGAAATTTTCTATACTACATACGATAATACAGTTATCAGATTTATCACGGATAACCTCCATCTCGTACTCTTTCCAACCAAGCATTGACTCCATAATCTCTATTTCGTTTATTGGAGATGCAGCGATACCTTCTTCTGCTAGTTTTTTGAACTCTTCCATATTGTAAGCTACGCCACTTCCACCGCCAGCTAATGTGAAAGAAGCTCTACTAATTACAGGAAAACCTATCTCTTTCGCCACTTCTATAGCCTCTTCTACGCTGTATGCGTTACGACTTATTGGTAAATCCATGCCAATCTTAACCATAGCTTCACTAAAAGCTGAACGATCTTCACCTTTACGGATTGCATGAGGGGCTGCACCTAGAAACTCTATCCCTTCTAACATCCCTTTTTCAAACATTTTCATAGCTACGTTAAGAGCAGTTTGTCCACCCATAGTAGGAAGTATCGCATCCACTTTTTCTTTTTCTATAATTTTTGCAATAATATCTTCTTTGATAGGCTCTATATATGTTCTATCAGCAAATTCTGGATCTGTCATAATAGTAGCTGGGTTTGAATTGATAAGAATGACACGGTAGCCTAATTCTTTGAGTGTTTTAACAGCTTGTGTTCCAGAGTAGTCAAACTCACATCCTTGACCTATAATAATTGGTCCTGAGCCTATAAGTAATATTGTTTTGATGTCGGTGCGTTTTGGCATGCTAACCTTTCTTTGAAATCTAACGGAAAAAATTTGCTTATTATAGACAAAAGGCACTTAATATTTGATGAGATTAGTAGTTAAATTTATAAAGAACAGATGCGAGTCCAGAGTATATATAGCTATCATTTACTAGGGGAGATTTTGTTATTTCTTTGGAAAGTTTATCGGCACGAAGATTTACAAGTATTAAAAAATTTTCATGCAGTGGATACTCTATATATGTTTGTACACCAAAATCGACTCCATGAGTTGGAGTATAAGCTTTTCTTTGGCTTGTAGCTTCGGTAGGTTTAACCCCATAATAATAGTTCGTAAATTTACTTGATTGATAAATTATTAAAAAACTAGGATAAAAGATGAAATCACCCAAACTAAACTCATACCCAAGTTCAGATTTTACATTGTATGCATCCGTATGATTTGTTACATCTGTCAAAGCCATAATCTCTAGATATATCTTATCCACTTTGATACTAAAGGCGATTCCCGCTTCGAGAGCTTGTTTTCTTCTATCCATCCCCTCTAATATTGCTGCATCACTTGATTCATATCCATAAGGACGAGGTTGCGCTACGAGTGAGAGACCCCATGCATAGTCCTCCTCTTTACTCCCTAAAAAGTATACGCCAGCCCTACTCCATCTAATATAAAATATATTATTATCAAAAAAAATCACGGGAGATGCAACTACCACAGCTTTTGCTCCCGCATAAGGCTGTGTTTGAACATATGGTCCAGCTCCTAGAGTGAGAGTTTGTGCCAAGAGTGGATTAAATAGAAGTAAAATAAATCCTAAATATCTCATCTTACTCTCATAATGGCATGAAAATAGTTGGGATTCATCGCCTTATAATAAGGCTCTATAATTGCACTTTGGTATCCTTGAGATGAACTTATAGAGAGTACTTTTCCTACCTTAACCCCTTTAAAAAATATTCCATCAAGTCCAGATGTCATAACTTCATCACCCACATCAATTGTAACCCATGAAGGGATAAACTTGACGAGAAGATTTTCTGTGTTGTTACCATGTGCAATTCCTGGTGCATTTTGCTCACCAATGGTGACAGAATAGGAACTTTTTATGTCACGATTGAGAAGTGCTAAGGGTTTATTTTTATGACTTACAACAATCCCTGCAACCATCTCTTTATAAACTAATCCATAGATTTTTGAATTATTAAAATCATCAAATTCAAGCCATACTTTATTAAAATCTCCCATCTTTGAATAAGAGATGCTACGTACTAAAGCCACATCTGGATTGAGTTTAAAGAGAGAATTATTTTCTCTATAAAGATCTTGTATCTCTTTTGCCATCTGGTGCATTACAAAATGATTTTTTTCATATTGTAATACATTCTCTTGAAGCGTTTCTATCTGTCTTGTTTGAAATATATGTTTATCAATGGTTTGTTCTATATAACTTGTAGCATCATTATAAGAGATTTTAATAAAATTAAGTACTGAAACGATAGGGGATTGGATTAGGTTTGTGTAGTATAACGCACCTATAAAAAGTGCGATAAAAAGGGAAATAAAGCCTAAAAGCTCTTTATTCATGCTCAAAAAGTTCTTGGAGTAGATCTATCTCTTCGAGTGCGCGTCCTGTTCCACGAGCTACTGCTAAGAGTGGCTCATCCGCAACAAAGACAGGGATTTTTACAATATCAGAGAAATATTTATCAAGCTTACGTATAAGTGCTCCACCGCCTGTAAGGATAATTCCATTGTTTACGATATCACCAGCAAGGTCTGGTGGCATTTTTTCTAATACATCACGTAACGCTTCTACTATCTCTTTTAACGGTTCACGCATCGCTTCTCTTGCATCTTCACTTGTAAGTTCTACTGAGCTTAAAAGTCCTTCCACTTGGTCACGACCATTGACAACCATAGTTAGCTCTTGATCAAGTGCCACGGCTGTACCGATATTGATTTTTATCTCTTCTGCAGTTCTTTCACCAATAAGGAGGTTGTATTTTCTTTTTACATAATCAACAATCCCCTTATCCATTTTATCACCAGCAGTTCTTATAGATTTAGAAAGTACAAGTCCACCAAGAGAGACAACACCTATCTCTGTTGTTCCCCCTCCGATATCTACGACTAAGTTTCCATGAGGCTCGCGGATATCTATTCCTGCACCAATAGCAGCTGCCATAGGCTCTTCGATAAGATATACTTCACGTGCTCCAGCACTCATAGCAGATTCACGTACAGCTTTACGTTCCACCTGTGTAAGTCCATAAGGAACACAGATAATAACGCGTGGAGAGATGAGTGAACTTCTTCCGTGAGCTTTTTCTATAAACTTACGAATCATCTTTTCTGTCATATCAAAATCAGCAATAACACCATCACGCATAGGGCGAATCGCTCTAATATTCCCTGGAGTTTTTCCTACCATCTCTTTTGCTTCATGCCCTACAGCTAAAACTCTATGAACACCAAACTTTTCTGTTTTTACTGCTACTACTGAGGGTTCATTAATGATGATACCTCTTCCTTTAGCTATAACGATAGTGTTTGCTGTTCCTAAATCGATGGATAAGTCATTGGAAAAAAGTCCAATTATTTTATTAAAAATCATCTTTTACCTTTACGCTGTTTTTTTTATATTTTTTTTGACATAAATAGGTTTTTGGTTCTCTGCTATCACTTCTTTGGTGACAAGTACCTCATATCCCTCATATTCTGGAAGTTCATACATAATATCTATCATACTCTCTTCTAAAATAGCACGAAGTCCACGTGCCCCAGTTTTACGTTTAATAGATTTTTCTGCAATAAGTAAAAGTGCATCTTCTTCAAAATTCAGCTCTACATTATCTATAGCAAAAAGTTTTTTATACTGTTTGATAAGTGAATTTTTAGGCTCTGTTAAAATTCTCACCATATCTTCTTGGGAAATTTCATTTAAGGAAGCGATAATTGGTAAACGTCCCACAAGCTCAGGGATAAGACCATAACTTACCAAGTCATCAGGCTCTACCATCGCATATGTTACTTCTTGCTCTGCTTTTGATTTTTTCTTTTGTCCAAAACCGAGAATATTTTCTCCTTGTTTTTTCTTAAGAATCTCACTTAAACCATCAAATGCACCACCACATATAAAGAGGATATTTGACGTATCAATCACCGTAAACTCTTGATTAGGGTGTTTTCTTCCACCTTTTGGAGGGATATTTACTTTTGCACCTTCGATAATTTTCAAAAGTGCTTGTTGCACACCCTCTCCTGATACATCTCTTGTAATGGAACGATTTTCACTCATACGAGAAATTTTATCTACCTCATCGATAAATACAATTCCTTGTTCTGCTCTTTCTATATCACCATCTGCTGCTTGGAGAAGTTTAGTAAGGATATTTTCCACATCTTCACCCACATATCCAGCTTCTGTAAGACTCGTTGCATCTGCTATAGCGATAGGAACATTGAGTACTCTTGCTATCGTTTGAGCCATAAGTGTTTTTCCACTTCCTGTTGGGCCGATAAGAAGCACGTTTGATTTTGCTATCTCTGTATCATCATCTGTAACATTAGCAGTCTTAAAAATTCTTTTATAGTGGTTATAAACCGCCACGCTGAGGAGTTTTCTTGCTCTTTCTTGCCCTATGATATATTGTCCCAAAAACTCATCAAGCTCTTTTGGTGTCATAAGTGTAGTTACTGCATCAATAAGCTTTTTTTCTTCTTCTGTATGTTCATCACCAAACATAATTTTATATGCAGAGTGCACACAGTTACGACAAATATAAACACCGTTTCCTGCGATAAGTGGATTTTGTTCACTCTCTGTTGCTTCACAAAAGCTGCAATGTCTATGAATCATATATTTTTCCTCTCAAATGGTATACCTCTTTTTGTTTCTACTACAAATTGGCATAACTGTTTTACATAATCGTTTTGTGTATTTTCTAATCTTCTACTTGCACTCTCTTTAAGAGGTTTACCCGATTCAAACAAATCTCTATATGCACTTTTTAGTTGGTCGATATCTTCTCTTTGCATATGGCGGCGAAGTCCGTTTAGATTGAGCCCACGAAGGGTTGCACGATTTCCCTCTGCCATACAAAATGGTGGAACGTCTTGCGCTAATGCACTCGCCCCTGCTACCATTGCGTAGCTTCCAATAGTGACAAATTGATGTATAGGTGTCATTCCACCCACTACAACAAAGTCTCCCGTCACAACATGTCCAGCCAGTGTTGCACAATTTGCAAAGATACAGTTATT
>JAVETY010000115.1:0-5276 GCA_034005815.1 Sulfurimonadaceae bacterium | reverse complement strand
TGTGAATCTGTATCGTCCCCTGCAAGATAGCCGTGATGTAAGTATAAAATCTCTTTTGCACCAAAAAACTTTTGCATTTTTTGTGTGATTTCTTCATCTGTAAACGCAGAATTACGGTTTTTATTTAAAACGCATTCGCTTGTTGTGAGTATGGTACCTTCATTGTTGCTCTCAATTGCGCCACCTTCGAGAATAAAATCAATAGTCTCGACTGGAGCACTATAAGAGTTGGCAATGGCTTGACTCATCGCATTGTCACGAGATGCATCAAATTTCCCACCCCAGCCAGTAAAAGTAAAATCTAAAAGTTTCAACTTTCCATCTTCCACGATAGATAAAGCAGAAGAATCTCTTGCCCATGTGTCATCTGTTTGGTACTCTACAAAATAGAGGTTTGGATGTGTTGCAAATCGTTTTTTAACACTTGCTATATCATCACAAACCACTAAACATTTTTGAAATTTTATAATGGCATGGATGATATGTATAAAAGTATCTTGTGCTTCTTCTAAATACTCTACCCAATCGCTTGAAGCGTGTGGAAATATGATTTGTGTAAAACTTTGCTCTTTAAATTCTGCTATGAAATTTCTCATCTTTTTTTGCCTTGATTTGATTTAGGATACTATTTTTCTTGCTATAATTGCGCCTATGGCTACGATAAAACTAAACAAAAAACATTACTATAATAATCTCGATATTATTACCACACTAACCAAAACAAAAGATAAAATCGCCCTTGTTTTAAAAGATAATGCCTATGGTCATGGACTTCTAGAGATGGCAAAGCTAGGCAGCGAATACGGCATCACAAAAGCAGTGGTACAAACACAACTCCAAGCGAAAACGATAGAAAGTTTTTTTCCTTATATCTTAGTTTTAGCAGAAATTCCAAACATGCCAAGTGACATAATCCGCTACGCAATCAATGATATAAATACAATTGAAAAATTCCCAAAAAATACAAAAGTAGAACTGAAAATCGACACCGGAATGCACCGCAATGGCATGATGGCAGAAGAGATGGCTGAAGCGTATAACAGATGTAAAAAAAGGGGCTTACTAGTAGAAGCTATCTTTACACACCACAGAAGTGCAGATGAGCTCTCAACGGAATGGTTTTGGCAAAAAGAGAATTTTAAGTATGCCAAAGCAAAAGCAAAAGAGTTGGCATGTAAATTTGGATTTAACACGCCACGATTTCACTCATGTAACTCTGCTGCACTTTTGCGTGAGAAAAACTTTGATGAAGATATGGCAAGAGTTGGCATCGCTGCGTATGGGGCTATTGATATGCCAGAACTCTTTGGCATGTGGGATTTTAAACCAGTTCTAAGTTTACATGCCATGAAAAACTCTACAAGAAATCTCAAAGCAGGAGAGAGAATAGGGTACGGAGCAACGTATACTTTAGAGAAAGATGCAGTTGTGAGCAACTATGATTTTGGTTATGGAGATGGGTTTTTTCGCGCACTCTCAAACAACTACACCACACCAAGTGGAGTAAAACTTCTAGGGCGTATCTCAATGGACAACAGTACTTTTTTAAGCGAAGCAGATGAGATAGAGATATTTAACGATGCACGTGTTATCGCACAAGCAGCTGGAACTTTTAGTTACGAGATTTTAACCTCGCTCAAAGAGGATATAAGAAGGGAGATTGTTAAGAGTTAATCTTGACAATCCCATTTGAAAATATAATTCCATCCACTCCTACAATCGCTAACTCTTCAATATCCTCTTCATCATCACATTGCACTAAGATTTTTGCATCAAAAAGATAATCATTGGCTATCCTTTGTGCTGTTTTTGCAAGCTCTTTTGGGATAACTATAAATCTAGCATCCATGGCATGTGCATAGATAATTTCTGTAATACTTATGGCATGTAATGCAAAAGCAATATCATTTAATCTACAATGTTCTACGATATCAAGGTTATTTTCATTAAACATTAAATAGAGAGTAGAAGAGGGTGGCGTATTTTGAATCGAATCAATATCAGGGATGTGATAGAGCGGTTCACTCTTTATAAATCTATGCCCGAGTAAAATCATTTTTGCTTCTCCAAACACTCTTTAGAACAATAGTATTTTCCATTCGAGAGAAGCGAATCTTCTATAGTTGTATAGGTATCACACGTATGGCATGCCACCATGTCATTACTCTCCTCTATAGATTTTTTAGAGAGTGGCTTTTTTTTGAAAAAAGCAAAATAGATAGCAGTTATAACACCTGCAATAAGTAGAAATTTAAGTAGCATCAATCTTCTCCTAATAATAAATAATGTCTTTTTTTCGTTTGGATAATTTTATGTTTAAGAGAACTATCCACTTCATCAAAAACTTTTTCCCCTTTATAAAAAAGAAGTTTTGTATCTTTGTTGCGGAAATTTTTACTTAGTTCTAAGAGCATCTTTGTATCTGTTACTGCTCTTGAGGTAATGATGTCAAAGATTTGTGGTTCCATATCTTCCACCTTTTTTTTCACTACCGTGACATTCGTAAGCCCTAAATCTGCTTTTATAAATTGTAAAAAGCTAGCGCGTTTTGGGAGCGGTTCTACAAGTGTGACTTGTGTATCAGGAAGTGCAAAAGCGAGTATCATTCCTGGAAAACCAGCACCTGTACCAATATCCATAAGCGTATCTACTTTTGGCAAGAAGCTTACAGGAAAGAGTGCATCATAGATAAAATTATCAATTGTTTTCTCATCTTTTGCTCCGGTGAGGTTATGTACCTTATTCCATTTAAAAAGATGCTCTTTGTACTTTTGTATATAATGAAAAAATTTATCATGCACGATGATATTATCTTTGGTTAATTGTGCTTTGAAATCCAATAGAAAATCCTTGTATAAAAAGGATATTCTATCTTAGTTTTTCTTTGGATGGAGTAAGTGGGATTAGGAAAAAAGTTTTTTCATTGTGTTAAAAAAGATTCTAAAAAGACCTGTATTGCCGATTACATCATTGATGAATTCATCGTAAGTGGTACGTTTTTCTTCAAAAAATCCTCGTAGGTATTTTTCACTTGCTTCCATTCCACCCTCTTTTTCAATCTCTAAAAGTTTTTGATAGATAGGTTCCATCGTATCGATAGCTTTTCGTGGTGCTGCTTTTCTAAAGGCGGTATGGGAGATTATATCATTTGAGATAGGGTCTATTTTAGGTTCAAACTCTGTGATAACCCAATAGTATCTTCCATCTTTCGCCATATTTTTTACAACAGCCATAATATTTTTACCCTTGTTGATACGATCCCACATCATTTTAAAAACTATCCTTGGCATGTCAGGGTGACGGATAATACTATGTGGTTTACCTATAAGTTCTGATTCACTATATCCAGAAATCTCTACAAAGTAGTCATTTCCATATTCGATAATACCTTTTTCATCGGTCTTAGAAACAATATATTTTTTTGTACTGAGTTGTATCTCTTCGTTTACTGGTTGAGGCATTTTTATTCCTTGATATTCAAGATCGATGCATTATATAGTAATTTTATTTAACATATGTAATAATCACATATTTTAAATTGAAGTGAACAAATATGACAAAACAAAAAACATTAAAATCTTTACAAACGGCAAGAGCTTATCACGAAGAACAGATGAAAAAAATCGAAGCACTTGTATATGGTAAGAGTGTGGATGATATAACAGCAGTCTCGAAGAGAGAATGCCATTATGGTATATGGCTCTATAGCAATGAGGAGCATCTACGGGATATCTTAGGATTACAATTTTATAATAACTTAGAGAGTTTTCACGCTCAATGGCATGCACAGTATTATAGAATCCATCAAATCTATTTTAAAGAGGAGAAAAAGGGTTTTTTTGCAAAGATACGCAATGAGAGTAAAATTGCACCCCTTGAGATAGAAAAAGCGAAAGTTTATTATAGAGAGTTACGAATAGTTACAAATGAGCTTTTACGTGTGATGACCTCTTGTGAACGACGTATTAATGCCCTACAAGATTCAAAATTCCACTAAAGGAGATGCCCCATCTCCTCTTTTTTTACTTTAAGATAACCCTCATTATGTAGATTTGTTTCCATTATAATGGGGATTCTCTCTACCACTTGTATATCTGCAAAAGAGCTTACTTTATCAGGATTATTTGTGAGAAGCTTGATAGATTCTATATCAAAATGGTGCAATATAAAAGTAACAATCTCATATGTACGCTCATCTGCACCAAACCCTAATTGATGGTTTGCTTCTATAGTATTAAACCCTTTATCTTGAAGAGCATATGCGTTTATTTTATTAAGAAGTCCAATATTACGCCCCTCCTGTCTGAGATAAATCACCATGCCACCCTCTTTCGCAATAAGAGAAAGAGCGTAACCTAGCTGATCTCCACAGTCACATTTAAGACTCCCTAGTGCATCTCCTGTTAAACACTCTGAGTGGATTCTAACAATTGGAGTTTCTGGGAGGTGTTGGGTATAGATAACGAGATGTTCTTTTATCCCTTCTTTGAAGGCTTTAACCTTAAAAGTACCAAATTTTGAAGGGAGGTTTGCGATTTGAGAAATTTCTATATTCATTTATTTTAACTTTAAAAGGGTAATATTTTGAAAAATAATTATATCGAAAAAAGGTTAAGTATGTTCCAAAGATTTCGCAGAACTCGTTTAAACAAACATCTACGTGCACTTACACGTGAAACCACTGTCACTACAAATGATTTTATCTATCCACTTTTTGTGCGTAGTGGCAAGGGGATTAAAACAGAAGTAGCCTCAATGCCAGGGGTATTTCAGATGAGTATCGATGAGATTATCAAAGAGTGTGGTGAGCTTCGCGAGCTTGGAATCTACTCGATTATTCTTTTTGGTATTCCAGATGTGAAAGATTCTATCGGATCTGATTCTTTATGTGATCACGGGATTATTGCAACAGCGATACGAGAGATTAAAAAAGTCTACTCAGATATGTTTATAGTAACAGATCTTTGTTTTTGTGAATATACAGATCATGGACATTGTGGAATCATTGATCATAAAAATGAAACTGTAGATAATGATGCAACACTTAAAATCTCAGCGCAGCAAGCGATTGTACATGCCAAAGCGGGTGCGAATATGATAGCACCTTCAGGGATGATGGATGGAATTATTGCCACGTTAAGAGATGCGCTTGATAGTGCAGGGTATGAAAATATGCCAATTATGAGTTACTCCACGAAATTTGCAAGTGGATACTATGGACCGTTTCGTGATGTAGCAGAATCAACTCCTAGTTTTGGAGATAGATCCTCGTATCA
>JAVETY010000013.1:0-22704 GCA_034005815.1 Sulfurimonadaceae bacterium | reverse complement strand
AAACGCCTGGCTCCATTCCGAACCCAGAAGCTAAGCCTCTCATCGCCGATAATACTGATCCTTGCAGGATTGGAAACGTAGGTCGCTGCCTAGCTTTCATAATTTACTCCTCTTATTACATTCTCAAAACAATCACAATCTTTACTTCAATCACAAAATTAATCACTCACTTATCTACCAACTTTTACTCTTATCTACTTTTATGCTATTTGCTTTTATGGCATGTTAATATGCTTAATCATGGCATGTTGGATATTCTCTACATCTAATATATAAATATTATTTTTAAATATACACGCCAGATAATCTTAGAGTTTATCTATGAGTTGTGTATCTAATTCCCATCTTATCTCATTCTCTTGCACTATATTTTTAGCAAGCCTACGTAGATAATCTTCTCTAGACACCTCTTTCGCTCCTAAGCTTTCTAGATGTGCTGTAGGGACTTGAGCGTCTATAAAATCATATCCCCATACTTTTAGATGTGCAATTAAAACTGCGAGTGCTGCTTTGGATGCATCACTTTTATGCGAGAACATTGATTCACCGCAAAATACATTTCCAACTGATAACCCATAAAGTCCACCTACTAGTTTTCCATCGTAGTACGTTTCAATAGAGTGTGCTTTTTGCATCGAATGCAGTACCTCATAGCTTTCAATCATCTCATCATTAATCCAAGTGCCACTTTGTCCTTCTCTGTATGTTGCCGCACAGTGTTGCATCACTTCAACAAAAGCGGTATCTATATTGTAGGTAAATTTGTGGATACTTTTTCGAAGGGAACGGCGAAGTTTAAAGTCAGAGAGTTCAAGGATAAAACGCGGATCGGGTGACCACCAAAGGATAGGGTCATTTTTACTGTACCAAGGAAATATTCCTTCTCTATAAGCACGAAGAAGACGACTGGGGTTTAAATCACCACCCCAAGCAATAATGCCATCTGCTGAGGCATTGCGAGCATCGGGAAAGTTTAAATCGTATTTATTGAGTTTAGGAATTTGTAACATGTGACTCTGAAGTGGTGCGTGCAATAAACTCTAAATCTAGTGTATCTTTGTAACTCACAATCACTTCACCACCATTTTTAAGTGCTCCAAAGAGGATAGGATCTGTAAGCTTATTTGTGATATTTTCTACTATAAAACGTTTGAGTGGGCGAGCACCTAACTCTTTACTGTAACCACTTTTTGCGATATATTTTTTAGCTTCATTCGAGAGTTCAATTATGATTTTTTTCTTTTTTAAATCTTTATTGAGCTCTTTTATAAATTTCTCTACAATATTCTCTACTACATCAAGTGAGAGTTGTTGAAACTCCACAATTGCATCGAGTCTATTTCTAAACTCCGGTGTGAAAAAAGATTTTAACTCCTCATTTTTTGAGAAATTTTCATCTTTTGCAAAGCCCATTACACCACGAGCAGATGTTCCAATATTGGATGTCATAATAAGTATCACATTTTGAAAATCTGCTTTGTAGCCATTATTATCTGTAAGCGTTGCACTATCCATAATCTGCAATAAAATATTGACTAAATCAGGATGTGCTTTTTCTATCTCATCGAGGAGCAAAACCATATAGGGATGTTTTTTAGCAGTCTCAGTTAAAAGCCCACCTTGCTCAAATCCTACGTATCCTGGAGGTGCGCCAACTAAACGACTAAGAGCATGTTTTTCCATATACTCACTCATATCAAAACGCTCAAAATGGATACCTAGAGTTTTACTAAGAGTTATTGCTAGTTCAGTTTTTCCTACACCTGTTGGACCTGAGAATAAGAATGATGCGATAGGTTTATTTTCTGGTGTGAGTCCTGCTTTAGAGCGTTTTATCGCTTGTGTTACAATATTTACAGCATTATCTTGACCGATGATATTATGTTTGATTTCTTCTTCTAGATTTTCTAGTTTGATAGTTGCATCTTTTTTAACAATCTTGCTATTTGTTCCTAAAATACGTGACATTGTATTTTGGATATCTTTTGCTGTGATTTTAAGCTTTGGATTTTTTTCTAGATGAAAAGATGCAGCGGTTTCATCTATCAAGTCAATCGCTTTATCTGGTAAAAATCTATCATTGATATAACGTTTAGAGAGTTCTACTGCAGCTTTAAGAGCTTTATCTGTATATACAATTTTATGGTGCTTTTCATATTTCTCTTTGAGACCTTGTAAAATGAGATAACTTGTTTTAGCTGATGGTTCTTCTATATCTACTTTTGAAAAACGGCGACTGAGTGCTTTATCTTTTTCAAAACCGTTACGATATTCTGCGTAAGTGGTGGCACCCATACATTTGAGCTCTCCAGAAGCGAGGGCGGGTTTGAGTTGATTGGCTGCATCCATCGTACCGCTTGTGCTTCCTGCTCCTATAAGAGTGTGTATCTCATCGATAAATAAAATTGCATTTGGATGAAGTTTTATCTCATCCATTACACCTTTGAGACGTTTTTCAAAATCTCCTCTGTACTTTGTTCCTGCTAACATCGCTCCCAAATCAAGTGCGAAAAGCTCTGCATTTTTTAAAATCTCTGGAACATCATCTGCTACGATTTTAAGTGCTAATCCCTCTGCAATAGCAGTTTTTCCAACACCTGGTTCACCTACTAAGATAGGATTATTTTTTTTTCGGCGACATAAAATCTGTATTACGCGCTCAATCTCTCTATCGCGCCCTATAACAGGGTCAATTTTCCCCTCTTTTGCTTTTTCTAGAAGATTAATAGAAAATGTATCTAAAAAACTCTCTTCTTTATTTTGTGGAGATTCTATATCTGAGTGTGAAATCACTTCTAATATATCTAAGCGAGAGATTTGATACTCCTCTAAAAGCATATAGGAGAAGGTGTTTTCTTCATTATATAAAGCTGCGAGTAAATCACCCACATCTGCACTTTTAAGCCCTGCACTTTGTATATGTTTTACCATGCCATCAATAAGACGAGAAAGTGCTACGCTCTCATAAGGGTCCCCCGCAACTCCTTCTGGGAGTGCATCGATACTTTTTAAGATATATGTGTGTAAGAGTTCTTTCATTTTCTCCACATCACCACCACAAATAGCGATGATATGCGCACCTTCAGGAGAGCTAAGGAGAAAATAAAAAACATGCTCGATAGTGAGATATTCGTGGTGGAGCTCTTTTGCATAATGGATAGATTTTTGAAAAATATTATTGAGTGCTGGACTTATCATTTATTCCTCCTCCATTGTAGCTTTGAGTGGAAAGCCATTTTCTCTAGCACGTTTGTGTACTTGCATCACTTTTGTCTCAGCTATTTCGTGCGTATAAACACCACAAATGCCTCTCTCTTTTTGATGCACTTCTATCATAATCGCTTCTGCTTCTATGTAGCTTTTATGAAAAACAGTCATAAGTATATCAACTACAAAATCCATAGAACTATAATCATCATTGAGTAAAAAAACTTTATATTTTTTAGGGTGTTTTACTTTTATCTCATATTGTAAATGTGTATCTACATGTTGTGCCATCTGACTCTCTTTTATAAACTAGTATTTGTATGACATGCCATAAAGTCGTTGATGATATCTTGTGGATTTTCTAATCCTATAGATACACGAACAAGACCATCTGTTATCCCTAAAAACTCACACTCTTGCTTGTTGAAATCACGGTAAATTGTTGATGCCATATGCAGAGCTAAAGTTCGACTATCACCTATGTTTGCAGTAAGTGTAGCGATTTTTGTTTTATTTAAAAAATGAAATGCATTTTGTTTTGTACCAAAGTCTAGGGTTAAAAGTGTACCGCAACCATTTTTGAACTCTTCTTTATAAAGTTTGTGGTCTGGGTGTGAGGATAGTACAGGGTGATTTACTTTAAAGCCTTCATTCTCTAATGCAAGAGCGACTATCTCTGTACTTTTTGCAATACGTTCCATACGAAGAGGAAGCGTTTCAATTCCTAACATCGTTTGGTAACTTGCATGTGCGGATGCACTCATACCAAAATCTCTAAGAACTCTTTTTTTACTATTTGCTATAAGTGCCATTGCACCCATATTTTTTATAAAATTCTTTAAAAACTCATAACGTGATGATTTGAATTTATCATCCCCATCGTTGATAGCACGAAAAACAGCGCATCCACCAAGAGCAGAAGCGTTCCCACTGATAATCTTTGTTGTGGAATAAACTACTATATCTGCACCAAGTGCGAGAGGCTCGAGTGCCATAGGAGTAATAGTGTTATCAACAATCAGTGCAACACCTGCTTTATTGGCTATTGCGGCTATTTTTTTGAGATTAACCAGACGCATATTTGGGTTACCAACGCTCTCGGCAAAGATAAACTTAGTTTTAGGATTGATGGCATGTTCTATTTTTTCATACGCATCTACTTCAAAAAAATGAGTTTTCACACCAAAGCGTCCAAGTGTTTCATTGAAGTAGGAGTAGGTTCCACCAAAAAGACCACCTACGCTGACAATCTCATCGCCACTTGTAAGGAGCGACATAGTAGCGAGTGCTGTAGCGCCCATACCACTACTTGTAGCAACTGCGCCAACGCCTCCATCCATCTTTGCCATAATAGACTCTAACCGTGCGGATGTTGGATTTCCCATACGAGAATAGAGAGGTTTTTTTACCGAACCATCAAAAATTCCTTCAGCTATTTCAGCTGTACCGTAGGCAAAAGAGGCGGAAGAGATAATGCTAGGAGAGACGGCGCCCTCCTTAGAACCTACTTCTTGGACAAATAGTGTTGCAAATTTTTCAAAATCACTCATAGGATACCTTCTATTTATAATAAATGATTATAGCAAAGTTGTGATAATGAAAGAAAGGGGATGGTATAATTTTTCATTAAAAGAGACTTTTATAAAGTCTACGCAAAAGAGCAAAAGAATGAAAAAACGGATTTTTATCACTGCAACCAATACTGATGTTGGCAAAACCTACACAACAAAGCTTCTTATCAAAGAGTTTTCCTCTCGAGGTTTTTCTGTAGGAGTTATCAAGCCAATTGAAACAGGAGTGGTGGAATATCCACACGATGGTGAAGCGCTTTTGGAATCTATTAAACAATATAATCCAAAACTTTGGGCACTGGATATAGATGATATAGTACCTATCACGTACGCATTAGCTGCATCCCCTTATGTGGCTTCAAAAAATACCCCCTTAGATATGAAAAAAATTCACCATGCCATACAAGAGTTAGAAAATGTATGTGATATTATCCTTATTGAAGGAGCAGGTGGGTTATATGTCCCAATTGATGAAAACACAATGATGATAGATTTAATTAAAAAACTAGGGGCCTCAGCACTTTTAGTTTCACATGCAAAACTTGGCTGTATCAATGATATGTTACTTAGTAAAAAAGCGCTTGAAGCTAAAGGGATAGACCATGAAGTGGTGTTTAATGTGAGAGAGGCTGATGAAAAGAGTTTCGATACAATCTCTCTGCCTTATCTCAAACAGACACAAAAAAAGGTTTTAAAACTCTCAAACGATATTGCTATTCTCTGCAATCTCTTGTATAATTTGCCACCGAAAAAAGCTTAGAAAAAAGAGGTATTGATGCAACATTTAATCCGTACAGACGACTTTAGCACAAGTGAGATAGAGGCGATTTTAGCCGATGCAAAAAAGTTTAGTGATGGACGGTTTGATAAAATTCTCAAAGATAAAATCATCATTACACTTTTTTTTGAAAACTCAACGAGAACAAGAAGTTCTTTTGAGATAGCTGCAAAACGCTTAGGAGCGGAAATAGTCCATCTTGATGTTGCTAAAAGCTCAACTGCAAAGGGTGAAACACTTGTGGATACTGCGATGAATCTTGATGCTATGGGTCCACATGCCATCATAGTGCGCCATCAAAATTCAGGTGTACCAAAAATCCTCTCAAACCACACAAAAGCCGCTATTATAAATGCTGGAGATGGTGCGCATGCACACCCTACACAAGCGCTTTTGGACCTTTATACTCTTAAAGATCATTTTAAAGACGTAAAGGGCAAAAAAATAGCAATAGTAGGAGATATTAAAAACTCACGTGTTGCTAACTCCAACATCGAACTTTTAAGTCGTTTTGGAATGGAGGTGATTTTAGTTGCACCACCTCATTTCTTACCAAAAACACATCTACGTACGACAAATCATTTTGCTGAGATTATCGATGAGGTGGATGCTATTATGAGTCTTCGAACCCAAACAGAGCGCCACTCTTCTCAGACGTATGGTTCACTCAAAGATTATGCAAGTGATTTTTGTGTGACGAGTGAGGTTGTTGGAGAGAGAGATATTATATTACTCCATCCTGGTCCCGTACACCGCAATATTGACATATGCGACAAACTCTTAGCTGATCCGCGCTGTAAGGTATTGGAGCAAGTTAAAAATGGAGTTTCTATCCGCATGGCAGTACTTAAAAAATTGATACATGGGGTTTGATAGGATAGATACTCTTGCGAAAGAGAGAAAACCTTTTCTTTTTATCACCGATTTTTTAGCGCAAAAGGTTGAGGTATATTCTTTAGACGAACTAGATAAACATAATATTTCTTACGCTATAGATACAAGTAAAAAGAGTAGAAAACACTCTTTTGTACTCCAAAAATATCCTATAGATTTTAAAAAATATAAAGATAAATTTAACTTTGTGCAAGAAAAGATAAAATCGGGTGAGACCTATATGCTCAATCTCACTCAGCCTACAAAAATCACTACAAACCTCACTTTAAAAGAGATCTATCAACATGCCAACGCTTCATATAAACTCTTTTATAAAAATCAGTTTGTATGTTTTTCCCCTGAAAAATTTATCCAAATCAAAAATAATACCATCCATACATTTCCCATGAAGGGAACTATTGATGCATCTTTGCCAGATGCCAAAGAGATGATTTTACAAGATACAAAAGAGATGGCAGAGCATGTAATGGTGGTTGATTTACTACGAAATGACTTAGCCAAAGTTGCACAAAAAGTGAGAGTAGAAAAATTTCGTTATGTGGAAACAATAGAAGCTGGAGAGAAAAAACTTTTGCAAGTAAGCTCTCATATCTGTGGCGATTTAGATGAATCATGGCATGTAAACTTAGGCACAATACTACAAAATCTTCTTCCTGCTGGAAGCATCTGTGGATCACCCAAAAAAAGTACATTAGAGATTATTGAAGAGGTAGAAGGGTATGAGAGAGGATTCTATAGTGGGGTTTTTGGCGTATATGATGGAAGAACTCTTGATAGTGGTGTGATGATTCGTTTTATAGAAAAACAAGAGGATGGTTTGGTTTATAAAAGTGGTGGTGGCATTACCATTGATAGTGATGTTGTACGTGAATATGATGAACTTTTAGCTAAAGTGTATCTTCCATAAAAAGTGAAAATATGGGTTATTTATTTGTTATTTTAATTATATTTATAGGTTTTATATCGCTCTCTTTTTTTAAAGGGATGGAGTTTGCTTTTCTTAGTTATATTCTAACTCCGCTTGATTTAATTGCGCTGATGGTGATTTCTTTGTATGGCATGTTCTATCTTTATTACAATCAAGTGAGGGAAAAATTTAAAAGTAGGGTAGAGATTTTACAAATTACCTTCCTTCATCTCATAGGTACATCTTTTCTATGGTTTCTCGAAGCCTATCCACTTTTGATTTTATTACAATTACTCTACCCATTTCTACTACTTAAAAAAACAAATGCTCTTGCTCTTGGGGCTTTTTTATATTTAGAACATCTTATTTTGGCAACGCTATTTATATCTGAGTCGTATCTCTTTTATTTTAGCTATTTGGTATCTCTTGGATTTTTTTTGTGGATGAGAAAAATTTATTTTTATAGTACACCATTGTGGGGATATAGTTTTGTAATTCTTCTTATGAGTATCTTTAGCTTTTTCTTTCAGGAATTTTTATTTGATATTTATGTGTGGAGTGGGCTTGAAGCTACATGCCATACTTTTGATAAAAATATATTTTATATGTTAACGATTATACACATATTGATAGTTTTTGTAATAAAACATAAAAAACCAAGAGGGTTTAAAAAAAATTGAGTTTACTTGGGATATAATCGAAATTAAAAACTTCAGGGCATTCTATGTATTTACCAGAATTAAAATTTTCATTATGGGCTGATTTTATCGAAAGAGCATATTTAGATGGTGAATTTAAAGAGCTTATCGACAAAAAAATCATTAATGGCGCAACATCTAATCCTGCAATTTTTAAAAGTGCATTTTTAACTTCTAGTGCATATAAAGAGCAATTGGCTACCTTACAAGGATGCAGTGCAAAAGAGAAATACGAAGCACTCGCAATTTTTGATATACAAAAAGCAGCAGATATCTTAAAACCGCTTTACGATAGTGGTGATGATGGATATGTAAGCATCGAAGTAGATCCATTTCTTTGCGATAATGCAAAAGCAACTATAGATGAAGCAAAGCGTCTTTATAGTGCAATCGGCAGAGAAAATGTGATGATAAAAATTCCAGCAACTTCTGCTGGATATATAGCAATGGAAACTTTGAGTGGTTTGGGGATTGCCATCAATGCAACACTTATTTTTAGCGAAAAACAGGCTATGGCATGTGCAGAAGCATTTGCAAAGGGAGCTAAAGTAGCTCCTCAAATTGCTGCAACTGTGATTAGTGTATTTGTGAGTCGTATCGATCGCGCACTTGATTCTCTTTTAATAGAAAAGGGAATTACTCCAGCACTTACGGGTGTTTATAATAGTGCATTGATATATGGTAAAGTTGAACATATGCAAGTTCCTAAGTGCCGTACACTTTTTGCAAGTACGGGTGTAAAAGGGGATGGTTTACCTGCGCACTATTACGTAGATGCACTTTTAGGATTGAACTCAATCAATACCGCTCCTATAGATACTATAAAAGCATTTGATACAAATGGAAAAAAGGTACAATCTTTACCTCTAGATGCAAAAATAATTGCAGAACATTTTATGAAAATAAAAGAGAGTGGTATCGACTTTGATGCAGTTATACAAAAGCAAATTGAAGATGGGTTAGAAGCATTTAAAGAAGCATTTCAAGAGATAATGGAGGCACTATGACACGAGATTCAATGGATAAAGATGTTGATGTAAGTCAACTCAATTTTGAGCAATTAAAAAAGATTCGAGGCTATTTACAAAAAATGGTTGATAACGGAGGAAGTGACCTTCACGTGAAAGCCAATTCAGTCATACGAGCAAGAATCAATGGAAGTTTAGTGCAGTTTTCAGGAGCTATTTTTGCAAAAGAGGATGCACTTACATTTGCAAAAGAGCTTTTAAAGGGGCGTTTTTCTGAGCTTGTTGAAAATAAAGAGGTCGACTTAGTATATCCATACAGCGAAACGGTTCGTTTTCGTGTCAATATTTTCTTTCAAATGGATGGAGTCTCTGCAGTATTTCGTGTGATTCCTGTCAAAATTCCATCTCTTGACCAACTCAATCTCCCCGAAGTTATAAAAGAGTTTACAAAAAAAGAGCGTGGACTTGTACTTGTAACAGGTGTTACAGGAAGTGGGAAGTCAACAACACTCGCAGCGATGATTAATCAAATTAACCTAACTGAAAAAAAGCATATTATCACTATCGAAGATCCAATTGAGTTTGTGCATAAAGATAGAGGATGTATTATTAATCAACGTTCAGTTGGGCAAGATACACTTTCATTTGGAAATGCACTTCGTGCTGCACTTCGTGAAGACCCCGATATTATCCTTGTTGGAGAGATGAGGGATAGAGAAACGATTAACCTCGCACTTCATGCTGCAGATACGGGACACTTAGTATTTTCCACTCTGCACACAATCGATGCAAAAGAGACAATCAACCGTATTATCTCTACTTTCCCAACGGAAGAGCAAAACCGTGTAAGACTCTCTTTGGCGGGGGTTTTACAAGGTGTTATCTCACAACGTCTTATCCCTACGGTCACAGGAACAAGACGTGCTGCGATGGAAATCTTAGTACGTACACCTATGATTGAAAAGCTTATTATGGAAAATCGTGACTACGAAATCCGTGACATGATTGAAAAAGGAAAAGAGCACTACAAATCACAAACCTTTGATCAATCGATTTTAGAGCTTTATCAAGAAGGTATTATCACAAAAGAAAAAGCAAAAGATTTTGCAACAAGTGCTTCAGATATGGAACTTCGTATGAGTGGTTTATCAAATAATAAAGTATCAGATTCGAAAGAAAGAGATGGGGATCAACCACCAGCAAACGATGATATATTTGATCTTAAATAAATTTATCTAGTATAAAGAATAAAAAAGGTAAAATTCGCTCCATTTTTATATAAGGATTTAGTATGTTAGAAGGCATTGTTAGAGAGAGTATTGGCAAAGCAAGTATAAAAGCATTACGCCGTGATGGTTATCTAATTGCAAACATCTACGGAAAAGGGCTTGAAAATATCAACGCTGCATTCAAAGAGAATGAATATATCCGTGCTGTTCGTAAAAAAGAGACTTTATCATTTGGTGTTAAAGTAGCGGGCAAAGAGATGCAAGTAGTCGTTCAATCATACGAAGCACATCCAGTAACAGGTAAACTTTTACATGTTGATTTGATGGTAGCTCAAAAAGGTGTTTTAACACACTACCACCTTCCTGTAGTTACAGAAGGAATTGCATTTGGTGTGAAAAACAAAGGTATGGTATATGTTGCTAAACCACGTTTGAAAGTAAAAGCAAAAATTGAAGATCTTCCAGCAAAAATCGTAGTTGATGTAACTGAGATGGACGTTGGTGATTCTAAACTTATTCGTGATATCGCAAAAGTTGCTAATGTAACTTTTATAGATTCAGATCGTGTATCTGTACTAAGCGTTATTAAAGCGAAATAATTATGCTTATAGTCGGACTAGGGAACCCTGGCCCGAACTATCAACATACACGCCATAACATCGGTTTTATGGTGATAGATGCGCTCAAAAAGCGTACAAATGCTACTTCTACAGGTTCAACTTCCCTTTTTAAAGGTGAACTTTTTAAATTTTCTAATCATTTTTTACTGCAACCTCTTACATTTATGAACCTCTCTGGAGAATCTATAGCAGCGGTTAAAAATTTTTATAAAATCGAAAAAGTTATTGTTATCCATGATGATTTAGACTTACCATTTGGAACATTACGTTTTAAAATGGGAGGTGGACATGGTGGGCATAACGGCCTACGTTCCACTGATGCTAAAATCACACCTGAATATGCAAGAGTACGGATGGGCATAGGAAAACCAGAACATAAAGGGGAAATTGCCTCTTATGTTTTGAGTAATTTTAATGAAAGAGAGGCAAAGCACTTGCCACTTTGGATAGAGCAAGCAGCAGATGCTATAGAGGCACTTCTAGAGAAATCCTTAGAAGATGTAAGTGCGGTACATACAATCAAAAATATTGAGCTAAAATAGTGCTAAAAAAAGCAAGTGAGTTGTAATGTTGGCATTTAAGTATATTTCTTGGCATTTTATAAGATATTTTCTTATAATTCTTATTGCTTTGGTGATGTTTTTTGTAGGCTTTGATTATATGGATCGTGCGGAACAATTACCAGATTCTGCAAACTTAGTTTTGATTTTTCTTGTGTATAAAAGTTTTTTTGCAATGGATATGCTTTTACCGCTTTCGCTCATTTTTGCGATGATAGCTACAAAAATCTCACTTATACGCTCCAACGCTCTTGTTTCTTTTTACTCTTTGGGGTATTCTAGAGTTGATGTTCTACGCCCTTTTGTTGTCGTTTCAACCGCAATCATAATACTTTATATTGCTGTGCATGCGTTTGCAGGCTTTGCGAAGGCAGAGGAGTTTGCACGAAATATTGAAAAAAACTCTGAATATCTAAGCCCTACGAGAGACCTCTTTTTTACATATCAAGATTCTTATATTTACTTTTCACAAATGTTTCCTTTGCAAGAAAAAGCACTTGGAGTACGTTTTTTTAAGCTTTCAGGTAACTCGCTACAAGAAGTAGTAACGGCAAGTGAAGCTTCTTATGTGAATAACTATTGGCTTATTAAAAAAGCGCATGTGATACGTAAGCCAGAAAATATATCATTTGATTCAGAGGGGATAAAAGTAAACAGTGTAGAAGATTTAGAGATTTTGCACGGGTTTCGTCCGAAAATACTCGATCAAGTATATGAGGGGAAAGTAAACTTTACTATCAAAGAAGCGATAGAAGCCTTGACACTTTTAAAAGATCAAAATATTAATATAGATAGAGTGAAATGGGCATTGTATAAAATGTTTATCCATCCATTTTTTGTTCCTTGTTTAGTTGTAATTATTTTCTTTTTTGTTCCACTGAGCCCAAGGTTTTTAAATATTTCTCTCTTTAGTTTTGGCGCTATTTTAGCAAGTTTGTTTACATGGGGAGCTCTGTTTGTACTTTTAGAACTCTCAAATAATAAAACTATACCAAGTGAGTTAGGTGTAGTATTCCCTGTAGTTTTGCTTTTTTTAGGAGCTCTGCGGCAATGGAGAAAATATCGATTAGCAACGTAAAAGAAGCGAGTTCTTTGTGTTGCAATTAGAAAATAAGTAGTTTTTTGGTAAAATCGCTCAAAAATTTATTAGGATTTTTAATGATACAGTTTAAACAATTAGCCCAAGAATATAAAACTCCCCTTTACATTTATGATTTTGATTCTATGAAAGAGCAATATACTGCTTTAAAAGATGCATTTCGTGGTAAAAAATCACTTTTGGCATATGCTGTAAAAGCAAATTCAAACCTCTCTGTTGTGCAACATTTTGCAAAGATGCAAAGTGGCGCTGATTGTGTTTCTATTGGTGAGGTCCGCAGAGCTTTTTTGGCAGGGATACCTTCATATAGAATTATCTTTAGTGGAGTTGGCAAAAACGATGATGAGATTCGTGAAGCTATCTCAAAAGATATTTTATATATTAATGTTGAAAGTGAAGCAGAACTCTCACGTGTGGAACTTATCGCAAAAGAGCTGCATACTGTAAGTCGTATAAGCGTGCGTGTGAATCCAAATATAGATCCTAAAACACATCCTTATATCTCAACAGGTTTACATGATAATAAGTTTGGAGTAGCGATAGACTCAGCAAAACGTATCTATATAAAAGCAAAAAATTCCCCCCATTTAGATCCTGTGGGAATCCATTTTCATATAGGCTCTCAACTCACAGAACTTCAGCCAATACGTGAAGCTGCGGAGATCGTTGCTGATATGGTGCGCTCACTTCAAGCTATTGAAATTGACTTGAAGTTTTTTGATGTGGGTGGTGGATTAGGCGTAGTATACAATGACGAAACAACTATCACACCTTATGATTATGCACAAGCTATCCTTGGAACGCTCAGAGGGCTTGATATGACAATTGTATGTGAACCAGGAAGGTTTTTGACTGCAAATGCAGGGTATTTTGTGACAAAAGTACTTTATGAGAAAAAAAATGGCTCGAAACGATTTGTGGTTGTAGATGGAGCGATGAATGACCTTTTGCGTCCTAGTCTTTACAATGCATTTCATAAAATAGAGGCACTCACAGAAAATAGCGTAGAACTCACTCCTGCCGATGTTGTGGGGCCGGTATGTGAGAGTGGTGACTTTTTAGCAAAAGATTATCCATTGCCAGATTTATCACATAATGATCTTTTAGTAGTAAAAAGTGCAGGAGCCTATGGCTTTGGGATGGGAAGTAACTATAATACCCGTGGAAGAAGTGCTGAGATAGCAGTTGAAAACGGCAAGGCAAGAATAATTCGTAAACGTGAAAGTTTTGAAGATTTGATTGCACTTGAAGTTGATTATTTACAAAAGAGCTAAGATGTATTTTATAGATGTTCAAGGCACTCTTATCAGTGATGTAGATAAATCACCGCTTCCTGGAAGCAAAGAGTTTATAGCAAGACTCAGTGAGAATCAAACCCCTTTTATGGTTATTACAAATAACACAAAAGAAGCATCAAAAGATTTTTATGATTTTTTACAAAATCAAGGGTTTGATTTTCCATATGCTAACTATCTTGACCCACTTATGCTTTTAGAAGATAGAGTGAGTAAAGGGAGCGTTGCTGCATATGGAGCACAAAAGTTTTTAGATGTGTTAGAGAAAATGGGTTACACCTTTGATTACATCAAACCAAAAACAGTGCTTATTGCTATAAAAGAGGATTTTACAAACGAAGAGTATGCGCAGATGATTGAGTTTATTCTTGGTGGTGCAAAACTTGTGGGAATGCATGAAACCTCACTCTATGCAAAAAATGCAAAACGTTATCCTGGAGTGGGAGCTCTATTAAAGATGCTCTCCTTTGCCACTTCATGTAGTTATGATGTGGTGGGCAAACCTAGCACAGCGTTTTATAATGAAGCACTTGCAAGATTGCGCGAGCAAGACCAACATGCCAACTTTAAAGATATTACTATTATTAGTGATGATGTAAAAGGTGATTTGTGTGGTGCAAAAGAGATGGGTATGAGATGTCAATTTGTAACAAGTGGGAAATATAAAAGTGCAGAAGAGATTCTCCCTTTTATAGAGCCTCATCTTCGCCCTGATGGGGTGTTTAAAGATATGCAAGAGATTTTGGAGAAACTATGAAAACCTTAGAAGAGTGTAGAGAAGCGATAGATACAATAGATAATCAGCTTTTAGAACTTTTAAATAGTAGAATGAAAGTTGTAGAAGAGGTTGGTAAAATCAAACGCAATACGGGCGGAGCTATTTATAGACCTGATCGCGAAAAAGATATTATACAAAGACTTACAAAACAAAATGAAGAGAGCAATGGAATTTTAAATAAAAGTGCTATTGAAGCGATTTTCTTAGAGATTTTTGCAGTTGCTAGAAACTTAGAACTTCCAGAACGTATCGCATTTTTAGGGCCTGAAGGGAGTTTTACCCATCAAGCTGCAGAGTCTCTTTTTGGAGCAATGAGTGAGTATCTTTCTCTTGGCTCCATAGACTCTGTATTTAAAACCCTTGAGGCAAAACGTGCGAAATTTGGTGTGGTTCCAATTGAGAACTCACGTGATGGTGTGGTTGGTGAAACACTGGATTTACTTGCAAAAAGTTCTATGAAAATAGTTGCAGAGCTTTACATGCCAATTCATATGTCATTTGCAACAAAAGAAAGAAGACTTGAAGATATTAAAAAAATCTATTCAAAAGATAAGGGTTTTGGTCAGTGTCGAGAGTTTTTACAAGAACATGCACTTACAAATATTGAACTTATCCCAGTAGAATCAACGGCAAAAGCGGCTATCTTGGCAGCTGAGAATCCTAACTCTGCTGCCATTTGCTCTCATATAGCAGCAAAACTGTATGGCTTGCCACGAATGTTTGATAATATTGAAGATCAGCACGATAGTGCTACACGCTTTGTCATTTTGAGTGATTTTAAAAACAATGTAAGTGGAGATGATAAAACAACTATCTTTGTACAGTTAAAAGATGCTGTAGAAGCGGGTTCACTCGTACGATTTTTACAAGATTTTGATAAAGAAAATATCAATCTTTCAAAAATAGAATCGCGCCCTTCAAAAGATAAAAGTGGATTTGGTTATTGGTTTTTTATAGATTTTTACGGCCATATTGATGAAGAACCTATAAAAAAAGTTCTTAGAAAACATGAGGGTGAAGTAACTTGGCTTGGAAGCTATGTAAGGGGAGAAAATGAACTTTAATAAACACTTAGAAAAAATTACGACATATGAAGCTGGAAAACCAATAGAGCTTGTAGTACGTGAGTTTGGTATAGAAACAAAAGATATTGTAAAACTAGCAAGTAATGAAAATCCATATGGCTGCGCGCCAAAAGTGCAAGATGCAATTACAAAAATAGTAAAAAATATGGCGCTTTATCCAGATGATTCGATGTTAAAGCTCAAAAATGGACTCAGTGCACACTATGGTGTAACTAATGAAAACTTGATAATTGGTTCAGGAAGTGATCAAGTGATAGAGTTTGCAATACATGCCAAAGCAAATAGTGCAAGTAAAATACTTATGAATAAAATCACTTTTGCTATGTATGAGATCTATGCAAAGCACGTAGGTGCTGAGGTAATTCGTACTGATTCAGTCCACCATGACCTTGATCAGTTTTATGCGCTTTATAAAAAACATAAACCTGAGATGATTTTTTTATGTACACCAAACAATCCTACGGGTGATTGTAATGATCAGCAAGATGTATATGAGTTTCTTTCTAAAATAGACAAAGATACTTTTGTGGTAGTGGATTGTGCGTATATGGAATATGCTGCTCATAAAGATCCAAAGAAAAAAATAGATCCAAAAGATTTGATAGAAAAGTTTAGTAATGTTATCTTTTTGGGAACATTTTCAAAAGCGTATGGACTTGGTGGTATGCGTGTTGGGTATGGTATTGCAAACATTGATATCATCAAAGAACTCTATAAACTTCGTCCACCTTTTAATATCACAACACTTTCGCTCGAAGCGGCGAGTGTAGCACTGAGTGATATGGAATTTGTAAATAGTTGTATAGAAAAAAGTTTTTCGGAAATGAAGCGCTACGTAGAGTTTGCAAAAGAGAGAAAAATAGATATAATTGAGTCTTACACAAACTTTATCACTTTATGTTTAAATGACCACCAAAATGCAACTCAGATTTCCAACGCCCTTTTACAAAAAGGGATGATTGTAAGAAATTTAGCGAGCTATAATATGAATGCTATTCGTGTAACGATAGGAAAGCCTGAACAAAACACACGCTTTTTTGAACTTTTAAGAGAACTTATATAAAACGGGAACCTGATGGATTTTAAAGTACTTTTTTCGCAGCTGGTTATTTTATATGACAAGTTAACAAAGCAACAAAAAATTATTATTGCCGCTGCGATAGTTGGTATTATCTCTTTTTTGATTTTTATGGTTGTTTTTACAGCACAAAAAAATGTAGATAAGCGTTATGAAGTACTTTTTGACAAATTAACTCCAACAGATGCCTCTAAAGTGATAGAGCAACTCGAAAAAGAGAAAATTCCTTATGAACTTGATGCAAATAATGTGATTCGAGTTCCAAAAGAGTATGTATATAAACAAAGAATTTCTATTGCTTCAATGGGAATTCCTCAAAATTCTGGAGTTGGTTTTGAGCTTTTTGATAAACAAGAGTTTGGGGCAACAAGCTTTGATCAAAATATAAAATATTTACGCGCACTTGAAGGGGAACTCTCACGAACTATAGAAGACCTCTCCCCCATAGAAAAAGCAAGCGTATCACTTGCACTTCCAAAAGAGACACTTTTTATAGCAAAACAAACAGAACCAACTGCTTCGATTATGGTAACACTGATAGAGGGTCGTACACTTACTGCAAAACAAGTTCGAGGGATAAAAAACCTCGTTGCTGCTGCTGTGCCTAAGCTTACGCTAGAGAATGTTATCTTAATAAGTAGCGATGGGGAAACGCTCGGAGATGATGATGAGATGGCTCAAATGGGAGAGCTTTCTATCGTGCAACAAAGATATAAACTCAAAGAAGAAAAAAAAGCACAAGATAAAATTATTGAAGTGCTTTCCCCTTATGTGGGTGGCAAAGATAAGGTTGTTGCACAAGTAACAATGGATTTTGACTTTTCTATTAAAAACTCCACATCTGAGATTTTTGACCCTGAAAATGTGGTGCGAAGTGAACAGATGAGCGAAGAAAAGCGTGAAGGCCTCACACCTGAACAAATAGGTGGAGTACCAGGAACGGTAAGTAATATAGGACCCGTACAGGGACTTCAAAATAACCAAATAACTGAAAAATATGAAAAAAATACAGGAACTACAAACTACGAAGTGGGTAAAACAGTTTCTACAGTAAAATCAGAATTCGCACGTCTTAAACGTTTAAGTGCTGCGGTTATGGTAGATGGCAAATACAAGATGAAACTCAATGATGCAGGAGAAGTTACAAACGAGATAGAGTATGTAGCTCTTGATGAAGCGGCGATGGAAGCCGTGACTTCTCTTGTAAGTCGCTCAATTGGTATAGATGCTGGCCGTGGCGATGAAATATCGGTAAGAAATCTTCAGTTTACACGTAGTGATTTAGATATGCCACGTGATGGGATAAGTCAAGCCTTAGTATTTAGTGAAACTTATCTTACGCCATTTTCCGGTGCATTTAAGTATCTTTTTGTACTTATACTTCTTCTTATTCTGTATAAAAAAGTTATTTCACCTTTTGCAGAACGTATGCTTGAGATATCCAAAGAAGAGGAGCAAGTTGAGCGCCCAATACTCAATCTTGAAGATGATGCAGAAGAGGATTTGGTAGAAAAAGTACAAGCAATGCGTAAAAAAGTGGAAAGCCAGCTTGGAGTGGGTGAAGGGTTTAATGAAGATGAGCTCAAATACGATGTGTTACTAGAAAAAGTAAGAGGTCTTGCTGAGGATAATCCTGAAGATGTAGCACATCTGTTTGAAGCACTTCTTAGTGAAGAGTCAGAAGTAGCTGTAAAACATCATAGAACTGATACGGGAGATAGAGGATGAAATTAAGTCCTACACAACAGGCAACTTTTGATGAGATGAGTATGGCTGAAAAGATTGCTATTCTTTTGTTACAGCTAGGTGAAGAGGTAACTGCTGGAATATTTTCCAATATGAGTGTTGATGCGATAACAGAAGTTTCAAAATATATTGCAAGTGGGAAATCAATAGAAAAACCGATAGCTACATCTGTGCTTGAAGAGTTCCATGCCATTATCCAATCGGGACAATTTTTAACATCAGGTGGTATGGAGTATGCAAGAGAGCTTCTTTATAGAACACTAGGACCAGAAGAGGCGAAAAAAGTTTTAGATAAGCTCTCAAAAAGTATGCAAAATACACAAAACTTTGCATATCTCTCAAAAATCAAGCCACAACAACTCTCAGACTTTATTGTCAACGAGCATCCACAAACTATTGCCCTTATCCTAGCACATATGGACGCAACAGAAGCCGCAGATACTTTACAATTTTTCTCAGATGATTTGCGTAGTGAAGTGGCTATGAGGATGGCAAAACTTGGAGATATCTCTCCATCTGTTATTAAAAGAGTTTCAGCGGTACTTGAATCCAAACTCGAATCTCTTGCATCGTACAAAGTGGAAGTGGGTGGTCCTCGTGCGGTTGCAGATATCTTCAACCGCTTAGGTGCAAAATCCTCTAAAGCAACACTTTCACAAATTGAGCAAGTGGATGAAGAGCTTGCAAATCATATTAAAGAGATGATGTTTACATTTGAAGATATCGTTACACTTGATAAAAATGCTATCACTGAAATTCTCAAAGCAATTGATAAAAATGAGCTTATGATGGCTCTTAAAAGCTCGCCTGAAGAGCTTAAAGAGAAATTTTTCTCGGCTATGTCAGAACGTGCTAGAAATGCATTTGAAGAAGAGATGCAATTTTTGGGCGCTGTGAAGATGCGTGAAGTGGAAAATGCGCAAAGAAAAATTGTCGAGACGGTCAATGCTCTTGCAGAGGTTGGAACTATTCAAGTTGGCTCCAATGAAGAGATGGTTGAGTAGTTATGGCAACAGTAATCTCCAATGAAAAACTAGCAAAACATAGAATTGATAAGTATACTTTCAAGGTTTTAGCAGTTGGGGGACAGCAAGGAGCAACAAATCAATCGCAAAATGAGAGTATTTTTGCAACAGAGCCGCAAACACAAATAGATGAAACACCGAGAGAGACGCCGAGTGCACAAAAAGATAATTTAGCAGAATCACTTTTAAAGCAAGTTGATGAGGTTACATCAAACTTTATTAAACTTCAAATGAAACTTGAATCCAAAGAGGAAGAGTTTAAAAAAGAGTTGCAACAAGCAAAAGAGGTAGCATTTGCTGAGGGGCAAATCAAGGGTAAAGAGGAAGCGGGCAAAGAGAGTGAACAAAAATATGCTGATGGACTTGGACAATTTGCAACATCAATAGAATCCCTCGAACAAACAGCAGAACAGTTTCACGCTTCACTTGAAGGGATCAAAAACGAGCTAATCACAGCAGCTTTAGATATATCTAAAGAGGTGATAAAAGTAGAGCTCAGTGAAAACTCCGATATGGTAGCAAAAATGTTAGCAAGTGAACTTATCGAAGACCTTCAAAATGCATCAAAGGTACGCCTTAAAGTGAATCCTAAAAACTTTACAGCTCTGAGTGAAAAAATGGCACAACTAAAACATATAGAAGTGGTAGCAGATAAAGCTATTAGTGAGGGTGGCGTGATTGCTCTTAGCGATGTTGGTAACATCGATGCACAGATAAGTAAAAGATTTGAAAAAGTAAAAAAAGCAGTGCTAAGTGATTAGGAAACTATAATGGATATCAAAGAATACACACTAGAACAACTACAAACTGTATGCGAGGAGATTCGTACTGAAATACTTCGGGTAGTGAGCAAAAATGGTGGGCATTTAAGCTCAACTTTGGGAGCAACAGAGATTATAGTTGCGATGCACAAAGTATTTGATAGCCAAAGTGACCCTTTTATTTTTGATGTTTCCCACCAAGCCTATGCGCATAAGCTTCTTACAGATCGCTGGGAAGAGTTTAATACCTTGCGTGAATTTGGTGGTCTTAGCGGATATACTAAGCCAAGTGAATCTAAACATGATTATTTTGTAGCAGGACATAGTTCTACCTCTATCTCTTTGGCACTCGGTGCTGCAAAAGCGATAGCACTCAAAGGTGAAGAAGGGACTAGAATCCCTGTTGCACTCATAGGTGATGGTTCTATGACGGCGGGGATGGTGTATGAAGCGCTCAACGAATTAGGTGAGCTTGAACTTCCTGTTGTGATTATCCTCAATGATAACGAGATGAGTATTGCAAAACCAATAGGTGCGATAAGCCGTATCCTCTCAAGCGCCATGGCTAGCCCTTTTTACCAAAGATTTAAAAAAAATATGGAAAGTTTTGTAGATAATTTTGGAGAAGGCGCACACTATATTGCAAAGCGTATGGAAGATTCTCTAAGACTCATTACTCCAGGGATTATGTTTGAAGAGATGGGAATTAATTATATAGGTCCAGTCGATGGGCATAATCTTAAATCATTAATAGAGATATTAGAAATAGCAAAAGCACTTAAACAACCAGTGATTGTACATGTGCAAACCCTCAAAGGTAAAGGCTACGAAATAGCAGAAGGCAAAGAGGAAAAATGGCACGGAGTAGGACCTTTTGATCTTGTAAGTGGAGATGCAAAGAAAAAATCAAATGCTAAAAGTGCGACACAAATCTATACAGAAGCTCTTCTACACCTTGCAAAAAACAATCCTCTTATCGTAGGTGCAACTGCGGCCATGCCAAGTGGAACAGGTCTTAGTGAGCTTATCGAACTTTATCCTGATAGATTTTGGGATGTGGCTATTGCTGAGCAACATGCTGTTACTTCTATGGCAGCACTTGCTAAAGAGGGTTTTAAACCGTTTTGTACTATCTATTCTACTTTTATGCAACGTGGTTATGATCAAGTGATTCATGATGTGTGTTTGATGGATTTACCTGTTGTCTTAGCGCTTGATCGTGCGGGGATAGTTGGAGAGGATGGAGAAACACATCAAGGAGTTTTTGATATCTCTTTTTTGCGTGCTATTCCAAACATGACTCTTTTTGCTCCAAGAGATGAAAAAAGTTTTCATCAAGCTCTAGGATTTGCAAGTATTTATGAGCATCCTTGTGCTATTCGCTATCCAAGAGGTGCATTTATACCAACTGAGCTACCAGAGTCAGTACCATTTGAGCTTGCAAAATCTCAACTGCTTCGCTCCGCACAAAGTGATATACTTTTTATCGGTTATGGTAATGGTGTAGGGCGTGCGTATGAGAGTGCAAAGCATTTAGATTTTGAGGTGGGGATACTTGATTTACGTTTTGTAAAGCCACTCGATTGTGAGATGCTTTTAGATATGGCACAAAAATATAAACAATGGTTTGTATTTTCCGATAGTTCTAAAGCGGGTGGTGTAGGAAGTGCGTTACTCGAGTTTTTAGCAGATGAACATATATTACATGTTCAAGTGGTAAGCTTTGAATATGGGGATAGTTTTATCACACATGGAAATACTCAAAAGGTGGAAGAATCACTTGAACTTCTCCCTCATCAACTTGCTAAAAGAGTTCTAAAATACTTAGAATAGTCTACTCTCTATCGAAGCATCATAACGCCAGCAAATCTCCCTGTCATACCCTCTGCTCTATAGGAGTAGTAGGTATCTGTATTACACGCAGTGCAGGTTGTATCAATCTCTAGATGTTCAGCAACTATGCCACATGCCAAGAGTTGTTTTTGTAAAATTGTATTGATATCAAGATAATATCTATTTTCTACAGATGAGATAGCATAATCAAATCCTAAGCTCTTCGCTTCATTTGCTATATCTTCCCCCACCTCGTAGCAACACACACCAATCTTTGCTCCTATAGATACTAAAATATCTTTTGGTTTTGAGGAAAAATTCTCTTGCATAGAGTTTATAGTAAGTGTGACTATATCATTAAAAGCGCCCATGCGACCAGCATGTGCTACTGCTATAACTTGTTTTTTTGGATCATACAAGAGGATAGGGGCGCAATCCGCTACCATCACCATAAGAGGCTTATTGCGTTTGTTGGTGATAAGTGCGTCACACTTTGGAGGTGTATTAAAATCCTCATCATTAATAATCTGCACTTTGTTGGAGTGAATTTGATTCATAAAAACAAGAGCGTG
>JAVETY010000114.1:0-5348 GCA_034005815.1 Sulfurimonadaceae bacterium | reverse complement strand
CTCATTATAGTAATTAGTGCTAAAATTATTGCTCATTTTTGAACTGATTTTTGTTACAAACGAGAGATTTGTGTTATATCTTTTATTATACTCATCTAATGTATTAATTGAGGTGTCATAACCTACATTAGCACTGAGATTAGAATTAATGGAGTTTATCTGTTTGCTGATTCCTGTTTGTATATTATATCTATAGGTATCAGCATCTAAGGATGTATTTCCATCACTTGAAATAGACCTTATATTTGCATTTCCAGATACATTGATTCTTATTGTATCGCTTATAGGTTTTGCATAGCTAAGTCCAGAAGCTAGACCAAAACTTTCACTTGTTATTGCGTTCGTGTCAAATACGCTGTAATCTGACTGTTGCGAGAATGTTAAATCTTTTGTTATCTTGTATCTATAATCTTGATTCATACTCATATTTTGCATAGTATAAGAATCATCTTTTGTATTAAAGCTTTGTAGGCTTATTGAACCGCTATGTTTAGTTTTTGGATTCCATCTTAAACTAGCAGTTGCACTCGTAGTAGTGGTGGATAACGTTTCATCACTTTTATATTCATTTTTTCTGTAATAAGAATATGTATTAAATGTTAAATCATCATTAATATCTAATCTATATAAAAGATTTAAATTTTGTTCCTTATTATTCGAAATAATGTTATCTAAATTTGTATATTCTCGTTCAGAAGCCTGACTGATTTCACTAAATCCCAGTTGAAAATTATAATTTTTTTCATTTTTTCTAATAGATGCTTGGTAGGTTTTATTTTCCCTATTCTCCCTACTTATTGAGCTTTCATATACTCCATTACTGTTTGATACGCTATATGTAACATCAAAAATATTAAGCTTGATAGATCCTGAGACTCCGGCACTTTTAACATTATTAAGAGAGTTATTTACAGTATTTGCATATAGTATAGAAGCTGGTCTATCACTTTGTTGTGCATAAATTTTAAAAGGTATTTTGCTATCTTTTAGAAAATTAAAGTCTACTTTATAATCTTTACTTTTGATTTCTGTTTTTCCAGAAACATCATTTATTTCTGACTTGACATCCTCATAACGTAAAGCACCAAATATTGAGTAATCAACCAACTTGGGGTTATATATGTAACTATTGTATCCAAGCTTATACTCTTGCATAAAATTTTCTTGTGTACTTACAGTTCTATCGTTTTTATATTTATTAGATATGTACGTTAACCCGATACTTCCATAGAGATCACTGGGTCCATAGTTACTAGATAAATTGTAAAGCATATCACCAAAACTGTATTTTGGAGATGTGCGTTCAATTTCTTCTCTAACAGGGGATTCATTATTTGTGTTTGAATCAATTATCTCTGTTGCTTCTTTTTCATCTAAAGGTTCTATAACTACGGCTTGTTGTACTGATGGAGTAGTCGTTGTGATTGGAGTAATAGGTGTAACAACGGTAGCAGACACCGTTTCAATTGTATGTGTATCACTTGTAGAAATGGTATTTTCATCATAATATTGTTTTAAATTTGATTTATTCTCTTCAACCGAAACCAATATATCAGGGCAGTCACATTTTACTGCAAGTGTTTCTATCTTCATTAGCCTACATTCATCTGGATAGCTTTTTTGGCTAAGTGTCTCAAAGTTTTTTTGAGAGTTAAACATACTTAATATTTGAACACTATAGCATGTCTCTTCCATTTTTTTATTTTCTCCAAATCTATCTTTATTGCTACTAAGCAAAAAAGCTTCTTTATAATCCTTTTTTATACTTGACAACTGCTCTTTTGCTAATGGAAGTTGATCATAACAACCACATCTAACAGCTAGGTATCCAATATCTAGCTCTTCACAAGCATCAGAACGGATATTATCTGAATTATATTCATTTTCAAGTTGTACCACGGAGCATTTACTATTGGAGTCAGATAAAAGAAGAGTTGCTGTGTATAGCAAAACGAACAATATTCTCATATCACATCTTTTTTTGAATCTTTTTTATATAATTTAAACGCACAATATGAGTTAGATCGAAAAAGTTAATTATACGGATTGCATAAATCATTTAATGATTATTGCTTTCGCCATTAACTTTTCAAGTAATTTTTCTTTTTTCTCTTTTTCAAATTTTTTCTTAAGATCTTTTTTTAGTTTATCTTTCACTGAATCAAAAGATAATTGTTTTGATTCATATTTACTATCAAGCTTCACTATGAAAAATCCAATATCTTCTTCTATTATTTCACTTGTAGAGTTTGCATCCATTGTAAATGCCACTGCTTCCACTGCTGGTTCTAGCATACCTTTATGTACATATCCTAAGTCACCGCCTTTTACACGACTCATTGCTGTAGAATATTTTGCTGCCACATCACCAAAGTCATCACCATCTTTTACTTTTTTATATGCTTCTTCTATTCTCATTTTAGCTTTACTTCTACCTTCTGGATCAGTCGGATCGTTTTTCACATAAATGACTTTAACTTTAATTTTTTCTGGTTCTTTAAATTTATACTTATTATTGTTATAGTACTTTTTTAGATCTTTCTCCTGAAGGGTCACATCAATTTTTTCTCTATAGAACTTTTTAAGAACTTCCTCTTTTTCAATACTTCGTTTTAAAGTTTGAAGGGTAAATCCTGATTTTTTTAAAGTTTCATTAAACTCTTCTTCACTTTTAAGCATCTTCTTTAATTTATCAATACTTTTATCTATATCTGCAATTGAAATTTTAATACCAATAGATGTAGCGTACTGAAAAAGTAATTCATCTTCTACTAATTCTTCTAGGACTTTCTTCTCAAAGACTTCCATCTGCTTATCAGATATCGTTCCATGATAATAGCGTGCCGGAAATAAAGATTTCACCCCGCGATCTAATTCGGTTTTTGAAATCTTCACTTCATTTATAGTTACAATAACGTTTTCTTCCACTATAGCTTTAGGCTGTGAATATAAGTAGCTTATAGATATTAAAATAGATATTAAAATTTTCAAATGTTACTCCGTTTTCTTTAGTTCTAAATATTTTCGAGGATTATTTTTTTTCCAAGTTTCACTAACATATTGAAAAACTTGTACTCTGGCATTGAATCCATCAACTATATAAATTCTATCATTTTCATCAATATACATACCTGCAATCAGTGAAAAATTTCCAATATTTCTCCCCGTTCCACCAAAATATATAAGAAGTTCCCCCTCATCACTAAAGACTTGCACATTGTTAAATGCGGAGTCTGCAACATATATATTTCCATCACTATCAATTCCAAGACCTTTTGGTCTTGCAAACATGCCAGCTCTATCACCAATTTTTCCAAATTTTCTTAAGAAATTTCCATCTTTATCAAATACTTGCACACGAAAATTTTGTGTATCAACAACAACTAGATTGTTATTTCTTTTATCGATTGCAATATTTGTTGGAAAGTTAAACTCGCCATTTTCAATTCCTCTCTTTCCAAATGATGAGAGTTTTTCCCCCTCAAGAGAATAGACTTTAATGTTATGATCTCTTGTATCAACAACGTAAATTTTACTTTCTTTGGTATTGATCGCAATACCTGTTGGTCTATTTAAATCTCCATTATCACCAAATGATGATATAAAATTTTCATTTTCATCATAAACTAAAACTTTTGCCGCTTTTGCATCTGCTACAAATATTTTTCCATTATCACCAATGGCAATTCCAACTGGAAGAGATAACTTACCTGATGCGCTAGCACCAATCATTGAAACTTTTCTTTGTATCTCATCTATACTAAAAACAGCTCCATGTGCAGTGTCTGAAACATAAATTTTATTTTTATTCGCTGCTACACCATATGGCTTAGCAAGATTTTTATTACCAACTGAAACCTTTTCACCTAGAAAAGCATCTAGAGTATTTCTTTTAGTAAAGCTTATCTCCCCCTGATGAAGGACATCAAAAAATATTTTTGGCTCTTCTGGTGGAGCAGGTATGATAATCCTTACAGATTCATCTTTCATACTACATGCTGTAAAAAACATGGTAATAATTAATATAGAGACTTTAAAAAAACTTTTTAACATAAGCAAACCTTTTTAAAATATTATATAGTAACTATTGGACAAAGGAAAAAATAAGTGGATTACAATAAGAGGAGAAGAGACTCCTCTTATTTAGGAAGTAGAACTTACTTTAATAACTATTTATCGTGACAGCCTAAACATAAAGCACTACCAGTATTGAGAACTCTTAAGAAAGCAACTGAACTTGCTCCTTTAGAATCAGCACCATTGTGAGGGTCATGACAACTAGCGCACTCAACATAATCAATACCACCTGTTTTTCTTAAAACATCTTGGATTGTTGTTGCACCTACCCATGAAGATATATCATAAGTTTTAAGTCTTAGTCCTGCAACACCCTCTTTATATTCTATTGAAACAGGGTGGTCGTTGCTTAGATCAGTCCCTATATTAGAAGCTGCAAGATTAGTAGCAACAACACTTAAAGTTTGTGCACCCGTACCTATAAATGTATCACCATCAGCAGATGGAAGTCCACTACCTGGTGCATTAACAACTGAGTTTACCGCACTAACACCATCATGACAACTTAAACATGCCATAGACGAAGCGTTGACAGTACTACCATCACCACTTAAACCGGCTGTCGTCCCTCCAACAGTCGTCCCGTAAAGTGTAAATGGACCAGTTGGCGTTCCTTTATTCCATATTGGTGCACCAGTAAAAGATGTATTGGCCGCGTGAGGGGTGTGACAGTACACACAAAGTTCTCCATTATCTTCTGTAGCATCACCTGTCCAAGCAACAGCTGTTAAGTCATGCGGTGTACCTGTAATCCCCGGTGCTCCCCATAGTGAAACACTTCCAAGCAATAAAATTGCCACAATTAATTTTTTTTGAATCATAATATTTATACCTCCCCGAATTTTCAAAGTATAAGTAACCTTTATACTCTTTTCATTTCAAGTATAACAAAAACTTAATTGATATTACTAATAATATATACAAGAAATCACTTTTTATCAACTTTTATCAACTTTTGTTAACTATAGTAACACTATTTAATAATTTAAATATTAAAACTTAACAATTGTGATATTTCTGTGATAACTTAATTTCTATTTTTTGTGACATCTTTGGCATACACCAAATGCCATCGAACCTTTCATTCTAAGCAACTTCGTTCCTTGTGAACCATGTGGATTGTGGCAACTACTACAAGTAAAATCTCTTCCTGGTCTTGCAGGATCTTTTCTGTCTTTAGTTGGGTGACCACCAGTAGATGTCTGTCTGAAGCCTATAGCTGATACTACATGCTTACCATCAGCTTTTTCTGCATGACAAGTTACACATAA
>JAVETY010000113.1:0-5412 GCA_034005815.1 Sulfurimonadaceae bacterium | reverse complement strand
AGATATGGCGAAAAATGCACAAGATATCATGCAAGATATGGGCGTAAAGCTAGCTCTTGGACAACATGCAAGTGGAATTATAAAAGAGAATAATATAGCTAAAAGCGTCCAACTTTGTGATGGCACGATCATCGAAACAGATGTAATTATCCTCGCAACTGGCTATAAACCAAACACATCACTTGCAAAAGATGCAGGACTCAAACTCGCTCGATATGGTGGTATTTGGGTTGATGAATATATGAGAACACGCAACAAAGATATTTTAGCGATTGGAGATTGTAGTGGAAGAAGAGATTTCATCACACACGACCCATCAAAAGTGATGCTCGCATCGACTTCAGCAGCAGAAGCAAGAGTTGCAGGAGAGAACCTCTATAGCATCAAAAACCTCAAAGGGTTCAATGGCACAATGGCGATATTTTCCACTATGATAGGGAACCGTGCATTTGCATGTGCTGGAGTTACAGAAGCAAGAGCAAAGCAAGAAAATATTGACTATAGCGTAGGATTTTTTGAAGGGATGAACAGACACCCGGGAACAATTCCAGATGCATCAAAACAATCAGTAAAACTTATTACTATGAAAAATAGCGGTCAAATCATCGGTGGTCAAGTCATAGGCGATAAAGAAGCGGGAGAGATTATAAATATCATAGGTTTAGCTATCGAAGCACAACTTACAGTGCATAGTCTCATCTCACTGCAAGTAGCAACGCATCCACTTCTAACAGCTGCACCTACAACATATCCTATAGTAAAAGCTGCTCAAAATAGTCTTAAAAAATAGATAAATTTTTTATGCTCTATCTATTTTAAAACATTTAAATAATAATTACATGTCATAATCTATGGCTAAGGTATCTCAGTACTTTATTATGACATGCCATAAAAATCAATATATTCTATTCCTATATTTTTCCCACTTTAAAGATACTTTTTAGTTAAATTGCTATAATTTTTTATCACTATAAAAAAATTATTATTAACAGAGTGAGTATACATGCTAATAAAAAATACAGATTTGCCTATTATAGATTATGTTAGTTTGATTAAAATAAATGAGATTACTAACAAGCATGTGCATTTGAGTTGTTCAGATTTGGATGGTAATATCACTTATATCACAGACGCCTATCTCCAATTTACAGGATATACAAGAGAAGAGGTTATGGGGAAAAACCACAGCCTTTTCAAACATCCAAATGTAGATAATGATTTTATAAAAAACCTTTGGAAAACTATCACACAAGATAAAGTCTGGGTTGGAGAACTAGAAAATATCAATAAAGCAGGTGTTTCTCACTGGGTGAAAACTATGATAGAGCCACTTTTTGATGCGAATGGTCTCAAGGTTGGATATTGCTCTATTCGAGAAGATATTAGTGATAGAAAATCACTTGAAGAGTTTTCTAAAATTGATATTATTTCACAACTTTACAATCGTCGCCATTTCAATGAAATTTATAATCAAGAACTTTTCTTTGCAAAAGAGAATCAATCCTCCCTCGGACTTCTTTTATGTGATATAGATAGTTTTGAAGCTTTTAATCTCTCCTATGGCTACCAACAAGGAGATATGCTACTTTTCTCTCTAGCAAATGTTCTGCGCAAGCTCCCTTTTATGAAAAAACATTTTCTTTTTAGATTGGGTGGTGGTGAGTTTGCAATACTTATCAAAGAGATAGATACAGAAGAGCTAAATACGTATGCAAAGATACTTCAAGAGTCGATATATACTCTTCAAATCCCGCATGTCTCAAATATAGTATCAAACATAGTCACTCTTTCTATTGGCGGGGCGAGCGTATGTTTAGATCATGGTATCTACGTCTATAGTGATATCTATAACATAGCTGATAAAAATCTTTTTTTAGCAAAAAAAAGTGGACGCAATACAATCAAAGTTACTTCTCACTTAGCAAAACTCTCAGAACCCAATGAGATAGATCCAACAACACAGCTTCCAACACGTCTCAAACTCAATCATGACTTAAACAATTTAGAAAAAGAAGCAATGCTTATTTTGCTTTATATCAATGATTTTAGCCACTACCATGAGCATTATGGAAATGAATTTATTGACAAACTTCTTGTTCAAAAAGCAAAAGTTTTACGCCAGCATTTTATTTCAGAAGATGTATCTATCTATAGGCTTAATATCAATGAGTTTGCTATTTTAGTTACCCATGAATCAAAGTTTCGTTATTTTTTCTCTCTATTAGAGCACTCTATCCTTACAAGTAGAATCTGTTGCGATATAGACAATCCTGACTCACAAGAGGTTGCAATCTCCTACACTGCAGGAATAGCTTATGGCAAAGAACAGATTTTACGCAAGGCAAACCATGCACTTCAAAAAGCATTTATAAGTACTAAAAACTTCTGTATATATGAAGAAAACCTAACACAAAACAAAGTAAAAAAAGATCATATCAGACAGCTCAATATCTATAAAAAAGCACTTGAAGATGGAAATATTATCCCCTACTTTCAACCAGTCATCGATGCCAAAACAGAGAAAATTGTAAAATACGAAGCACTCGCTCGCATCATCGATACTGAGGGCAATATTGTCCCACCTTATCTTTTCTTGGATATTGCAAAAGAGGATAAAACATTTGAAAACTTTACACGTCAACTTTTACAAAAAGTTTTTGCTATTGTTTCAAAAAATGAGATGGAATTTTCTGTCAATCTCACCTATGAAAATGCCACTTCACCTGAGCTCATAGCTTATATAAAAAATCGTCTTGATAAATATGGAGGAGAAAAAATCACTTTTGAGATTATCGAATCAGAAGAGATTGTTGACTATCCTAAACTCAATCGTTTTATAAAAGAGGTTAAAAATTATGGATGTAAAATTGCCATAGATGATTTTGGAAGTGGGTATTCTAACTTTACAAACCTTATTAAACTTGATATTGATTATATAAAAATAGATGGCACTATTATTGAGAAACTCCATCTCGATAAAAATGTTGAATCCATGACAAAATCACTTATCTCCTTTGCGAAAGAGACTGGTATACAAACAATTGCGGAGTATGTAAGCTCTGAAGAGATTGCAAATAAAGTAAAAGAACTCAATGTCGATTTGCTCCAAGGATTTTATTATGGAAAACCCTTAGACCCTAGTGCTTATAAGCTCATTGTATAATTTATTTATCACTCTATAATATTAGATAAACTTATATCAAAACTGATGGTTTCAAAATTTTATGCTATTATGGTTTTCCTATATAATAAATCCGAAGGAGTTTTTATGGTTGATCCTATCTTGTTATCAATAGCTAAAACCTCTTTACTTCATAGATTTGATGGAGATATATTTATTGACGAAGTAGCTCTTTATGCAAAGTATCCTTTTGTAAGAGAGGATGGCGCCTGTTTTGTCACACTTCACAAAGATAAAGCCCTCCGTGGATGTATTGGCTCTATCACACCTCATCGCTCTTTATTTCATGATATCTATCACAATGCACAAGCTGCCGCCTTTCATGATCCACGGTTTGCTCCACTCGAAGAAGATGAACTCGAACATCTCACTCTAGAAGTATCTGTACTTAGTATCCCAAAGCTTCTAGAGTATAGTGATTATGAGGATTTAGTAAGCAAAATCCATCCAAATAAAGATGGAATTATCTTGCGCCATGGAAGATATCAGGGGACTTTTTTACCTCAAGTGTGGGAGCAGCTACCAACTACAAAAGAGTTTTTACAACAACTCAGTTACAAAGCAGGAGCAAATCCCTCGATATATAATGAGCATCCAGAGATTTATATCTACCGTGTGAGTGCGCGAGAGGAGCCGTTTCATGCAATACAGCCGTTATAAAAGTGAGAACTCCATTACCTGTATTTTATGTCGTCACTACTGCACACTCAAAGAGGGTAAAAGTGCGATTTGTGGGGTCAATTTCAATGAAAACCAAAAGCTTGTAAACAAGGTCTACAACCACCCAAGCGCACTCAATATCGACCCTATAGAAAAAAAACCACTTTACCATTTTCTCCCTGGCTCTACTTCCCTTTCATTGGGTACAGTTGGGTGTAATTTTCGTTGCCCTTTTTGTCAAAACTACTCCATCAGTCAAACAAGTGCAATTGATACATCTATCACTTACACTCCACAACAACTTGTAGATTTAGCAATACAACATAAGTGCAAGAGCATTAGCTACACCTATAATGAACCAACTATTTGGTATCCCTATGCGCGTGATATTGGGATGTTAGCCAAAAAGCATGGGCTGAAGAATGTTTTTGTTTCCAATGGGTATGAATCCCCAGAGGTTTTAGAAGATATGGTATCTTGGGTTGATGCAGCAAATATTGACCTTAAAGGCTTTTCACGTGAGTATCATAAAAAAGTACTCAAAGCAGATTTAGATGGAATCCTCGATACCTTGCACTTTTTAGCTGCGAGTCCTATCCATTTAGAAATTACAACCCTTTTAGTTCCAGGGCATAATGATAGTGTTGAAGAGATTACACAAATGGCGCATTTTATCGCTACGGAGCTCGGAACTGACATACCATGGCATCTGAGTGCATTTCATCCAGATTATAAGATGCAAGACACCAATAGTACAAAGCTCACCACACTTAAAAAAGCAAAAGAGATTGGGGAGAGTTTTAAAATTAAGCATGTCTATCTAGGTAATGTTATGAGTGCAAGTTAAGGAGAGAATATGCAAAGAGAGATGAGTGTATGTGGGACATTTTATCCTGCAAGAGAGATTGAATTAGAGCGTTATTTTGAGCATTTTGAAGAGTTCTTAAAAGAGGAGCAAAAGAGCCTGCCAACAAAGGATATAAAGGCCCTGATAGTTCCACATGCTGGATATATTTACTCAGGTTATAGTGCCTATATAGCTTACAAAACACTTGTAAATACAAAGTTAAAAAATCTTTTGATTCTAGGCCCATCGCATCGTACATATTTAAATGGTGTGAGTCTTTGTAGTGCCTCAAGTTATGAGACACCTTTTGGAACAATTGCTCAATCACAAGAGTTATACCAAACACTGCAAAATAAGTATGGCATGTCACAAACCATCACCCACGCGGAACACTCTACTGAAGTACAATTTCCTATGATAAAACATCTTTTGCCAGATGTAAAGATTGTAGAGATTATTTATGGAGATACAACTCCTACAACCCTTAGTGAGATTATCGATTTTGCACTCTCACTTCCTGAGACTGGAGTTATTATTAGCACAGATTTAAGCCATTTTTATACTCTAGAAGAGGCAAACAAACTTGATAATCGATGCATCAAAGCAGTTGCAAATCTCGATACATCTACACTTCACAATGGTTGTGAGGCATGTGGTATTTTAGGCTTGGAAGCGATGATGCTAAGTGCTAAAATAGATCATCTCAAACCTCACATACTTGACT
>JAVETY010000112.1:0-5433 GCA_034005815.1 Sulfurimonadaceae bacterium | reverse complement strand
TCTCGAAGATGTAGATTTAATCAAGTTTGACTTCTTGGGTCTTAAAACTTTGGATGTTATCTATAACGCTATCAAGCTTGTAAAGCACCGCTATAACAAAACGATAGATTGGCATGCCATAGATGAGAATGATCCACAAGTATATAGTGTGATAAGAAGTGGAGCAACGACGGGGATGTTCCAGATAGAATCAAGCGGTATGCAAGACCTAAATAAACGTCTTAAACCAGATAACTTTGAGGATCTTATTGCGGTACTTGCACTCTATCGTCCAGGACCTATGGAATCTGGAATGCTTGATAGCTTTATCGAACGTAAACATGGGCGTGAAGCGATTGAGTATACCTTCGATACGATGGAAGATATCCTTAAAAATACATATGGAGTCATCGTTTATCAAGAACAGGTTATGCAGATTGTTCAAACTATTGGTGGATTCTCTCTTGGGTACTCCGATATTATCCGTCGTGCTATGGGTAAAAAAACTGACATGTCAAAGTTCAATGATGAGTTTGCCACGGGAGCAAAAAATCAAGGCTATGATTACAAAAAGGCTTCAGAACTTTTTGATTTGATTGAAAAATTTGCAGGATATGGATTTAACAAATCTCACTCTGCAGCGTATGCGATGGTTACATTTCAAACAGCGTGGCTTAAAACGTACTATCCAAATGAGTTTATGGCGGCACTTCTTACATCTGAAAAAGATAATACAGATAAAGTAGTCAAGTATATCGATGAGGTAAGACGTATGAAAATCATGCTCTCACCACCAGATATCAACGACTCGATTTTAGAATTCTCTGCGATTGAAAAAGATGGGCAAGATATTATCCTCTTTGGGCTTGGAGCTATTAAAGGGGTGGGTGAGTCCGCTGTTGTATCGATTATAGAGACAAGAAAAGAGGGACCATTTTTAAATTTACAAGATTTCGTAAATCGTATCGAACCATCGAAAGTAAATAAAAGAGTGATAGAGTCCACCATAAAATCAGGTGGTTTTGATAGATTTGGATATTCTAGAAAAGCACTTCTTGATCAGATAGAGATTCTTATAGATACCGCAAAAGATGCATCAAACGCAAAGAAAAATGCGATGGGAAGTCTTTTTGGAGATGATGAGTCTATTACCACAGTAGAGCTCAAACTCACAAACTCAGATGAGTATACTTTAAAAGAGATTTTAGAGTTTGAAAAAGACACTTTAGGGTTTTATGTATCAGGACATCCACTTGATGATTATCGTGATGTTTTAGATGAACTCGAATATGCTCTTTCATCTGATTTAGAAAATATAAAAGATGGTACGACTGCGATTTTTATCGGAAAAGTAGAAGAGATACAGAAAAAAATGTCCAAAAAAGGTTCTGCATTTGGAATAGTGAGTCTTATGGACTTTCATGGAAATATTGAAATTATGCTATTTTCAGACAAACTCGAACAACTTCAAGCGATGGACTTAGACGAGCCAATAGCATTTAAAGTAAAAATCACTCATACGGAGATGTTTACTCGTACAAGTGTTTTAAAAATGATGACCTTAAAAGAGGCAAAAAAAGAGAGTAAAAAAACAAAAACAGAGATTATGGAAAAACCTCAAGAACCTTTGGTTTTAAAAATTCGCCTAGATGAGGATATGGGTGTGCTCGAGGATTTATACAATCTTGTAAGACAAAATCCTGGGAAAAGAGAATTAAAAATCATTATAGTTTCAAAGCTACAAAATGTTTTAATAGACTCCTCTTTGGGAGTGGATAATAAAATTATACCAGCGTTAGAAGCAAACCAATTTGTGGATATTATTAGTTTATAAAAAAGAGTTATATTTTAAAAAAAATAAGATTTTTGTATAATCATACAAAGATTTTAGAATGGATAGTAAAATGACAAAAGAAGAATTTAATGAAGGCTTGATGGGATTTGTGGATTTTTCACCTACACCATTTCACGTTACAAAAAATATATGCAGTATGCTAGAAAATGGAGGCTTTATAAGACTTTATGAGGAACAAAGATGGGAACTCAAACGTGGTGAGAAATACTATGTCACGCGTAATGATTCAAGTGTGATAGCTTTTACCTATCCTGAGGCAAATAACTTTACTATGATAGGTGCGCATACAGATTCACCAAACCTTAAACTCAAACCAAACCCAATTATCAAAGAGCATGGGGTTGTAAAATTTGCAGTTGAACCTTATGGTGGAGTGCTCCTTAATCCTTGGTTTGATAGAGATCTTTCTTTGGCCGGACGTGTAAGTTATCTAAGTACTGGTAATGTGATTAAAGAAGCGCTTATCGATGTAAAAAAACCTATAGCGATTATCCCATCTCTTGCTATCCATCTCGATAGAGAAGCAAATAACTCTAAATCTATCAATGCACAAACAGATATAACTCCAGTTATATCATGTAAAGAAGATTTTGATTTCAAAACCTTTTTAGAAGAGCAACTAGTGTCTTCTGGCATAGAAGATGTACATGAACTTTATGCAAATGAGCTAAGTTTATACGATACACAAAAAGCTTCTTATATTGGAATAAATGATGAATTTATAGCAAGTGCAAGATTAGATAATCTTCTGAGTTGCTATGTAGGACTTTTGGCAATAGCAAGTGCGGAGGCTGATACTCCAATACTTTTTATTGCAAGTGATCATGAAGAGGTAGGAAGTGAATCAACAAGTGGAGCAGGGGGGAGTTTTTTAGAAAATACTTTGCGCCGTATGTATCCTGATTATGAAGAGTATATGCAAATGGTACGTACTTCGATGCTTATCAGTGCAGATAATGCACATGCCATACATCCAAATTTTCCAACCAAACACGATACAAATCATGCTCCATATATAAACAAAGGTGTAGTAGTAAAAGTAAACTCAAATCAGCGTTACGCTTCCAATGCTCGCACAATTTCGCGCTTTATGAATGTCGCTTCTGCAATCGAAGAACCTCTGCAACAGTTTGTGACACGGAGTGATATGGGATGTGGTTCCACGATCGGACCGATAACTTCTGCACGCCTTGGGATTGATACGTTAGATATCGGACTTCCAACCTATGGGATGCACTCGATTCGAGAAGTGTGTGGAACGGATGATGCCTATTCACTTTTTAAAATCTTTTTGGAACTTAGTCGCACATGAGCCAAAGCGCTATAACGCATGAGGAACTCAACCTCTTAATAGAGCAAACCTATAAGGTTGAGCGTGAATTTACTGACCTCAAAGAGTCTTATGCGCATTTGCAAAATACTATTGAGCAGGTGGTGGAGTTTTTACCAAATGCGATTTGGATTTTAGATGCGCAAAAAGAGATTTTTTTGCAAAATTCACAGGCGAAAGCGTTAAGCGAGCTTTTTGAACTCCTTGAAACGCAAAAAAATGATTATGAGGTAAGCCATCAAGGGCATTCTTACCTTATTAAAAACTCTACTTATAAAGATAAGTTGATGTTTAGTGCAACAGATATCACAGAGCAAAAACGCAAAGAAAATCTAGCTACGATGGGGCAAATGGCAGCACACCTTTCCCATGAGATACGTAATCCGATAGGCTCCATCTCACTTCTTAGCTCAACGCTTAAAAAAAGGGTGATGCCTGAAAATATCCAGATAGTAGAAGAGATACAAAAGTCAGTGTATAAAATCGACCGTATTATTAAAGCGACTCTCATGTTTTCAAAAGGTGTACATGCCAACAAAGAGGCTTTTCTTTGGGATGATTTAAAAGAAGCACTTATGATGGCGGTGGGGTATTATGGATATACAAAGGAAATAAACTTTATATTTCCAGAGCAGAGATTTATTATTAATGGCGATAAAGATTTGCTGGAGATGCTTTTTTCCAACTTTCTTATCAATGCGATAGATGCAATAGAACTCGATGATGAAGAGCATGGAACTATTGAAGTAGCCTATGAACGCAGTAAGATGTTGCATATCTTTACTATCTACGATACAGGAATCCCTATCGAGAATAAAAAAGAGCTTTTTGAGGCATTTAAAAGTACAAAAGTCAAAGGCAATGGGCTAGGGCTCGTCCTTTCACGTCAAATTGCCGAAGCACATGGTGGAAGTGTTGCACTCTTAGAAGGTGCGCGTAAAGGGTTTTGTATCAAAATCTCTTTATAGTGGAATGTTTATTGCTTTTTGTAAGTAAGACTATTTCAAAAAAAGAGCTTATGTGGTACAAGATTATCAAAAAATACTTGCTTTAATTGAATACATTAAGATTAATCAATTTTATGTGAGCTTTCATTTTCGGTGTCCTCTTACAAAAGAGATAGTTATCTCTACAGTTCCTTTTGAGCCATATGAAGGAAAAATAAAATTCAAATGGTACGAAATCGTATTTTCTCCAATCTGCTGTTATAAACGCTACTACCATACTCCAATTACAATATATAGTGCACATGAAGATAATACTATCTTATTAAAAGCATTTGAAAAAGTGAAGAAAAAATTTCTTTGGGATTCTAAAGAGAAAAAATATATCCTAAAAAAATAATTTCTTATATAACTTCCATGTTTATGGCATGTTTCTGAAAAGAACTATGTTACAATTAAATAAGTTTTTTTAATTAAAAGGGAGATCTTTAAAAGATGCAAAATCTGTCTATAAGTCGTAAAATCCAATTACCGTTGATTGCTTCGCTCATTCTTGGCTTCATCATTATCATGATTAGTTATTCTATATCTATCGAAGAGATGAAAACGGATGTATATAATGCAGAAGATACAACGATGCGTTCTATCTACACTGATTTAGTAGGTGGTAAGAAAAATGTAGGACTCACAAATGCAATCAATATTGCAAGTAACTACTATGTTGTGCAATCACTAAAATCAAATAATAGAGAGCTCGCTATTGAAGGGCTAGCAACATTATCAAAAAACTTTAAGGAGAGTACAGAGTTTCAAAATGTACAAATTCATATTCATGATGCAGATGTAAAAAGTTTCTTGCGTGCTTGGAAACCTAGCAAATTTGGAGATGATTTAAAATCATTTCGTCACTCTATTGTAAAAGTAAGAGAGAGCCAAAAGCCAGTTATAACTATAGAACTAGGTGTAGCAGGGCTTTCACTTCGAGGAATTGCTCCGGTTCTTGAAGATGGGCAGTATCTTGGTTCTGTAGAGTTTATGCAAGGCTTAAATTCAGTAGTAAAATCAGCAAGAAGTTCTTATGGTGTAGAAGTGGCTATGTTTGTAGAAAACCGCTATTTAGCAAACTCACAAGGTCTTAAAGATGCTTTTAAAGTGGGTGATTTTACTCTGAGTGTAAGTGAAGATGTAGTGAGTAAAAATTACATACAACAACTCTCAACTATTAATTTTAAAGATATAAAAGCTGTACAATTTACAAAAGAGTATATGGTAATTTCAGAACCTATTTATGATTTTTCAGAAAATTTAATAGGATATGCTCTTAT
>JAVETY010000111.1:0-5506 GCA_034005815.1 Sulfurimonadaceae bacterium | reverse complement strand
AGCTCTCTATGTTGCAGAAGGTTTTCGCCGTGGCATGAGTGTTGAAGAGATGTTTGATACATGCCAAATAGACCCATGGTTTTTATACCAATTAGAAGAGTTAGTAGCAGCAGAAAAAACAGTAGATGGCTCTATCTTAAAAGATGAAAAATTAATGCGTACTATCAAAGCAGATGGTTTTTCAGATGCAAAAATCGCAGAACTCATCACTTTAAATTCAAAAAAAGAGACTACAGAAGAGGATGTATACCAAGCACGTAAAGCTTTAGGTGTAAACTTAGAATACAACGAAGTAGATACATGTTCTGGAGAGTTTAAAGCACTTACTCCGTATCTTTATTCAACAACAAACATCACAAAACTTCCACAAACTACACGTATTAGTGATAAGAAAAAAGTGCTGATTCTTGGTGGCGGACCAAATAGAATTGGTCAGGGAATTGAGTTTGATTACTGTTGTGTTCACGCTGCTTTTGCACTAAAAGAGATGGGTATAGAAACAATTATGTATAACTGTAATCCTGAAACAGTTTCAACGGATTATGATACTTCTGATGTACTTTACTTTGAACCAATCGATTTTGAACATGTGCGTTCTGTAGTTGAATATGAAAAACCAGATGGAATAATCGTTCACTTTGGTGGACAAACACCACTCAAGCTTGCAAATGCACTTACAGAGATTGGTGCAAATATCTCAGGAACTCCAGCAGAGGTGATTGACCTTGCAGAAGATAGAGAAAAGTTTTCAGATTTTGTAAATAAATACAATTTAAAACAACCAGCAAATGGACTTGCAAGAACAAAAGAGGAATCTTATGTTATTGCAAAAAATCTAGGATATCCTGTACTTGTTCGCCCTTCTTATGTTTTAGGTGGTCGTGGAATGCGCATTGTTTACTCAGAAGATGAGCTACGTCTTTATATGGATTTAGCAGTTTCTGTAAGTAATAATGCTCCAGTTCTTGTAGATAAATTTTTAGACCAAGCAATAGAGCTTGACGTAGATGCTATATGTGATGGAAAAGATGTTTATATTGGTTCTGTAATGCAACATATCGAAGAAGCGGGTATCCACTCTGGGGATAGTGCGTGTTCACTTCCTCCAATGAACTTAAGCAAAGAGATGATTGCACAAGTAGAGATGCAAACTAAAACTATCGCTTTAGGACTTGGTGTTATTGGGCTTATGAACGTTCAGTATGCGATTCACCAAAATGAGATCTATCTTATCGAGGTAAATCCAAGAGCTTCAAGAACTGTTCCATTTGTAAGTAAAGCAACAGGTATGCCTTTGGCAAAAGTAGCAACACGCGTAATGATGGGTGAAGCACTGCGAGATTCACTTGCACATTATGATAGATATAAAATAGTAATAGAAGAAAATGGACTGTTAAAACCACGTTTAGGCAAACACGTATCTGTAAAAGAAGCAGTTTTTCCATTCCATAAACTTCATGGTGCAGACCTTACGCTGAGTCCTGAGATGAAATCAACGGGTGAAGTTATGGGAATTAGTTCAAACTTCGGTGTGAGTTTTGCAAAAGCACAAATCGCAGCGGGTAATAAAATTCCTACAGGAGGAACATGTTTTCTTTCATTTATCGATATGGACAAAAAACATGCTCCTGAGATTGCACGTGGGCTTCATAAACATGGCTTTAAAATAGTTGCTACAAAAGGAACACAAGCTGTGATTGAAGCAGCAGGAATAGAGTGTGAGAGAGTTTTAAAAATTTCAGAGGGTCGTCCTAATATCGAAGATAGTATGAAAAATGATGAGATAGCAATGGCAATAAATACATCAGATAATAATACAGCGAAAAAAGATGCAATAGTTATTCGACAAGAAGTTTTAAGACGAAGTATTCCATATTTTACAACACTCAGCGCTGCTAGAGCGGTAATTTTAGCACTTGATGAGATGGATGAAGATGCATGGACAAATGTAGTAGCGCTTCAAGACTTCCTAGCGTAAGCAGGGATGTGATTCTTGCACAAACCGACACGACTGTCGGTTTTTTTTCTCAAAATCCAAGTAAACTCTTAGAGATTAAAAAAAGGGAACTTACAAAACCTTTTTTAAAGCTCTATTGTGATTTTAAAACCTTTTTAGCAGACAATAAGCGTGTACCACATGCCATGAAAAACAAAGTAAGACGCGCTAAAAAAACCACTTTCATAGTCAAGAATCAAGCTTTTCGCATAGCACCGCATCAACTTTCATCGAGCTTTTTACGACAATGCAAGTGGGGATATTCTACCTCTGCAAATCTCACAGGTAAATCATATGAGAGAGCATTTGCCGAGATACATTCAGATATCATTATAGAGGATAGTCGTGGGCTAAGTGAGAACGCATCATCAACCCTTATAAAACTTTCCAATACAAAACAAAAGAGGTTACGATGATACAGCTTTTATATGCATTGATGATTGGTATGCTTGTGACTTTTATTTTTGATTTTTTTCTTTTTTTAGGAATCTATCTACATTATATAAAATATTATGAGGTTGATCTTTATTTTAATATTTTGTTTGTAGATAATCAAAATCTTTTACTTTTTGGTCTAAGTACAATTTTTTATGGATTTATGGTCCTTTTTTTGAAAAGTAACAAGGTAAAACTTATTTTTTTAATTGTAAGTTTCCTTCTGGTTTCACTTGCACTGCTGAAAGATTATGGGTATCTTTTAGGGGAGAAAATCTTTAAGCAATCTAAAGTAACACTCCAAGAAAAAAAGTACACATACAAGGGAGATATTATCTACTCTGGGCGAACGCAAATACTATTTTATGACTATGATTTGCAAAAAAATATAACTATAAATAAAAAGGATCTTATACGATGAAACATATTACAAGTTTGGCGAGTGGCGTAGCACTTGGAAGTGCAGGTATCGCTATGATGAGTATTTTAAGTGGATGTGGGGATGCACAACAAGAACAAGAAGCTCAAAATAAATTTTTGGTAATAGAGCAACAAACAAATGGTAAATATATTATTGTAGAAGAGATGCCTACAGATGGACCAAGTCGTGCGATTATCCGCGAACGTGATGAGTTTGGAAATCTTCGCGAGCGTTTTATGAGCGAAGAGGAGATGAAAGCCCTTGCAGAACAAGAGTACAAAAAGGTACAAGATGGTACAAGTGAGACTGTAAGTAGCAATGACACAAGTGCAGGTATGGGGCTTGGCGGAACTATACTAGCAGCTGCCGCGGGTGCACTTATGGGAAATATGATAGCAAATGCTCTTATGAACAATAAAAAATTCTCTAGCAATGCAGCAAGTGCGAATAAAAGCGCATACTCTCGCTCTGCAAATCCTAGAAGTGGTGCATCAAAGTCATCTTCAGGGAAAAGCTATTTTGGATCAAACAATCAAAAATCGTCACAATCTACTTCAAACTACGGGGGATAACATATGGTGCAACTAAAAAAAATAAATCCTATAGATGATACAAAATTAAATCAATTAGGTCTAACATGGCATACGGATAGTGATGGTACTAAGTATGTTGGCGATGCACTTGTGCAAGTAACAGAGGTAGAAGCTGAAGCATACTATAACGCTGCAAATGAGATTTATGAGATGTATACAGAAGCTGCAGAACATGTGATAGAAAACAATCTTTTTTTTGAGTTAGGAATCCCTTTTAATCTTATAGAAGCCATTAAAAAAAGTTGGGAAAATGATGTTCATTGGCATCTTTATGGGCGTTTTGATTTAGCGGGTGGAATAGATGGAAAACCTATAAAACTGATAGAGTTTAATGCAGATACCCCAACATCACTTTTTGAAACAGCACTCTTGCAATGGGGACTTTTACAACATAATAATATGGATGAAGCAAGCCAATTTAACAATGTATATGATGCCATATGTGATAACTTTAAACGTTTGATTGTACTTTTTGATGATACGGCAACATTTGATGAACATTATGACGGATGGAAAATACTTTTCTCTTCCTATGCAGGAAATGCTGAAGAGGAAGCAACTACGAGATTTCTAGAGCAAATGGCAAAAGATGCAGGATTTGAAACTGGATTTGAGTATCTTCAAGATGTATTGTTTGATGAAAATGGTATCAAAGATAGAGATGGAAATGAGTATGAATACTGGTTTAAACTCTATCCATGGGAAGATATAGCGATAGAGGAACCAGAACTTGCAACCACTATCAATGCTATTATGCAAAATCAAAAAGCAATAATTTTAAATCCAGCTTATACACTTTTGTTTCAATCCAAAGGGATGATGAAGATTTTATGTGACCTATTTCCTGATTCACCGTATCTTTTAAAAACATCATTTGAACCACTCAAAGGTATCAAACAGGTTGAAAAAAAGATGTTTGGACGTGAGGGTGCAAATACAAAAATCATCAATTCTGATGGTAGCGTAGCACTCTCTCATGATGGGCCGTATGGAAATTTCAAAAGTATCTTTCAAGAGTATGTCTCATTTGCTGAAGATGCAGAAAAAAATAAGTACCAAGCAGGTGTTTTCTTTGCGTATGAGGGATGCGGGCTAGGCTTTCGCCGCGGAGGAGAGATACTTGATAATATGAGTAAGTTTGTAGGACATACTATTATATAAGTATCGTATGTATCACATGCCATACTTTATAATGTATGGCATGTGACATTAAAAGCTTCCCACAACTCCAACTATAAAGCTCCTAGGACTTCCAACATGATAACTTGTTGTATCATCCAACAAATCAGCACTTTCAATCCCTGCTATATATTTTGTGTTAAAAATATTTTGTACTTTTGCATTGAATTTGAGGTTTTTTGTAAAGAAAAGATTGTTATCAAACGAATAATTGTAATTTAAATCTACTGTTGTGTACGCATCTATTTTCTCTTTATTTTCTATATCACCGTATCTTGAGCCGATATATTTTGCTTTGAAACCCAAGAGATGATATTGTAGTTTATAAGAGCCTCCAAGTTTTACGCTTAGGCGTGGGGTTTCTGGTATTTCATTGTTTTTTAAACTATAGTTTGTATTGCCATAGTTGATATCACGTGTTAGTTTTGAGTAGGTCAGAGCTGGATTACAAAAGAGCCAAATCTTTTCAGTAGGCATGAGAGTCGTTTGTAACTCTACACCATAGACTTTTGCCTCGCCTACATTTTGTAAATAATCTGCACCGATTGTAGCGTCATAGGTGGAGTGTAACATGTCATGATGGATATTATAAAAGCCATTTAGAGTTATTTCTGCATTGTCAAAATAGCCTCTCACTCCCAAATCAAATAGATCAGAAGTCTCAATATTCCAGCCTTTTACGATATCTTGAAGTGTTTTACCTTGTGCTAGAACTTTGGTTCTTATACTGTCTTTATTAGCTGCATATTGTGCGGCAAAAGAATATTTATAAGGTCTTTGGTATCCTTTGCCATATTTTGCATAAAGCTCATAATCATCTAACACCATTGCGCTAATACCTAGAGTTGGCAAGAACTCTTTATAATGTATCGCATCTACAGA